>CAYPZM010000419.1:0-4694 GCA_964414825.1 uncultured Cytophagia bacterium | reverse complement strand
GACCGAGCGGGAGGGAAGCGAGCTCGTAGCACAGTTCGATCTGAGAGTCGTCAAAAAACGTTGCTTTGCGGATGTCCGCTGCGAGCTCCGGCTGATGCAGATAATAAACCTCGCGCTGCAACGCCAAAATTTCCTCACCGGATGCGGTTCCGGTTTGAAACAGCTTTTGCACCGTTACACCGGCAGCCAAATTGGCAAATTCCGCCGCTTCTTTTACCGAATGTCTGGCGGCTAGCGCTGCGGCCAGAGCGCTAATGACCGTATCGCCGGCGCCTACGGTATCCAGCTTTTTCATAAAGTGAATGCCGGGGATGTGATGGACGTTGCCCTTTTGATCCACCGCCAAAATGCCGCGTTTGCCGCGTGTTAAAAATACGGGTTTTGAACGTTGTTGAAATAGCTTGTATGCAATCGATTCCAATGTAGAGGTGTCCGGCGATTCGTTTTCGGAAAGCGACACGTCGGCCAGCTCTGCCGCTTCAATGTCATTGGTTTTTCGATACATGTTGCGGAATTTCGAGCCAAAATGGCGCGAGTCGAGCAAGATGATCTTGTCAGAAAATTCATCAAATACCGCATTGGCTTTGTCGATAAACGAGTCGGAAATGCTGCCGGGTACCTGTTGGTTGAAAATGAGCGCATCGCACGATTTCAACACCCGGCGTAGATGGGTTATTATCGTATCGTCCGTGTTTTCGGTGCGCCGATTGAAAAAGCCGAAATCCAGGCGCGGCTGCTCGTCATCGTTGAGATAACGCTTGCCGAATACGACGGTATCGTAATGTTCGCTTTGGGTGATGAGGTGGGTTGTATCCACATTTAAATTGTGAAACTGACGCCGCATTTCCCGGCCAAAAATATCATCGCCTGTGACGCCGACAAGCTGAATGCGTTTGGGCGATAAAGCCGCCAGATTAGCCACCACATTGGATGCGCCGCCCAGGGAATAATACTGCCGGCGCACCGCCTGGGTTTGCAAACCGGTTTCCACGGAAATCTCGCCGCCGTCCGGATCGAGAATCCAATAGGCATCCAGACAAAAATCGCCGTAAACCGCAAGGGTTACGTGATGTATGTTGTCGAGAATGGACTGCAGTTGCGATACATTCATGAGATGGCTTGTATTAGTTCAACGAACGAAGAAATGGCGAGATTATTTACAAAAAAAATGGGGCAAATCAAAAGACAAAATAGCGAAAATCGTAAAGAAATGTCAAGGTTATCGAACCGGCCACTGTTCCATGTTGTATGCGGCCTCCCAAAAAGCCCATTCGCTCTGGGTGGAACGATGAAACGCGTCTGTCATACGTTCCTTAATTTGCGGTGAAGCCGATTCTCCGCATTCATCGGCGATGTCGATCATACGATCCACAATTTTGTCATACTCGGGATCCGTGTACGTTTCGATCCACAGCGCATAAGGATTATGCTCGACAGCGTGTTTGGCGATATGCAGCCCGACATCCCGATAAACCCAAAAACAGGGCAGCAGCGCAGCAACGCCAACGGGAAACGGTTCGAGCGCGGTTGTGGCTAATAAAAAGTGGGTGTAAGCAAAACACGCCGGCGCCTTCTCCTTGGCCGGACTAATGTTAAAGGTGTTGAAAAAGTGATCGTGAAGTTGTTGCTCGATGAGAATTCCGTCATTGGCATACGATAAAAAATCTTGCATAAAGTCCAGTGTTGGCGATTTAGCAACAAGAAGCGCCAGTGCCCGCGTGTAATCGCGCAGATAAAGCGAATCCTGTTGCACGTAATATTCAAAGCGGCCTGTGGCTAAGGTGCCTTGCGCCAGCTCGATATTAAAAGGGTGATCCAAAATAGCGTGATAGATGCATTTGCTTTGTTGCCAGAGATGTTCGGTGAATTTCATGGGTGATCCCTTTCATCAAAAGACCTCGAAGGTTTTCCTAAAGATAGAACAAAACTTCCTTAGCGTCAGCGTCGAGGTTTTTGCGGAAATAAACCTTTGGAGGCTGTCGAAAAAGTTATACTAGCTCCTTAACAAGGAGTCACTTCAGAATATAGACATTGTTTGAGTAACCAGATAAATATACACTTACAGCTAATTCCTGCAATCTGGCGTGATCCCTTGTTCTGTCACTTTTATAGTTTTTCGACAGTCTTTTGAGGTCTAGTGTGTCACTGTTGCCAAAAATGGTAAAAATGCAGCACCGGCCCATGGCCTTTGCCAATTTGGTATCCGGCACCAGCAGCAATGGCTTCGCTGATATAGGATTTGGCATGCTGCACTGCGTCTTTTACGGACATGCCTTTGGCCAAAAATGCGGCAATAGCGGAGGACAGTGTGCAGCCGGTGCCATGGGTATTTTTCGAATCAATACGCTTTCCCTGCAGCCAAACCAGTTCGGGGCCGTGCGGTGTGTTCATGGCCAGGCCGTCGTCACTGTGTTTGTCCGCAAAATGCCCGCCTTTGATGAGTACAGCCGGGCCTTGTCGCAGCAGTATGAATGCTGACTGTTCGAGGGCGGTTTTTGAATTTATTGTGGTGCCGGTCAGAACTTCCGCTTCCGGGATGTTCGGAGTGATTACTGTCGCCAATGGCAACAATTCGCTTTTTAAGGCGTCAATCGCTTCGTCGCGCAACAGTTTGTCGCCGCTTTTGGCGACCATTACGGGATCGAGCACGATTGTTTTGATCTCATAAAAGCGCAATCGCTCTGCCACAGCAGCGATGATTTCCGGCGAGGAGAGCATGCCAATTTTTACAGCATCCACTCCAATGTCCTCCAAAACCGCATCCATTTGCTGCGCGACAAATTTTGGTTCAACTTCCATAATGCCGGTTACCGCCACAGTATTTTGCGCGGTCAAGGCGGTTAAAACCGACATACCGTAACATCCCAAAGCGGAAATGGTTTTTAAATCCGCTTGAATACCGGCGCCGCCGCCGCTATCCGAGCCGGCAATGGTGAGCACTCGTGTATACTGTTTTGCCATAGTTATCCTGTAAAATGATCAAATCCATGTTTTGTGAACTGTACGGTTTTGTTGTGTTGAGAATAAACCAGCTCGTTGCTGTTGGTAATCACGCCAATTTCATATAACGGCTTTTGAAATGTCGCCTGAAATTGTTTTGCCAGGTTTGGAAAAGTCTCGGCATCGACCGTGCACAACAGACAATAATCTTCTCCTCCGGAAACGGCAATTTCCAGTGCATTCCAGGAAAACGCCTGACATGTCGAATGCATGGGTTCGGAGAGTGGCAGCGCATCCAAGTTAATGTGAGCTCCGATGTGGGACTCTTCCATAATTCGATGTAAATCCGAATCAATGCCGTCCGAAACATCCAACATGGCGTGCACCGCATCCTGCTCTGCTAACCACTGGCCTTCGGTCAGGTGAGCCATGGGGCAGTGATGAGCATCCACCAGATACTGAAACGCCTCACCTTCAATTGGAACGTTATTGAGAAGGAGAGCAAGTCCGGTTCCGGAATCGCCCAAATATCCCGTAACCGCAACAATATCGCCGGGTTTGGCGGTTGAGCGGTATTTTACTGCTCTCCGCCAGGCATTTCCCAAAATGGTAAAGTTGATGACCACGCCCTGTTTCGATTTTGTCGTGTCACCGCCGAGTAACAGACAATTGGTCTGCTCTGCAAGCGATTTTATGCCGGAAAAAAAGCGGTCCAGCCAATCCACCTCGATCGATTTGGGTAGACCAATAGAGAGAAACGCGGCGGTCGGTGTTCCTCCCATGGCGGCAATGTCGCTTAAATTGACCGCCAGGGATTTATGTCCCAAATCTTCCGGTGGAATGCGATCGCGCAAAAAGTGGATGTCCTCAATAAGCAGATCGGTCGTCACCAACCAAACGCGATGCTCATCCTGGGGCAGCACGGCGCAGTCATCACCAATGCCAATAATTGCTTTATCCGATTGTTTAAAATGAGGAGCTATTCGATGAATCAGTCCAAATTCACCCAAATCGCCGAGGTTCATGCGGTCACCTCGGCTTTCGTGGTTTGGATAAGGCTCGATAATTCTTCTGCTGCTTGCTGCGGGTTTTTTGCCGAACAAATGGCCGAAACCACAGCAATGCCGTCCGCACCAGCTCGCACCACATCGGCAAGGGTGTGCGCGTTCATGCCGCCTATGGCCACCAGCGGATGTCGCGATATGGCTTTGATCTGCTTCAGGCCATCCAATCCCAGCTCAACGGTGAGATCGGTTTTGGTCGGTGTAAAATAAATCGGACTGACGCCCAAATAATCGACATCCAATTCCTCGGCAAAACGAGCGTGTTCCACGGACTCGACGGAAAGGCCGATGATTTTCCCGGCCCCCAACAATTTGCGCGCTAGTGGATAGGGCATGTCGCTTTGACCGAGGTGTACACCATCAGCATCCACGGCCAGCGCTACATCAATACGATCGTTGATGATCAGCGGTACATTGAACGATTGGGTAATGTTTTTGATGCGCTGCGCCAGCTCGACAAATTCCAGTGTGGAGCACTTTTTTTCGCGCAACTGCAACATGGTAACACCACCGCGCAGCGCCTGGGTTACGACGTCCTCAAGCGGACGCCCCAGCGAAAGCGCGCGGTCGGTCACCAAATAGAGATCGAGAGAATAGTCTTTCATTTTAAATAGCTCGTAATTTGCTCTTTGGTTAAATTGTACAAGGCGTCGTAAAAGTGGAGCTGCAGTGTGCCCGGGCCTTTGGCTT
>CAYPZM010000418.1:0-4696 GCA_964414825.1 uncultured Cytophagia bacterium | reverse complement strand
GAACTTTATCTGCTTGGTATTGGTGAGCCTTTAATTTATCGTGTGGGATCGGATCGAATGTACAGCGTTTCCATTTATACCAATGATGATGCAGAAACACTTTCAAAAGCCTCCGAGCTCATTCAGGCAGGGGGCTATAATGTCGTTGACAGTGGTCAGTCTCTTTCTGCCGATCACCAGGGTATTACCGTTCACTATCGAGAAAATGTTGAAAACCAGGCGCGAGAAATTTCTCAGCGATTTATGACAAAGTTTGATACAATCCCAACTCTTAAAAAAATGGAACTCATCTCTGATGTCGATGTGGTGATTTGGCTTGGAAAGGAGTGAGTGGCCGGTGAGGAATTTAAAAACGTGATTATACGGACTAAACTCAAAGAATGACTTAAAATTGCAGCAGAATCACGTTGCTTTAAAATGAAAGCTAATAGGAGGGAGCAGAATGAAACCAATAAAAATTATCTTACCGATTTTCGTTCTGGCTGCACTGCTCATGTTTGCAATTGTGACTTTTTGTGGAATCTTCAATCCGGATGCGAATTGTGATATGGTTGGAGGCGGTGGGATGCCTCCGCTAAAATGCAGCGGAGCATACACAAAAAAAATTAGCAATATCAGATACAATCCCTCGAATCGGATCGTTTCTTATGATTTTTCGATCACTTGCGACGGGAAAAAATACTCCGGTCATGTGGATAATCGATCACGAACGATAACGGTCAATGGAACAGAATGCACATTTTAAAAGGGTTTGCACGTTTGGAAAAACCGTGCTTTCAATAACAAACATTATTTTTGGGAGGCCAACATGGACAAATTTCAAGCCGCATTCGAAATCCTTTATTTCCTCTCCGCAATCGATGGACAAGTTCACAAAAAAGAGCACGATGTCATTCAACGTTTTTTGGATGAAAATTTCGGCGGCGTTCATTTTGAACCAAACGCGGTTATCAAATCCATCGCATCCATGACCGGCGAGGGCCGATTTGATGAATTGACGCGAGCAGCCGTTACTTTTGGTAATCTGAGCAGCGCCCACGAACGAACAATCCTTTTGGATTTTGCTATGCAGCTCATCGCCGCTGATGGCAAATTGGCAAAAAATGAACAAGACCTATTTTTTCTTTTAGGGAATACCTGGAAAGTTGATATGCCCAGTTACTTTGCCAGCAAAGGCGTTGTATGATCAGGTTCAGAAGCTTTGATTTGGGAGGCTTTCTGATACTTTTACAATTTGTCCTCTGTAGCGGTATCATTTTTATTGCCGGCTCGAAATTAGCACGGTATGATGACCAAATTTGAGAACGAACAGGACCGGGACATATCTGGATTAGGGTTATTGTTCTCGCGCTCCTTACATCGTTAGCCGAGTTGGTAACCAACATGGATTCGGTGACCATTGCCAAAGAACCCGATCTTGCCATGGGCAATGTGCTTGGAAGCAATATGTGTAATTTGGCCATTATTGCTTTGTTGGATATCATCCAAAAGAAAGAACCTATCTTGGCACATGTCAGACGCGAGCATATATGGTCCGCCGGATTTGGTCTGCTATGAATGGGAGTTTTGGCACTGGAAATTCTTATCACAAAAGCAGGAGTCTGGAGCGGAAGGTTTGGGGCTGCGTTTTCAATTTTAATTGTTGGCATTTATTTAACAGCAATATTTCTGATTACCCGACTAGAACACAGAACTCCTGTTACAATAAAAATATACAGAACTCTATTTCTTGTTTCATCTCCGCAATATCCAAATTTTTAATTGAATCATGGGAAATAATGGGAGACCTAGTTTGCATGGATTTTTAAGATATTTTCTGAATAAATTATACAAATATCCCATCCGAATCGCTTTGGTTCTTAGCATTCTTTTGATGGTAGTATCTTCTATCGTTTTGGCTCACGAGCAAAAATCCAGTATCTTTGATGCATTCTTTAATGTCTTTCCTCTATTTCTTGGCGAGCTTGGCGATGGCAAAATGGAAACGCCACTGGCCAAAATTACGGGATTGGGGGGATTGATTGCAGGGGTTACATTTATTGCCATAATAGGAGGACGCATTGTTACCTGGTTTGTCGATTTTTCGCTCAAAGGAGGCAGGATTGTGAACAAGGTGAACTATAAAAACCATATCATTATTTGTGGCTGGAACATGCAGGGTCAAAACATTATTAACCAGCTTCTTTCCCCCGATATTGCGGAAAGCCGTCCCATTGTCATCCTTGCTCATTTACAAAGACGACCTCTAGAAGATGATCGGGTCGATTTTATCTCCGGCGATCCTACAAAAGAAGAAGATTTGAAGCGTGCCGGAATTATGACGGCAGATACGGCAATTGTCTTGACAGAAATGTGGCAGAATTCCGAGCACGAAATAAACCCAGATGCTAAAGCCGTACTGATTACCCTGGCGATCGAAACGCTTCGCCCTGATGTCTATACCTGTGTTCAACTCTTAAACTCCGAATACAAAAAGCACCTGGAGCGGGCCAATGTTGATGAATATATCTGCCTCGACCGTTTGAGCGGCAATTTGTTAGTGGCGTCGGCATTGAATCATGGACTTTCAGGTGTGCTGGCAGAACTTTTGGAGTTCTCATCTGGCAGTGAATTTTATAAAAAAAGAATTCCAAAGGGACTTGTTGGTGTAAAATTTCGTCAAGCCGCAAAATTATGGCATGACGCAAATATGATATTGCTCGCAGTTGAAACCCAAACGAGTATGCCATATCTGGACCAAGAAGGCAATGCATTATATGATGGAGCAGGTAAACGGCTTTTGAAACAAAAGGAAAAATTGATTATTAATCCACAAGAACAAGAGTATCCTGGAGATTATATTTTAAAAAAAGATGACGAGTTGTTTTTTGTGGCCGTAGAAGAACCTGATGAACGGGATATGATAAAAATTGTTGAAAAATTAAAGCACTAAAAGTAATTAGATTGAGTGCATGAAAGGAGACCAAACGATGAGCGTATGCGATGCACATGATGCAGTTTGGGGTGTTTCTAAAATGATTAAAAGCGGAGAAGGCTATCTACTAGCAGCTCGATTTATGAAAAATTCAGCCGTTCAAGAAAAAAATCTTCAGGTCGGGGAGCGTATGGGCATTCCAAAAGAAGTTTATAAACAACAAATAGAATCGATTCAGGGCAATTCGCCATGGATAATTTGTGAACAATGTGTCAAATTTCTAAAGCTGGGGGAGAAAGAAAAAACTGCCGCACATGCCGCCGCAGTTAAATGGTGGCGTGATAAAACGGTTCCCGGGCATATGCCAAAGCCGGCTACATCACCTACGAAAAAGCCCCCGGCACAAACAGACTCTAAACGCTTGAATCGCAAGAAATGGTGGCATTTGTTTTAAATTTTAATCTGTGCAAATAGCTTGGTTTGATAAGAATAACAAACTCGTTTATACCTGGTTCAGGGGAGTGCAGAAAATGTATTTGAAAAATATCTTTACTCGGCAGAAAGAACACAAGGAAGCCGGAACCAACTTTATCGAAAGCGATAACCTCGGCACACGACACAACACGCTAAGTTTGGCAAATGCGTATTGGTTCGCAAGAATGTCCATGCACAACGAAGAGCCATACTTGCTTTACAAATTTGATAGAGAAAGGGATGCAAAAGAAGCTCTGCTCGCATTGCCCTGTATACATATCGCACGCGATTCAAAAGAGCTCATCTGCACTAAATCTATTGTCTTTGGATACTATAAATCCGAAAATGGTGTATATGAAGCTATTGTTTGTGGCCACGATTTAACCTTTGAATTGTGGGAAAAAGCCAAATCGAGCTTTATAAAACATGGTGGAAAACCCAAAGGCGTTGGAGAATTAGAGCCTGAAAAAACAGTGTTGTCTCCAAATAATCAAAAATCTCCGCAAACCTCACAAGTCTCGTTTGTTCGAAAAGACAGCAACAAAAAAATGGGCGAGACGTTTGTTTACCTGATTTACAAAGCTCCAGACGCTGCTTCTGCAAAAGCGTTTTTGCAGGAGAATCTGGTACAAAAAGAATTTTACTATCTCGTTGTAGAAACTCCCGAAGGTAATTATTGCCGGGATATCCAGGGGATGTACCGGGAGTGAATTCGTAGAACCAGCTCAACTCCTCCATCTGCAATTTATTGCAAAATTTAAGCGCTTATTGCGGCGAAAATTTAAAGGCATAGGAAAACATCCATCTATCAAATTAAAAACTATCAAGGAGGCTAAATCATGAAATGTAAGCATTCAGTATTACTTTACGTTTTTTCAATTTCCATTTTGTGTGTGTTTATATATGCAAATGCCGCAGATCTTCGTATCACGGATAAATCGGAGAATGTGATTCAAATAGAAAAAGCTAAAATTGATTATACGTCCTACTCTTTCATTTATACTCCGGATTTTGAATACGATGGAATTCGTGTGCATCAGGGTGAAGGCTTGGTCAAGATTAATTGGGATCGTATAAAATTATTGGAAATATTTGAACGAGATACAACCTTTAAACCGAATCGTTTAAATGGAAAAGTGGTATTTATCGATAACGATTCCTCTAATGTAAAGCTGGTTTCGGATTCGAAAAAGGGATTAGCCGGAATCACTGGCTTGGGTGAGTTTTCAATTGATCTTGAAAAAGTAAAAACAAGTAACTATTCAGCCTCCAAACATCCTTGATGGCAGAAATCATTTAATTTCAAAG
>CAYPZM010000417.1:0-4723 GCA_964414825.1 uncultured Cytophagia bacterium | reverse complement strand
TCATCATCACCGGCGCCGGTGGTGCGTTTGGCGCCATGTTGCAAGCTACGAATATTGGCACCTATTTGGGCGATGTGCTCTCCACCGCCGGACTTGGCATTTTTCTGCCGTTTCTGATTGCCGCCGCTATGAAAACCGCGCAAGGTTCCTCTACCATCGCGTTGGTGACGACCTCTGCGCTGGTCGCCTCACTGCTGCCGGCGCTTGGACTCGAGTCCACCATGGGCCGGGTCCTCACGGTGCTGGCCATTGGAGCTGGCGCCATGACCGTCTCACACGCCAATGACAGCTTTTTCTGGGTCGTGTCGCAATTCAGCAAAATGGATGTGCCCACGGCATATCGCGCCCAAACCGTTGCGACGCTGCTCCAGGGTCTCGTAACTATAATAATTGTTTTCATTTTAGCCCTGATTTTTGTATGATAAAGTAAACAAGTTCGATATTAAAAAGGCGGAAAACCATGAAAACAGCCATCTTGCTCGCTGCCGGCCGCGGTACTAAATGCTGGCCTTACAATGTCACTCGACAAAAAGCGGCGCTGCCTTTAGCCAACAAGCCCATAATTTGCTGGCAAGTGGAAAAACTAAAAACCGCCGGCATCGAAAACTTTGTCGTTGTGGTTGGGTATCGACACGAGCAGGTGCGACAGGCGCTGAGCCAGTACGATAATATTTCTTATGTAGAGCAAACCGGACAGGGGACGGTCGATGCCGTGTTAACCGGTGTCTCCGCTCTGCAAGAGGAACGTTTTTTGGTGATGTACAGTGATATTGTTTTGCGGTTTGACGATATTTCAAATTTTATTAAAAACCAAAATCACGATGCTATTTGCTCCATGATGGTGCATCCTTTACAAAACGAGCAGCCGCAAGATTGGATGTGCGCGCAAGTAAAAGACGATCAAGTGGAGCGAGTGGTCGGCCATCCGCGCGACGATGTCACGCATCGGGTATGCGGCTTGTTTTCCCTGTCACAAGCCTTTTTGCCCTATCTGAACCAGACTTTTGGCGCGATGCGCTCCGTCCAGGTTGGCATGATGCCTCCGGACGAATCACAGTTGGAAGATGTTATTCAGCTCGCACTCGACTCCGGGGAATCAGTTCACGCCATTGAAACCCGCGGGCTATTTTTTGATATCGACAAACCCTGGCATTATCTGCATGCCAGCTACGACTGGAATGATTATATCTGCTCAAAAATTGAAAAAGACGTGATTTGTCCGGGCTGCAAAATTTCCGATGGTGCGGATATCTCCGGTCGTCTGCTGTTGGGCGATCATGTGGAAATTGGCAAAGGCACCATCATCGAAGGCAATGCAGTGGTGGGTGCGGACACCAAGCTGATCCAGGGCGCCATTCTTGAAAAAAACTGCGTTATTGGCCAGCGCACCACCATTCGGCGATATAGCCAAATTGAACACAACACCACCATTGGCGATGACTGTTTTGTCGGCCACGCCGCCGAAGTCGCGGGGTTACTTTTGAATCGCGTGTATGCCTATCACTATGGAGAGTTTTGGGGCATTATTGGTGAGAATAGCGATTTGGGCGCGGCAACGGTTTGCGGAAATTTGCGGTTTGATGATTTGGAAACTCTGCATCGTGCAAAAGGTCGGCGTGAGCTGCCGAAATTTGGCGCCAATGCCGCTTATCTTGGCGATTTTGTGCGTACGGGCGTGAATACGATTTTTATGCCCGGCGTTAAAGTGGGTCCGTATAGTGTAATCGGCGCCGGGACTATGATATCCGGCGATGTGCCGGAACGCAAGCTCGTCTTTATGAAACAAGAACATGAAATCCGCGATTGGGGACCGGAAAAATACGGTTGGTAAAAAAAGCAAGGAGATACGATGATTCGATTTGCCATTTTGGGATACGGATTTGTGGGTGCCATTCATGCGGCTACGCTCAAAAAGATAAAAAACGCCGATTTGGTGGCGATTGTGGAAAAGGACAAATCAAAGTGGAAAACCGTTACCACCGGCAACATTGATGTTGAGGGCATGGAACCGCTGGATGTACCCTGCTATGAAAACATTGACGAGATGCTAAAGCAGCATGAGGTTGAGGCGCTGAGCATTTGCTTGCCGACCTTTTTGCATCGCGAATATACCGAAATTGCCATGCAAGCCGGGTTGCATGTGGTATGCGAAAAACCCATGGCGCTCACGCTGCCGGATTGCGATGCCATGATCGATGCGGCCGAGCGTTACGATCGCCAGGTGTTTGTGGCGCAATGCATCCGGTTTTGGCCGGAATATGAGATTTTGAAAGACATGCATGACAAACGCGAGCTTGGTGATCCGATTTCCTTTCGCTTTCATCGCCTAAGCGGTATGCCGGCCTGGGCCGGTGCCGGTAGCTGGTTTCTCGATGAAGCCAAAAGCGGCGGCTGTTTGTTTGATTTGCACGTTCACGATGTCGATTTTGCACAAGTGCTTTTGGGGAATCCCAGGCGCGTCTTTTCGCAAGGAATTCGATTGCCGCAAGGTGCCAATGCCGCGGTGCTGTCGCAATTTGATTTTGGCGACAATTTGATATGCACGATTGAGGGAAGCTGGCTCTACTCCTCGGGATTCAAAATGACCTTTTCCGCTGTGTACGAAAACGGACAGTTGGAATATGATTCCGGCGCCGTTCCGACGTTAAAATTGTACCGCAAAGACAATCCGCAACCCGAACTCGTGCCTGTCCCGGATGGTGATGGATATGTCAACGAATACAATTATTTTATAGACTGTCTTGAAAACGGTGAGTCTCCCGCGCGTATTCTGCCGACGAGTGCTCAATTCAGCATACAACTGGCGCTGGCCGAGCAGGCTTCTATGCGTTCCAAAGGGGTGGTTGAACTATAATATATTCATCCTGGGATTCTGTCTCTGGATGTTTAGTGATCTTGGGCTTTAATCCCGTTCCAGGACTTTTTCCTGCAGCAACGCCTTGATGAACACCGGTTTTACCGCGGCGCCCTGCATGTGCCCGCTTACTGCATCAATGACTCGAAAATCCAGTCTGTCCTTTCGCTTAAAGACGCCAATCCAAAAGGGGTAGTAGAGAGAAGAGACAGACAGTACACCTTTGACTTCCATACGAACCCGTGTGTGCAAACTGGATTGCAGCAAATGACGGCGATATTGCTCAACCGCCATCACTTCGGCCTTTTCTTGAGGTAAAAAGTAAGGGCAGGTTTTGATTTTTCCATTTTGCGAAAAATTAAGATGATCGGGATCGATAAACGCTAAAATCCCATCCAGTGCATCCACACACACATGCTGCTGCTTTTTTTCATCGTTGGCGCTCACCTGCAATTTTATCAAATAACTGGGAAGATAAAATAACTGCACGCGCAACATAGGTTTTGACGCGGAAAATTTCCACGCCCCGCGAGCTAACAATTCTTGGGCACTATGTTTTTCTATGAGAGGGGAAACCGCAGGAATCACGTCAGCCTCTAAAAATAAATATAAATGGCGACCTGAAGGGCGACAATCACAAACACCCAAATCTTTAAATTTCGCCACGGTTTTTTATCTTCAGCGCCTTGATAGATATATGATTTTTTCATAGTGAGCGCAAAAATAAGCGGCGCGACAAATGCCAAGATTATCAGAAATTTTCCCCAGCCGTCCCTTAAACCGTGTAGCCAATCAAAATTAAACATCGTTGTCCTCTGTCAATTTGTTTTGCAATGTCGATTGCAATTCGTCATCACTCAACACCATGCCGTACACCAATCCGCGAATTTTGTTAATAGGTTCTGGCGGCGTAAAAAGAGCAACCACAAATGTGATAATGAGCGCGCCGAGAAAACTCCACCAGGCGATATAGAGAAATGGATCGCTAATCATAAATAGCGAATTTTTAAATAGGTAGAGAATCGCAGCCGTACAAATTCCGCCAATCAATCCGGCCAATCCGGCCCATTGCGAGGTGCGCCGCCAAAACATGCCAAGTAACAAAATTGCTAACGTGGGCCCTTGGAAAAACGCGAAAATGGTCTGAATGTACACATAAATGCCGGGAAACAACGAGCTGATCGGCGCCGAAGCGATGGCAAATAGCAACAGCACCGCAGTAAAAATTCGCCCGACGCGCAAATAGTGCAAATCGGGTGCATCGCGCTTGATAAAGCGTTCGTAAATATCTTTCGTCCAAATGGTGGCGGCGGAGTTAAGCGCCGAGTCGACGCTCGACATTAATCCCGCAAAAAACGCGGCAAACACCAGCCCGGTCATGCCCGGTGGTAATAATTGTTTGATCATGTAGGGAAAGGCGCGGTCACCGTCCTCGAGACCGGGAAACAGGCCCATGGCAATGAGCCCGGGAAATACAAACAGCACGGGGATGAACATTTTCAAAAAGCTGCCCCACAACACGCTGGCTTTGGCGTTCCACTCGTCTTTGGCGCCTAGCGAACGTTGCACAATGGTTTGGTTGGCGATAAAATAGGCCGGCGCCAGCACCAGAGCCAAGCCGAATAAAATGCCCGTCCACGGATAGGGCGTATCTTTGGTGGGAGAGATGATCAAATTGAAAAAATCACCGTATTCCGGTCCCATGGCGTGAATTTTATCCATCATGGCGCCCCAGCCGCCGAGCTGCCAGAGTCCGAGAATGAGCACGGACAACCCGCCAATGAACATGATGACGAGCTGAATCACATCGGTCATGACCACGGCGGAGAGGCCGCCCAAAATCGTGTACAACCCCACAACCACAGCCGT
>CAYPZM010000416.1:0-4738 GCA_964414825.1 uncultured Cytophagia bacterium | reverse complement strand
GTTATCGATAGCATGCATCATATATACATCGAGATAATCTGTTTTTAAACGATTCAGTGTCAAGTCCAGTTCTCGCTTCATGGCATCAACATTACGCCTGTCATTTTTTTTGCCGTTAAATTTTGAAGTGATATAGACCTGATCGCGGATTGGAGTTAATATCTCGGAGAAACGTTCTTCACTCCCGTTATAATCTACAGATGTATCAAAATAGTTTATGCCCATGGCTAGCGCTCGTTCGAGCAAAGGTTCCCATTTACCATTGTCATTTTTCATAAATTGCGACCCGCCTCCAAATGCCAACATGGATACCTCCATGCCTGTATTGCCTAACACTCGTTTCGGCAATAACTCGTTTCTAGAACCGGTGCGCTGATTTGGGGTTCCAGGTTCACCCGTACCCACTGGAATTTTGTGCTCTGCAGTATCATCTGTTGGGTCGATCGTTCTTTTTGAGCAAGACGACAAAGCAACACCACTGGCAATTGCGGCCATCCCTGTTGACGCTTTTTTTACAAAATCACGACGCGAAAATTGGTGATGTCTTTTCATATTTTCACCCTATGTTTTTTATTTTTTTGTAAAAGAATAGATCATTTTTACATTCTTTAAAATATCTCCGGCTGATTCATGAGGATTGGGGATATAAATGGGTGTAGGATCCACAGTGCTATCCTCAACGTTTACATTAATCAACCCCGTGTACAGAATATTATATTCACCTGAAATATGTGTTTCAATATTGCATTTATACGTTCCGGGTGCAATGCCTCGAATTGAAAGATCAAATGTATATTGCGAATCGACTCCCCATTCCGGAGTTGCACCGGTGACGGCATCCACGTCTTCGGAATGATTTTCTGTCCAGTTTGCTTTGGCATTCCAGGTAGAACAAACATCGCGATGCGCATATCCACCTCTACCCAGCCAATCGCTGACAAACAAGGATTGCATAAATTCACCATTCTCATTTTCCAGCCAAATAGTGGTTTGATAGGAAGGATAGGGATCGGCCAAATATTCGAGATAAAAGGTAACAATCAAGTTGCCAATCATTTTGATGGCAATTGGTGTTTGGTGAGTCGATGTTTTTCCAGTAGAAATATCTATAATGCGGACGAGCACATTATCAGATTCTTGCTCATTCACCAGCCAGGAATAGGAGCCGCTATTCTCAACGGATTCTTCAATAATGCTCCAGCTTGCACCATTATCGCGGCTCAATTCAATGCTTATCCGTTGTCCCGCATTTTTTGAGGACCATGTAATGTCAACCTTTTCCCCCACGAGCCAAATTTCACCGCCGGCAGGCTTTAGCAGCGTTAATTCTGTTGGCGCTGGTTCTGTTCCTGAATCGTTACAATTCAACAACAAGGCAAATAGAATTCCCAAACAATACAGTATTCGTTTCATGGCGTCCTTTACCGAGATTATGAACAAAAATATACAAACAAATTTGCAAACATGCATTGACTTTTGCTACCGTTTTGCAATTTTGCCCCTTCTCGTTTCAAGCGGTTGATACGCTGAATGTATTTCCTTTTTTACAATATCATACGCGTGGGTATCCACCAAACCCATCGTAAATTGATTGTTCTGCCGTTTTAAAAATTTGTTCAAGTCGAGACGCCCGAATCCAAATACCGTCATTTCCTCATTCATCGGCCAATAGGAATCCATAAGCCGATCATCAATATGTTGAACCAGATACAGGACGCGATTGGTTTGCACATCACCAAAATAGAGCCATTCTCCTTCATCCTCACTTTGAATATCACCCTCCCACGATTCGGAACACAGCGTGCGAACATTGCCGGGACGCACACAAAAATCCGAGTCCATCTCCAGCGTGCCGCCTGGAGTGCCTTCGTAGAGGAACCAGTAAGGCGTTCGCATGCGGATAACGGTTAGACGAGCAAAATGAGGAAAAATATCCCATTGGCATTTCATTTTGTTGTCATTGGACTCGGATTGGATGGTCACCTTGATTGGCCCACGATGCACCAGCCAACTCGTTGACTCTTCTTTTCCGGGATGACAATAGCCTTCCGGATAGCCCATATTGGGCAGGCCGCGATACATGCCGCCCGAGCCGCTGTTGGATTCCGCGCCAACGCCGGGATTGTAACTGAGCCAGTCATTGCCGTCGTTGTCTTCCCAACTGGCAAATCCGGCGCCGCGAATGTGATAATAATAGGTAGAATTTTGCGTTGTGATTTTAAAGCTTTCCTGCCCCTCGTGATCGGCAGCGGTTTCAACTGTCACCGGATCCAGCTGTAAAGGTTGAGGATTTTCCAAGTTGCCGAAATAGATTTGAAAAAATCGGTTTTCGCCTGCCTTGGTTTCACCCAAGAGGACAAAGGTCAGCATTGCTCGTGCTGAGGTCGTGTCCGCATCAAGTTGTACCTGATGAATCGCTTGAACGAATTCGCCGCTGGACGTAACCTCAATCAAGCGAAAGTTTTTTAAAATCGACCGATTTTGAGCCACATCTCGCAGTTTATCAAGCTCAAGTTCAACAGGTGCATCAAAACGATCCACAGCGCCAGCGTTTACGATAAACTCTTGCCGGAGACGACTCTCTTCAATCAACCAGGCATTTTTTGAGATGTTGCAACTGAGAATAGTCACGGATATCAACAAAAGGAATGTTTTCATCGTGTCCCCATAGTCGGTTCGATTGGGTTTAATTTTATGCCTCAAGTTCTAATGCATGGCACGAATTGCATTTAAAGCAGAACTATCTTCCTTTAACGTGCAGAATTTTGGTCTTTTTCTTCAACGTTCGAAGCGATACATACAAGATAAATCCTGTGAAAAAGAATATCACCCAAAACATACTCATTTCGAGGCGGTTGAGAACAACATAATTGCCAAGCAGCTCCAGAACCGTAAAGGCTGTTACCATGCCAAACAACCCCGAATATTCTCGTTTTAGGACATTTTTAAAAGAAAACGTTATGTTTGGAGATTTCCACAGTTTAAAGTTTGGAATAACAGCGGGTGTATGACTTGCATAATTAAGGTATAATTCGCCAAACTTTTGTTTTAAAAAATCCTCTTCCGCGAGAATAATTCTTTCATAATATAACCAAAACACGAGCACATAAATCAAACTGATCGCCCAATCGCCGACAAAAAGCACCACACCCAACATCATGAAAAAATTGCCCACATAAAGGGGGTTGCGGATGATGGAGTATACGCCGGTGGTATTTAGAGTTTCGGCCTCTTGCTTTTCTGTCACCCGTCCGGAGGTTCCAGCAGGCGCATAACCGACTGCGTAGCCGCGTATCAGCAAACCCAATGCTGAGGTTAGCAGGCAAATCAATTTCCAGGTTGACAGGTTTTGTGTATAGAACTCGTTGCTGTCTAGATCAAATAGTCCAACAAGCAGCACAAACAGAAATACCAGCGGTAAATAGCTGCGCCACCGAAACAGCCAGGCTCCAACCTGTACGTTTTTATTTTCAAGCAGCACTGTTGTCTCCTCTATTGCATTTGTTCTGGGTATTCAAAACATATTTTCGAATTTTATGAATGTGACCTATGTGTTAATTGAATTCTAAAGCATGGAATTTGACGCGGATGAGTGGTCACTAAACTGTATCTTGTGTTAATTTAGTATAAAGAGCGCATCAATATAACTTTAATACATTAGAGATAAAACTGTTTTTTTTGGAAATTTACGAGCAAAAACATGGAAAGAGTATTGCATGCATTGGCTAGTTTTTCTCATGTTAAGTAACTTGGATTTGGTATTTATTGTTTATTTTTTATATCTTTAGTTAAATTAAAAGACTCATCTAACATCATTCATGGAGAACAATTATGCGTGAAAATCGTCGGAGTTTTTTCAAGACTGTAGGTGTCGCAGTTGCATCGGCGTCGTTGTTAACTTCCGCTCGTGGAAGCGCGCGAGCAGCCTCTACCCCACTCACTCTGGGAATGGCATCGTATACATTTCGAAAATTCGATTTGGAGCAGTGCTTGCAGATGACCCAACGTTTAGGTCTAAAACGTATTGCGTTCAAAAGTTTTCACCTGCCTTTGGAAGCCTCGAAAGAAGAAATTCGCGATGTTGTGGCCAAGGTGAACGATGCCGACCTGGAGCTGTATGGCGGTGGTGTCATTTATATGAAAAATGAAGAGCAAGTTCATCAGGCATTTGACTATGCCAAAGCCGCAGGCATGAACATCATTATTGGCGTGCCAAATCACGAGCTTTTGGAGCTGGTGGAACAAAAAGTCAAAGAGTACGATATCATCGTGGCGATTCACAATCACGGTCCCGGCGATGAAATGTATCCGAGCCCGGAAAGCATTTATGAAAAAGTGAAAAACCTGGACTCGCGTATTGGAATGTGCATGGATATCGGTCACACCAAACGCATCAATCTTGATCCTTCCGAAGAGTTTATAAAGTATCGAGATCGAGTTTACGATATCCATGTCAAAGATGTCAGCGCCGCCAAAGCGGAAGGACAAACTGTAGAAATCGGCCGCGGCGTTATTGATATCCCCTATTTTCTCAGCACATTAGAAAAGTACAATTATACAGGTACCGTTTCATTAGAATATGAAAAAGATGCCGATGATCCGCTGCCTGGCGCGGCTGAATCTATTGGCTATTTGCGCGGCGTTATGGCCACAATGTAATAGAACAATTGTTTTGAAAGGAACAACTATGCCAAGACTCACTCTCGTTTTATTTTGCCTTTTTTTTGTAAAAATACGA
>CAYPZM010000415.1:799-4739 GCA_964414825.1 uncultured Cytophagia bacterium | reverse complement strand
GGTAAACTGGTCGTGCTCATGCGTCGTATCAATAGCAGAATTTATTCCAGTTTGTTGGAAAAAGACCCGCTTACACCCTGGCATGTTGATTTTGCTCAGCTCTGGGGAGTCGTTCAGGCCTTTATCATCGGCTTTGCGTGCGTATTCTTGACCTCTCTCCTGTTTATCGAGGTCCTCACCCGGTTGCTGTATCTGTACCCGGAAACTTACGATAAAATATTACAACCCGCAACCGTGGGTTTGTTAGGAGCCGGATGCGCATTTCTGGCTCATATGTTTTGGCAACAAAACAAACGCCACTGGTTGTTCGTTTTGGGATTGGCCATTAGTTTGATTTTTTTGATTGTGATATAAGATGAACGATCGCACCACAAAATGGGACAGATTTAATATTTTTGTTCGATGTTTTTTCGTACAAGCGTCGTGGAATTTTAAATCCTTGCTCGGATTAGGATTTTGCTTCTGCGTCATACCCCTTGCTCGACGCTTGCATGATACACCCGAAGAACGATCCGACTTTTTAAAGCGGCATCTGGAGTTTTTTAACTCCCATCCCTATTTTGCCAGTTGGTGCGTAGGTGCGGTCACTCGGCTCGAAGAAGAAGCCGTGCAAAAAAATTGGCCCGATGGCTCGCCCATTACCATATTTAAAGACCGCCTAACCGGGCCACTCGGTGCCATTGGCGATCAAATTTTTTGGACACGCATAAAGCCGGCAGCCAGCGGCTTGGGTTTATGTCTGGCGCTGTTGCTGGGCTGGATTGCCCTTCCCATCTATCTTATCGCTTACAACGGCCCGCATTTTTACACACGAATCAAGGGAATGCAGTTGGGCTATCGAAAAGGCTTTGATTTGGTGTCCAACGTGTCAATCCGGCGTTTCCAAACTATTGCCGATAAAATATCCAGCGCCGGCTTGTTTCTTTCTGGCCTGTTGATCGGTATTGCGGCACATTGGAGTGCCGATTTGGATCTTAGACTATTGGCACCGTTTGCCGTGTCCATTCTTCTTAGCGTCTGGTTTTTAAATATGAAAAGGTCGTATAATTTCATTATATTAGCTATTTATTTTATTTGTATACTATTTGGTCTTTTATTTTTTGTGATCTAGAGCAACTACTCGGGAAAAGGACGAGTACACTATGGTTGAACGAATATTTATAGTCAAAAATGAATACGGAATTCATGCCCGTCCGGCACGGATGATTGTTGAAACCGCGTCTCAATTCCAATCCGATGTGCTTATTTCAAAAAATGGCGAAGAGATAAATGCAAAAAGCATTATGGGCATACTCATGTTGGAAGCCCGTCAAGGATCGGAGTTGGTTCTACGAGTAGAGGGTGAGGATGAAGAAAAAGCTATAAAAGCGCTCGAAAAGGTGTTTGCAACCATTTCCTCGTTTGAGGAAGGTGACAAAGCTGGGAATTTGGGATGATGAGCTATGAGTAAAAAAAGTGCCGAGCTACGACTTGAAGGTGTGGCGGCCTCACCCGGAATCACAATTGGGCCAATTAAAGTGATTGGCGACGATTCCTTTACCGTTGAACGCGTTAAACTGCGTAAAAATCAGATAAATAAAGAACTATTAAAATTTGATATGGCGTGTTCACGCTCCAAGGAGGACCTGGAAAAGCTGTATCGCATAACCAAGGAACGATTCGACGAAAATACGGCGCAAATCTTCAAAGTCCATGCCGCCATGTTGGATGATCCTATGGTTTCCGGTGAAACGCAAAAGACCATTTCGAACGAAGCCGTTAATGCGGACTATGCGTTTGAACAAGTCATGTCTCGCTATATCGATATTCTCGATAACATGAAAGATGAAATCTTTCGTGCCCGTAGAGCGGATATCCTGGATTTAAAAAATCGCGTCATCCGCTACATTCAAGGGGATGTTGCATCGAATCAGGTTACGTTTGAACAACCGTCGATTGTTTTTGCGCGGGAACTCACCCCATCCGCAACCATTCGGCTCGACCGCGAGCATCTGCTCGGCTTTGCCATGGATTTTGGCGGTCGCACTTCGCACGCTACCATCCTGGCGCGCTCCATCAAAGTTCCTGCCGTCGTTGGATTGAAAGAGGCCAGCGAGCATGTGAGCGACGGCTGTATGGCTATTTTGGATGGTGAACAAGGTGTCCTCATTGTTCACCCCACATCGCGCACAATTTCGCGCTATAAAAAGCGCTATGAAGAATATCTCAGTTTTGAGCAAAAGCTGGAATCTATTAAAACTCTGCCCGCACGCACCAAAGATGGCAAGGACATCGAGCTGGCGTCCAACATCGAGTTCCCCAATGAAATCGCCAATATCGAAGACCTTCAGGGTGATGGCATTGGCTTGTATCGCACCGAATATCTGTTCCTGGCTGTTGCCGAGCCGCCGTCAGAAGAGCAGCAGTTTAAAGAATATACCTCCATTGTAGAAAAGCTGGATGGCAAACCGGTCATCATTCGAACATTTGATTTGGGAGGCGACAAACCGCCGCGTTTTCTCTCTTTAAAAAAAGAAGACAATCCTTTTTTGGGCGTGCGCGGAATTCGGCTCTACCGCAACAGCGGTCACGACCTGTTTCGAACCCAGCTTCGCGCTATTTTACGCGCCAGTGCTTTTGGTGATGTACGTATCATGTTTCCCATGATCGCCTGCGTTTCGGAAATGGCTTATTGTCACCAAATCCTCAACCAAGTTAAACATGAACTCAAAAAAGATGGCCACGCCATTAACGACAACATTCCAGTAGGAGCCATGATCGAAGTGCCGTCAGCCGCTGCCACAGCGGACTTGATTGCGGAACAAGCGGATTTTTTAAGCATTGGAACCAACGATCTCATTCAATATACCACGGCTGTGGATCGCGGCAACAAGGACTTGACCTATTTGTACCAGCCGTATAATCCGGCGGTCTTGCGCTTGATCCAGGATACCATCCACAAAGGACATCAAAAGGGTGTGTGGGTTGGCTTGTGTGGCGAGATGGCCAGCGATCCGTTAATGACCATGGTGCTCATTGGTATGGGGCTCGATGAATTTAGTATAAGCCCGGTATCGCATTTGATGATCAAGGAAATCATTCGCCACGTAGATGTGTCGGAATGCGAAAATCTGGCCCACAAATCGCTGCAATTTCGTACCTCGGACGAGGTTTCAACCTACCTCCGGGACATTTTTCAAAAAAAGTTTAAAAACTTGCTCTTTGCAGCGCGTTAAGTTAGACACTTTTTTATTTTGCATCAAACGCGACACAAAACAATCACGTGGATTTTTTTTAATGCGTGATTTCTGAACAATTCAGTTCTTAGACCTAGCAATTCAAAAACGAACGAACCCAATGTGATCTTCCGCACTCTGTTGCGGCTGTCCGTAGTTAAAACTACTTGTTTTCACATACAATCGATACGCAACTGCGTAAAGCAAATATATTTAGGAGACTTTTTTATGTCAGACATGCTTTTTACATCTGAATCCGTGACCGAAGGACATCCCGATAAAATAGCGGATCAGATATCGGATGCGGTTCTGGATGCAGTATTTACCGATGACCCTAACGGACGCGTGGCTTGTGAAACCTTTGTAACAACCGGCCTGGTTTTGGTGGGTGGCGAAATTACCACGGAAACCTATGTCGATATTCCGACCATTGCGCGGACTACAGTTGAAGAAATCGGCTATACCAACGCGCATTACGGATTTGATTATGAAACCTGCGCTGTGCTGACCTCAATCGACCAGCAATCTCCTGATATCGCCATGGGTGTCAATCGTGATGGCGCCGGCGACCAGGGCATGATGTTTGGCTTTGCCTGCGACGAAACGAGAGAGCTTATGCCCATGCCCATCATGCTGGCACATCGTTTGACCAAACGTTTGGCTCAAGTGCGTAAAACCGGCGAGCTCGATTATTTGCGTCCCGATGGAAAATCCCAAGTAACCGT
>CAYPZM010000415.1:0-789 GCA_964414825.1 uncultured Cytophagia bacterium | reverse complement strand
CGTGCGTTATGTGGATGGTGTGCCGGTCGAAATTGATACCGTGGTCATTTCCACGCAGCATCATCCGGATGTGGATCACGAAACCATTCGACATGACATGATTGAAAAAGTGATTTTTCCGGTACTTCCCAAAGAGCTCCTGCCTACCGATGGCCCCACATACCACATCAATCCAACCGGCAGATTTGTGACCGGTGGCCCGCAGGGCGATGCCGGTTTGACCGGCCGCAAAATTATCGTCGATACCTACGGCGGCTATGCGCGTCATGGCGGCGGCGCATTTTCGGGCAAAGACCCAACGAAAGTGGATCGTTCGGCAGCCTATGCGGCGCGGTACATTGCCAAAAATATTGTCGCTGCCAAGCTGGCAAAAAAATGTGAAATCCATTTGGCTTACGCAATTGGCGTGGCCGAACCGGTGTCGGTGCATGTCGATACCTTTGACACCGGCGTTATCGAGGAAGTGGAAATGTCGCGTCTCATTCGTGAAAACTTTGACCTCACTCCGCGCGGCATCATCTCCATGCTGAATTTACGTCGTCCCATTTACAAAGCCACCGCCGCTTACGGTCACTTTGGACGCGACGGTGATGGTTTTACCTGGGAAAAAGCCGACAAAACAGATGCTTTAAAATAACCAAACATGACCAATGGAGGACAAGTGAATTACGACATAAAAGATATTTCCCTTGCCGCTGCCGGCAAGGTTCGGATTGAATGGGCCGAGCGCGATATGCCTGTGTTGCGGCAAGTGCGAGAACGCTTTGAAAAACAAAAACCGTTGGCCGG
>CAYPZM010000414.1:0-4745 GCA_964414825.1 uncultured Cytophagia bacterium | reverse complement strand
ATATTCCAAGTTTGTAGTCTTTCCGCCCAGGCCGGGACCATAATAGACGATCTTGAAAACAATCTCCTGGTGCTTCCAGTTTATGTGCATAGTTCACCGTTACATCAAGCCAAAGGCTTTGTCCAGTTCTCGATCCAGTTTTGCTCGAAATTCAGAATCCAAAAATTGTTTGACTTGTTTGTTGCCGGCGCGCAGACTGTCAAGATAGTCCGACAATTTGCCCACTGCATGATGCGTAAGTAGCCGCACAAATCCGATGGGAACTTGTTTGCCAAAAACGACAATCATCAAATAGTCCGAGCTGATATTGCACATGTACACATTACGTTTTTCGCCTTCATGAAATACATGTTGGAAATGACGTTCACCGCTGATCATGCGTGACATTTCGTTCGAAGCGGAAAAACTGCCAGCCGCCACTGCGGTCAGGGAATTGATGTTGATCCCTTCAACCTGTCCGCTATAATCGATGGGAAATCCGTTCATGTCGGCAAACACACACAAGCGTGCTTTTAATCGCATGTTCAATTCATACAAAATGCGGGTAATTTTTTTGTACGTGGTTTCGGAAAACACCATCCGTTGATTATCGGCTTTGTTTTCTACTGCCATGATAAAATCCTCTTAATTTATCTGCCCACTCGCAGACGATCAATTAAAAATTCCGGAAGTCCGCGTTCTCGCATAGCCTCCTGTGTTGCAAAAATGTCATATGCAACGCGGTGCAGGGCAAAAGTTTTGGCTTCCGAATCATAAACTCCGTAGCAAGCGTCGGCATTACGGTCGCGAGGTTGGCCTACGCTGCCCACATTAATAATATAACGAAATACTTCGAGCACTTCCAGATGGTCCGGTGCTTCACTAGTCGGGAATTCACCTTCTTCGTACGAATAAATCACCGGCACGTGCGAATGCCCGATAAAACAAATTTGTTGCGAAAAAGATCGAAACGTGTCAATGGCATCGTAAAGCGATAACACATAATTCCACTCTTCCGGCTCGATGGGCGATGCATGAACAAAAAGAAGATCCTCTTCCTGTTTTTGTAGCGGCAGTTGTTTGAGAAAGCTGATGCTGGAATCGTCAAGCTCATTTGCTGTCCATCGAATAGCGGCTGCAGCATACTTGTTGAAATAATTGGTTGAGGTTAAACCCAATGCTGCGTGATCGTGATTGCCAATGATACTAAAATCCGTTATCTGTTGTATAATGTCGCAACACTCGTTCGGGAATGGACCATATCCCACAATATCTCCCAAACATACAATGCGGTCACATCCCTGGCCTTGAATATGTTGCTGAACTTGCTGCAACGCGGCGAGATTCCCATGGATATCCGAGATGATAGCATATTTCATCGTTTCCCCTTCTGTTGGGCTTTGTCTTTGTTTTAGCAGGAGTTGTCGTTAAGGCTGCTTATTAAAACAAAGATTTAAAAATGAATATTCGCGAGAAGAGCAACAGCGCTGCCCTTCTCGCGCAAATGCATCAACGTTCTCCGGTATGTTCCTGAACCACTCGCCGCAACCATTTCAGCATTACGAATATTGCCAAAGCTGCAAACATTGCACCAGTAAAGTTGATTAGAAAGAAGACTGCTTTGTGATCATAGGTGTCCCACAAGCTTGCCAAAACCCCGGAAGCTTTATTTCCCAATGATGTGGCCAAAAACCAGCCGCCCATCATAAGCGATGTCAGGCGCGCTGGGCTCAGCTTGGAGACCAACGACAAGCCCATGGGGCTCAGAAACAGCTCGCCTACCGTTATGACTGCATACGATGCGATGAGCCACGAGGGCGAGCTTTTTATCGCTCCATTGTGCGAGGCCAACACCGCTCCAACCATCACCAATGTCGAAAGCGCCGTGATAAAGAGGCCCCAACCGATTTTGCCCGGAGTGGATGGTTCTTTGCCGCGCCTTCGCATTACTGTAAAGAACCAGACGACCAATGGAGTCAGCAGCACAACAAAAAAGGGATTGACCGACTGGAAGATTTCCGTAGAAATTAATTTTTCTTTTTGTCCCTCCGGTGGCCATTCGTCTTGTGGTACATTGCGAAAATAAGGATGCGGGCCAAAGGTTGTCACCTGTTCTCCCTCTGCATTCAAAACGGGATTTCCATGGCCGTCTACCATGGGTATTTCGCGCGGTGTCGTATCCACCTCTTGCACCATGCCGAACGTTTCCGCAACCGGCTCTACAGCCGCGGGCAGATCGCGGTTGGTATAACTTTCGGCCCAAATGGTGAGCGCCGAGCCGTTTTGATGAAAAATAGCCCAAAAAATGACCACTACGCCGAAAATCGACAAGAGTGCGGCAATCGGCGCTTTGTCTTCTTTGGAAGCTCGCAGCCACAATGAAAAATAAAAAATCACAACAGGGATAGAGCCAAAAATAAATGCGTCAGTAGAGTCGGAGCTAAAAATATTGCCTGGAATGAACCAGCCGATCACACCAAAAATCACCGCCGGCAACAAAATAATGCCAAAAATGCGCGGCAGAGACATATCTTCTTTTTGTTTGGGTTTGCGGATATCAACATCTTTAACCGCTCCTTGGCCGGTGGCGAACCAAATCAAGCCGATGATCATACCAATGCCGGCGGCAGCAAATGCATATCCCCACCCATAATTGTTGCGCAAGTAAGCGGCAACAAAATTGCAGATAAACGCGCCAACATTAATGCCCATGTAAAAAATATTATACCCGGAATCTTTGAGTTTTCGATACTGCTCCGTGTTGTACAAATTTCCAACCAAGGTGGAAATGTTGGGTTTGAAAAAGCCATTGCCAAAAATTATTAGAAACAGGGAAACCCAAAAGGCAGTCCAGCCCGGCAACGCCAGTCCCAAATATCCGGCTGCCATCAAACCACCGCCAAGAAAAATGGAAAATCGATACCCTAAAATTCGATCCGCCAGCAGGCCACCGATAAAAGGCGTTAAATAAACCAGAGCGAGGTAGGTCCCGACAATATCGGCGGCTCGCGCACGTGTCATGCCCAGTCCACCGGTTTGTGTGTCGGTCATGTACAGGAAAAAAATGCCCAACATTAAATAATATCCAAAACGCTCCCACATTTCGGTAAAAAATAAAACCATTAGCCCCTTTGGATGATGTTTTAGCATTGAACCTCCAGTCGTAAAGTGTGGATTTTTCTGGCTTGGAAAATTTACCAATATAACATTTCATAACTAACGATCAAGGTTGTTTTTTTAATGAATTAAAGAGGATTTCGGTATCTATCCTGCCAGTGCCGCAAAGTTTCCACAATTACTGAAGAAATCGTCTAGTCCATTTTTTGCAGTACTGTCGGGCAAGATTTTTGAGCGCCTGAGATGCTGCATCAACCATTCTTGCGCGTTAGCTTTGCCTGCTGATTCTGTAAAACTCGATTCTCTTTCTTTTACAAGTTTGTGCTTGGTGGTTAAATCGTTGCAAGTCTTTACAATCATTTTGTGACAAAATTGTCTTGAATGGGAGTTGCTTTTTCAGTGTGCTATTTCTTCAGTTCGAAAAAACGTTGACTTTATTGATGAATTTGCTTATATTTTTCGGCTTTGTTGGCGCGTTCGTCTAGGGGTCTAGGACGCCGGCCTCTCACGTCGGTAACACGGGTTCGAATCCCGTACGCGCTGCGTTTATAACATATGCGCCCGTAGCTCAATTGGATAGAGCGTCTGGCTACGGACCAGAAGGTTGGGGGTTCGATTCCCTCCGGGCGTACTCAAGATGGTTGCAACAACACAAGAGCACACACAGTGGATGCACCTGGCGCTGCAGGAAGCTCAAAAAGCCTTTGACAAGCACGAAGTTCCTGTAGGTGCGGTTGTGGTGTACGAAGGTCGGGTTATTGGCAAAGGATACAATTTAATCGAATCCCTGCAAGATCCGACTGCGCACGCTGAAATGCTGGCCATAAATGGTGCTGCTAATACGTTGGCCAGTTGGCGGCTCGATGATTCGGTCTTGTACGTAACGTTAGAGCCGTGTATGATGTGTGCCGGCGCTGTATTGTTTTCCAGAATTTCTACAATTGTCTACGGCGCAGCGGATCCGCGTTACGGCGCCTGTGGCTCAAAATTGCAAATTGCCGCAAATGAAAACCTGGATGTTCGGGCAACCATTATTGGCGGGATTCTGCAGGAAGAATGCAGCTCGCTGTTAAAACTATTTTTTCGCAATCTTCGTCAGCGTAATGCTGACGTTGTTGTTTCGGAGAGGTGCGAGAGTGGTTGAATCGGGCGGTCTCGAAAACCGTTGTACCTTCGGGTACCAAGGGTTCGAATCCCTTCCTCTCCGCGAAAGATAATTATGAATGATGAATTTTTAATGCTGAAACATGAACACGCAATCCAAAATTCTTTATTCATAATTCAGCATTTTGTTTGGAGAGATGTCCGAGAGGCTGAAGGAGCACGCTTGGAAAGCGTGTGTAGCTTCGTGCTACCGCGGGTTCGAATCCCGCTCTCTCCGCTAAGAACAATTATGAATGCTGAATGAACAATGCAGAATTCATAATTGATCATTGTTTTACTGATTATTGTTGTCATTCTCCGCGCTTGACTTTCATTGAAAATTGCCATATACTGTATGGCAATTTTCTGTTTGGGGCCGTAGCTCAGTTGGGAGAGCGGTACGTTCGCAACGTATAGGTCGTGGGTTCGAGTCCCATCGGCTCCACATGGAATGGCTGTGCTAGATGGGGAGCTAGCGGTGCCCTGTAACCTGCAATCCGCTATAG
>CAYPZM010000413.1:0-4777 GCA_964414825.1 uncultured Cytophagia bacterium | reverse complement strand
GAATCCGGGCCGGCTGCCCTATATGCGTCAAAGTGAAGCTCAGTTTATGTATCAACCCTGGATTGCCGATATTAATACCTCCTTCACTGCCGTCGGACTCAAGGTACCGGGTATTGGCACCTTTGCTGCGGGCTTGTACCAGATATCCTATGGCGATATGAATGTGACTACCACACAGCAGCAAGACGGCACCGGAGAAATGTACTCGGCCAGTGATTACGCTTTTACGTTTTCCTTTGGGCGAAAGCTGGCGCAGTGGTTTTCGTTTGGCGCGTCCGGAAAATATATAGCACAAAAGATTTGGCACAGCAGCGCCAGCGCCTTTGCTTTGGACCTGGGCATGGTTGTGGACACCTATTTTTTCTCACCTTCGGGCGATCGGTCGGATGGTTTGACCATCGGCATGAGCATTTCCAATTATGGAACCCGAATGAAATTTGACGGCATGGACCTCATGCAGCCCATCGATCTTTATCCCTATGAGGCCGGGAATTACGCCTATACTGAAGGGCAGTTTAAAACGTTGGGTTGGGAATTGCCGCTTATTTTCCGCATCGGCGCGGCCTTGCACCCAATTGTTTCGGCGCAGCAGCGGTTGACACTCGAGGTGGATGCGTTACATCCCAACAACAATAGCGAGTCTGTCAATGTGGGCGCGCAATATCGTTATACGATTCCCTCGTTTGGTGACTTTTATTTGCGCGGCGGGTACAAAGCCCTGTTTATGGTCGATTCCCATTACGGTTTTTCTGCCGGAGCAGGCTTTCGATACATTCTCATGAACAATCTTGCATTTCGCATCGATTATGCCTACCGGGATGTGGGGTTGCTCGGAAAAATGCATGCTTATTCACTCGGAATTCTCTTTTAAAAACGCGCTAACCGCGCGTTTTTTTTTGAATTATACCTATTTGTTCATGCATTGAAAAAAACCCCCTTTGCAAAAAAATTACTTGCATTATTTGGGCAAAATCTTTAAATCTACTCACGATAGAGTTACAAAATATTACAACTCCTCAATCAAAATATCTACAAGCGCAGATAATTGACACGCAAAATAGAATCGCGTCACAAAATAGCATAATTCCAATAAACGCCATCATTTGTTCTAGTAGCTACTCATTCATGACAATAGTTACGAAAACTACCTTTCAGAATAATTTAAATGATCACCTCAAGCGCATAGCCATTTCACAGATCGAAAGCTTTTGATGTTACAGTACATGATGAATATCTTGTTTTTTGCAACCTTGAACCGGTTCGATTATACAACTCGTTAATGTGATTTTCATGTGCAAAAATAGAGGAAAGGAGGTGTTGCGCGCAGTAAAATTCTGTAGACGCTACGAACACAAGTAGGTCAGTCGCACTCGGTGGAGTGCATTTAATTCTCATTCCTTCTAATTTTTCAAGGAGGTCAACGCAATGTGGAAAAAGTCAGTCATTAGTTCTGTCCTCGTCATCCTGCTCAGTTGCAGTCTGGGCTTCGCCGCAACCACGGGTAAAATATCCGGGCGAATAACGGATGCCGAGACAGGCGACCCCCTGCCCGGTGCCAACGTCGTCATCGAAGGCACACAACAGGGAGCCGCAACCGATATGGATGGATATTATTTTATCATCAATGTCCGTCCGGGAGAGTATAATCTCAAGGCTTCGATGATCGGGTATCAAACCACGTCAAAAACGAATGTCCTTGTGGTGGTCGATCGTACTGCAACGGTCAACTTTACGCTTACTCAACAAGCGATTGAAGGACAGGAAGTGACCATTGTCGCTGAACGTCCCATCGTCCCTCTGGATGTTTCATCAAGCCAAAGCGTTATTAGCCCTAGCGCTATTGAAAACAATACCTATAAAACTATTGCCGATGTGATGTCGAGCCAAACCGGTATCGAAGGATTTGGTGCGAACTCGCAACGTCCGCGTATTCGTGGTTCCAGCTTTAACGACACGGAATTTGTGATGGATGGTATGGGTATGGTTGACGATGTTTCCAATCGCCCCTACATGAAAGTAAACCTGGGCGCGGTGCAAGAAATTCAGGTGATTACCGGTGGATTTAACGCGGAATACGGTAATGTCCGTTCCGGTCTAATCAACGTTGTCACCAAAGAAGGTAGCAACCGCTATACGGGAAGTGTTGATTTTAAATACAGCGGCCCGCAGCTCAAACACTTTGGCCCGCAAATGTATAGCGATAGCTCGCCTCTGGTTCTGCCGTTTATTAGTGAAGAATTCGGCGCGTTTGACGGAACTCAGGCCGATGGTTCGGAGAATTACATGTTTGGCGGCTGGGATAATTATGCCAACAATACCTTGAAAGAAGGCGATCCCCACTATGGTAGTTCATACGAAAATCTTGCCCTTTATTTGTGGCGACATCGTTCTGCCACCAATTTGGCCTTGCTGAAACAACTGTTTGATGAAGGCAAAGTCCAAGGTGATTATAGCAATGTCGATTGGGACGAAGATGCCGTATATGAATATGGTGATCAGCCCGACTGGGTGGGTGAAGCCACCTTTGGCGGTCCCGTTCCGTTTACGAACAACAAATTCCGATTCTTCCTGTCGCATCGCGAAGAACAAACAGCATACGCTCGTACCTGGCCCTATGAAAACTATCGCGATCGTATGAGCACCTTGAAATTGACGACCAACATCACGCCCTCGATGAAGTTGAACCTCAACGGTTTGTACGCCTGGCAACGCGGTACCAACGGAGGTCAGGGCGCCGGCCTGGGTGGACACTTGACCAATAACCCGTACACCGAACGTGCCCGTGGATTTGAGGGCGAGGTGCAACGCGGTATGGGTGCCGCTAACAAAATGTGGTATCCGCATTGTAACGTACCGCAACAGCAATTCCGCTATTCGTTTGGTTTACAGTTTACGCACCAGTTGTCCCCCAGCACCTTTTATGATCTTACCTTCAGCCATTTGCAAACTGAAGAAGAACACTTGGTGGATCATCGTAACACTATCAAAATTCAAGGCAATGAATGGGGTGCTACGCACCTGAAATATGGACGCCTTGGCACGGAAGAAGAAATCCAGGAGCATATTGCCAATGGCGATTACGACTGGGAAAACTGGGAAGATTACGCCAAAATCAAAATCGGTGATTATTGGTATGATATGGCGCCTTGGGGTTATGGCCCGGTGAACTGGCGAGATGTCACGGGTGAATACCGTATGGAATCGTGTAATTTGCGGTCCAATACCTCGGTGTTCCATTACTATACCTTAAAGGGATCGATCACCAGCCAGGTTAACCGCTTTAATCAGGTCAAAGCCGGCTTTGAATTGGGACATAACAACTTGCACATGAAATACAAAGCCATCGACCCCTCGGTAAATGGCGGAAGTATTACCACCGGTGGTTTTGAAGAAACCGCCAAACCGTGGTCCGGTGCATTGTTTGTTCAAGACAAGTTAGAGTTCTCCGGCTTGATCGCTAATGTCGGTTTGCGTTGGGATTTCCAGGCGCGCGACGAAATGATCACTCAAGACGGTCCTGTGGATGATCCGGTAACCGGTCCATACACACCTGCTCTCGGCACCGGTGCTATTAATAATTTGGATCAACTGAACTGGGAATCTTATTTTATTTCCCGTCTCAGCCCGCGCTTGGGTATTTCGCATCCGATGTCACAAAATGCGAAAATTTTCTTCAATTATGGACATTTTTACCGCTGGCCGTCCGAATATGATCTTTACTACTATACCTTCCGCACAACGGATGGTAATCGTATTCAAAACCGTGGTAATCCCAAATTGGCACCGCCGCGCACTATTCAGTACGAAGTCGGTTATGCTCACAATATTTTGGATGCTGTGGAATTGTCGGCAGTGGGTTATTACAAAGATATCTCTGATGAGTTTTATGAAGCCCGCTGGTATCCGCTGGAAGGCAAAGACACCCGCATGAATATCAACGGTCGTTACCGTGACATTCGTGGCGTCGAAGTCAAAGCTGATGCACGTTATACGCGCTTTTTGAGTGGTTTTGTCAGCTATAACCACATGATCCAGTCCACCGGTCAGTGGGGATTCGATCGTTTTTATCAAGACCCGACCAGTGAACCGCGCCGTGTCAGCACCAATGTTACACAACCAAAAGCGCGTCCGGTCGTCAAAGTTAATCTCGATTTCCATACACCTGGCGATTGGGGTGTGCGTTTGGCCGGATACCCAATTTTGGCCGACTTGAATATTGGTCTGTTGTATTTCTGGCGTGCCGGTGAAACCTTTACCTGGAATCCTGATGCAATCCCGTACGTGGAAGACAATATTCGCTGGCGTCCGTATCAGCGTACAGACATGCGTTTTAAGAAACGTCTGTTCCGCAAATGGAATATCGAGCCGGAGCTTTACATCGATGTGTTCAACCTGTTCAACAACAAGAACCTGAGCGAACCGGGTGGCTACAATTACAGCACGGAAAACTTTACCCGTGTTCTCACTGGTGTCAGCAGCACCTGGGCCTGGGATGAACACAAATGGTGGAAAAACGAATTCCTGGATTACATGTATTCGCTGGATATCGATGGCGGCGACCGCCCCGGCGACTATAGAACCGAAGATAAAGACTACATTGATATGCCTGGCTTTACGCCTTGGACATTCCTGGAAAAACGCCAAATCTTTTTCGGCGTTCGCATCAATTTTTATTAATCGCGCAGTAATGAACCCGGGGTGTAAACAATTACAGGAGGATTTCTAGTATGAATAAAATTCTGAAAAACAGTGGATTAGCGCTGATGCTGCTGCTCTT
>CAYPZM010000412.1:0-4781 GCA_964414825.1 uncultured Cytophagia bacterium | reverse complement strand
AGCCCATGCGATTAACCGTGGGGTTGAACAATTTGATATCAATATTGGGATGGCTACTCAACGCGCTCAAACCATCGTCGTTGTTTTCAATGGCCAAATCATCAATCAATATGCGCACCATCACGCCACGGTCCGCCGCTTCCAGTAAATGATGAATCACCAAAAATCCGGTGGCGTCTTGATTCCACAAATAGGACTGGATGTCGATGGAGGTTTGCGCCAAATTGATCAACATGAGGCGCCAGCGCAGCGCCTCGGCATTGGTTCTTGTCAAACGGAATCCGGAGGAATCCGTCCCAACTTTGTTTTGAATGCGGGTTGCCAGCCGTTCTAACGTGCTATTTTTAGAGTCTTTTTCAGTCATCTCTTTTGATGTCAATGCTCCGGGATTGTCCAGGTAAGCGTAAGCAAAGAATCAACCCCCTATTATGTTCGCTTTCTTCCCAAAAGTTTATTAAAAGAATCTGTTTATTTAGCAATACCCGCATGGGTCAATCGGTGTTGCGTTTATGGTGTTTGGCGGATACTTTTTTGGTAATTTTCAAAAATGATAGGGCTAGGTCAACAAAGGAGAAAGCCGTCCGGATGGGTTGTAATCCGGACGGGTAATATATCTAATAGGCGGTTACAAATCCAACGGTGAACCAATTGCTATCGCGTTCAAGGTCGCGCGTATATTCAGCCAATAGGCGCAAATTGCGAGACAACAGATAGGTGCCGCTGAGCGTGGCTGTATGATAATCGAGTAGGCTGGCACCGGCATTTTCAACTGCATCCGGATAATCATCAAGCTCCGAGGTGATTCTGTTGTACAGTGCGGTGAGATACCAACGGGAACGATCCTGTTTGGGTGCAAAAATGAGCTCCGCTATAATTCCCTGGGTTCGAATGTCGGTTGTCGTATTGTTAAACAACGGATTGGTATCTTCGCGGATGAGATATTGAGCCGTGAAATCCAGAGGTCCAACACCCAATGAAAAATCCGGCCCATAGTAGGTGATTTCGTTGGTAAACTGATTCCACGAGGCACTGCGCTCCTCACCGGTGTAATAATAAACGCCGATGCTGCCGACCTCGCCAATTCCCTGATTGATTCGTAATCCCACATTTTTAAATTCATCTCGATCAAATTTGTGATCCGCACCGGCTTCGGTTTTACCATTGCCGTTTACCACCAAACCGACAATGTCGGTACCGGTTTGCTCGACCCCGTAAACGAGCATCACGCCGCGATCATAAGCCAGGTTGGTGTAAGAGTTGCCGACACGTGTTTTGTAAATGAGATAATCTTCATAGGTGAGGCGCAGCTCGCGTTTCATCAGCGGATCCGAGGTTTGAAACTGGCCGACCATGATATCCAAATTCGAACCAAAAATATTATCAAAATGCACGTAAGCATCTTCAATGCCGGCTACTTCGCCGCGTTCTGACATAAAAAAATAAAAGTAATAGCCGATGTTTTTATACAAGGTGCCGCCAGAAAGCAGCTTCAAACCAAAGGGGGATTGCAGGTCGTTATTTATATCCGCATCCTGCTCATAACGGCCATAGGCCTCGAAACGTGCAGCGATCGGAAAATCTTTGTTTAGCCAGAGCAGATCATCGCCGGCGGTAACGTAATCGCGTTCTTTTTCCTCTTCCTGCAAAATAAATCCGGCACCGGCAAAATCTTCGCCGTAAGGTTTAAGTCGAGGGAACGGCTCATGACAGGTTGAGCAGGAAATATTGTAACGACGGCCAAATGCCGGAATGGCCTCGCTATAGTCTGCGGTTAATAGCACCGATAAAAATATGGCCAAAATACAAAAGCCCAGTATTGTCGATTTCATGATAAACTCCCTTTTTTGTTGTGGATGGGGAGGAGCCACACAATACTCCTCCCGGATGTAATAGACTATTCGTACACCTCGATCCAGGTTGTAGCGAAATTCACCGGAACAATTTCGCTCTCGTCTTCGGGTACCCCTAAAAAGTCGGCAACCGGTTTAACAAGTTTCTGATAATTGAGCTGCGCCCGGAAGGTGATCTTGCCCACTGGAATATCATCCGGCATTTCCCAGGTATAGGTTTCAATTTTGGTTTCTCGCGGGCCAATGCGATAATCAACGCCTAGGCTATCTGTATTCCACTGCATCATGGTCATGTTGCCATTGGGGTCAAAATAGGGCATGCGGAAAATGCGGTCGCCAATTGGCACGCCATCGCGCTGCACGCCTTTAAAATTGTCGATGCCTTTGGGGATGCCCATATCCTGATAAGCCAAAACATCCGCGGCAATGGTGTATTCTTCGCCTTCAAAACCTTTTTTGTCCACGGGCAGGTGATATTCATTGCCTTCCGAGTCCGTAGCGGTCACGTGCAGCCACATGATGCGATCTTCGACCGAACCGGTGGGGACTTTGTGACCGGCTTTGGCATTAAACAACTGCACGTTCAACACAACGATTTCGTCATATTCTATCTCACGTATTTCGGGGTGCATACGTATTTCAATGACCCCGGCGATTTTGCCAGGATCATGCGCGCCGTGGAACAAGTGCTGCGTCACCATACTTTCTTTGGCCATTTTGGCGTTGCGGCCCCACGCTTTGGGCATGTGGCATTGATGACAGGGCACGCCCTCTTCCGCATAGGGGCCTTCGGACCATTCGATTTGCGTGGATTTTACCCATACTCCAAATGGACTCTTTTCATTATGGCAACTGCCGCAATATTCGGCCTGGCCGTAAATGTCCAGTTTTTTCGTGTCATGATGCGGCGATTCCATTCCCTCTTTGGTGCCGTATTTCATGCGACCGGGATCCGAGACATAGCTAAAATTATAAGGGTACCCGTTATCGGATTTAACGTCGACAACGGTATGACAAAAATCACAGCTCACGCTTTCGTTGGCGCGCGACTCTTCTTCAGGCCGTGGTGGCGTCACATCTCCGGCAAGGTAAGCGAGCGGGGTGTGGCAACCGTTGCAGCCATCCACGGGGCCCTTCATGGATGGATCCTTTTTGGCATGTGCCACGGCCAGGTCAAAATATTCGATTTCATCCCAATGATGCGTGTAGGCCTGCGACATCATGGCCTGGGTCCATTGCATGTAAATGTCGACATGGCAACTTCCACAGGCTTGAGGTTTTTCGAATTGATCGTAGGATTTGCTGCCCAGCGCTTCCTCGCCATGGGGTAAATCCTGGGCCAATACAATTGTTGTTAGGAGCAAAAGAATCAACGTGTACTTCATGAGGTCACCTCTAATGGTTGATTTTTTCAGGCAGGGCTTTAATATAACGATTCAAGTCGGCTTTACAAGAAAAAAACTTTTTACTTTCCCCACATTCAATAAATAGTGCAAAAAATCGACGGCGAAAAAAAGTGGTGGCAAATATTTGCCACCCTCAACTCAGTAATTCCAGTTTGGAGTATGGCCTTCGAGAAGCAGAGGAAATTGTGTGTTGGTGCCCAAATCCAAAATTCGGATATTACGCCAACGTACCTGAGCCCCACCGGTACGATTGCTGTGTACCTGCAAACCAATAAAGCCTTCGGCGGTCATATAGTCGAGCAGATTGGCACATGGCACACCATTCAGCCAGGTTCGAATAGAGGGCCCAATCGCTTCAATATGCAAGTGGTTCCATTCGCCATTTTTGAAGGCGTTGCGTCCGGCCTCGTTATGGCGCAGGTCATAAAGCCAGCCGCGGCGCGCTTCGTCGTAAATGCCAGCGCTCCAGGCGCGCGATGATGGATCGATTTCCACCTGGTAACCGTGCACGCGGCCATCTCGATAACCGGGCCAACTGAGGCCGCGGACCATAATGCCAGAATTCATTTCATCATCAACCAGGAACTCCAGGTCTAGCACAAAATTGCTATAATTGGTTTCGGTGCACAAAAAGCCGTTAGGTTGCCCTTCAACGGTGGTACCGATAATGACACCGTCTTGTACTTCAAATTTGTGTTGGCCGTTCAAGATTTCCCAACCGTCCAGGTTTTCACCATTAAACAGCATTTCCCATTCGGCATTCAGACGATTGCCGGCGATGGATAACGAGACAAAAAGCATTACAACGACGAGTGTGTAAACTGCGCGTTTCATGTGGATTCTCCCTTTAATTTTACGATGTTTCTAATAAAATACGCATTGCGATGGTTTAATGCTTGTATTCAATTGTAACAATCGAAAAAAAATGTACTGGGTTGGAAATGATTTTCTGATAAAAGAGAGCCCAGAGCAATTGGCTCTGGGCGGTATTGACTTTATTCTGATTTCTTTTCCTCGTCCGATTTATTCTCGGATGACGATTTGGGTTTAGGTCCGGGCTTTTTGCGCGTTCCGGAGGTGGACTTGCTAGTGGACGTTGTTGATGTGCCTGTTGAGCTCTTTCGAGTGCTGGTTTTGGGTTTGGTTTCGGATTTGGCTTGGCCTTCTTTTTTGGTTTCACCGGATTTTTTCGGTCTTTCGGATTTCTCTTCCTTTACTGTTGTAGTCGCCGATCCTTTACTTTCTTTGGCCGGGGTTTTTCCGGATTCCGGTTTTGGCGGTTCTTCTTCAGGAATGAGGGTGGTGCGCCGTTTGGAGCGCAAGGCAAGCAAGATCAACGCCAAAATGATTAAAACGATACCAATGCCCAGGAACCAATAGCCGGTCTTTTGTACACGCTCCACAGCTTGTTCGCGCTGCGCAAGTTCATACTTTTTTTGCTCCAGCGCATTGCTCAGCGAGTCCAGCTCCGCTTCCCGCTGTTCCAGGAGTTCCTGCTTTTCCGAAAGCGAGTTGAACATGGCCT
>CAYPZM010000411.1:0-4813 GCA_964414825.1 uncultured Cytophagia bacterium | reverse complement strand
ACCGAGGAGGACTTCGCCGGGGCCTTCGGGCTGCGGGAGCTCATTGGGCGTTTCAGTAGGTTGATCTTTATCGCAACTGGCTAAAATAAATCCAAGAATTACAAACAAGATGTATCGCACGAGTTCTCCTTTAACGTGTTTCATGTTTTTGAGGTCTATTATAATGAAAATCACTTTGATGCGCAAGCTTTGGATTTCCAACCAAACCTCGTACCACAAAAAGTCATAGGAATTGCATGTAAATTGTTGTATATTTGATGTTCAATATTTTTTCAGAACAAATTTATAGCAATGCCGTCACCCAAAAAGTGATGTGGGTTTTAGCGTTGCTTTTTTTATGTCTTTACAGGAATAACTAGCCAGCCACCAAGATACCAAGACGCGAAAGTAATATGAATTAAGGACTCGGGAGTTGATGTTTTTGTCGAGAAATTGCTCCTCTGCTGATTAAAAGCAGTGGATATCGGAAAGCGTGTCAAACCCAACTTTTCCTCTGAAAAAACAAAACAACGCAGATTTCTTGTTCATATTGAGATGATATCCGAGATTCTCAAGTCTCTGAAATTGTGTGGCATGAGTTCAATAGATACAAATAGGATCGTTTTTTATGAAAGAATTACAACAATTTAGCTCACTTGGATTATCCGAAGGTACGCTAAAAGCGCTACGAAAAAAAGGCTTTGAAGTGCCCAGCCCGATTCAACTCAAGGTGATTCCATTAATGTTGCAGGGAAATAAAGATATTGTGGGCCAGGCGCAAACCGGCACTGGCAAAACCGCGGCGTTTGGGTTGCCGCTCATCGAAACCATTGCCGCGGCGGAAAAAGATGTCAAGGCGCTTATTTTAACGCCAACGCGTGAGCTTTGCATTCAGGTGGCCGAGGAGCTGGCGTCGTTCAAAGATCGTAAAAAGCTCAAAATATTGCCCGTTTATGGCGGCCAGTCCATGCCGCAACAAATTCGCCATTTGAAACAAGGCGTTCACATTATTGTGGCTACGCCGGGACGCTTGATCGATCATCTGCAACGCAAAACACTAAAACTGGACAACCTGGATTATTGCATTTTGGACGAGGCGGATGAAATGCTGAACATGGGATTTTTAGAGGATATCGAGAAAATCCTGCAATACACCAATGCGGACAAACGCACGTTGTTGTTTTCGGCAACCATGCCCAAAGAAATTGTCAGCGTTGCCGAGCGCTATATGGGCGACTATGACCTGGTAAAAGTGACCGAACAGCAGATTACGGTTCCGCAAACCGAGCAAATATATTTTCAAGTCGCCGAGCGTGACAAGTTTGAAGCTCTGTGCCGCATTATTGATGTGGAAGAAGAATTTTACGGCCTGGTGTTTTGCCGCACCAAACACGATGCTGACAAAATTGCGCACCGCTTGCTGGACCGAGGTTATGATGCCGAAGCGCTGCACGGCGATTTGTCGCAACCGCAGCGCGAAAAGGTGATGAACAAATTCAAAAAACACCATGTCAATGTGCTGGTGGCCACGGATGTAGCGGCGCGCGGTATTGACGTAATTGATTTGACGCATGTCATCAATTTTGCGTTGCCTCAAGATCCGGAATCGTACGTGCACCGAATCGGTCGAACCGGCCGGGCGGGAAAAGAGGGCACGGCGGTTACGTTTATCACACCCGAAGAAGAGAAAAAATTACTCACCATTGAGCGCAAAACAAAATCTACCATTCGTAAAGAAAAGCTGCCGGACGTTAAAGATATTTTGTCAGCCAAAAAGCAGCGCATTGAAACGGATGTTGAGAATATCGCCTCGCTCGAACCACTGCAGGAATATGTGCCCATGGCGCAAAACTTGCTGTCTCGGAACGATGCCGAAAAAATCGTTGCTGCGCTCATAAAGTACGCGTTTTCTGACGAGTTGGATGCCAGCAGTTACAATGAAATCCGCGATGTGGCGCCAAAAATCCCCGGCCAAACGCGGCTGTTTATAGCCCGCGGCCGCAAAGACGGCATGACGCCAAAAAAGCTGATCCGCTTTATTAACGAGCAGGTGCGCATCGATTCTTACAAGATAAAAGATATCTTGATTCAGGAGGATTTTTCTTTTATCAATGTGCCGTTTAAAGAGGCGGAGAAAATATTGGATTACTTTAAAAAAGGGCGGGGCAAAAAGTCCATTGTGGAAATTGCCAAACCTAGAGCAAAAAAGGACAAACGTTCGTAATTTGAACGCCTAATATTGTGAGAAGGGAATGATTTTTTGCCCTCCTGCGTTCTCAAATTGATTTGTTAAACTAAATCCCGGGAATGGCATGTTTTCGTTCGAAGATAAACTCATATCACGTTACAGATACCTTTCCGAACTGGATGCAAAAATCATCCAGTGGATGGCGCGAGTGGGGCCAACGTTTTTGCGTATTGGTTTGGGTGTGGTATTTTTTTGGTTCGGTATATTGAAATTTTTTCCCGGACTTAGTCCGGCCGAAGACATGGTGCGCAACACCATTTATTTTATCGATCCCGATCTTTTTTTTCCTGTATTGGCTGCCTGGGAAACATTAATTGGCTTGGGCTTGATGGCCGGCAAATTTATGCGCACTACCCTGTTGCTGCTGTTTTTGCAAATGCCGGGTACGGCGCTGCCGCTCGTGCTTTTGCCCGAAGTGGTGTGGACGCAGTTTCCTCACGCCTTGACCTTGGAGGGACAATACATCATTAAAAACCTGGTGCTCATAGGTGCGGGTTTGGTATTGGGCGGCATGTTGCGAGGGAGACAAATGATGGCCGAACAAGCTGAAGAGTAAAAAAGTCAGAGACACACTTCACCTGCTTGAATTCGAATATCAGCTTTATGATTTTGTCGTTAGATTTAAGCGAATCAAAAACAATTGATCCTATAAAAGCTCGTGTTTTACCTTGACCTCTATTTGAACTATTACTATTTTGCTTAAAGCTTTTCGTGTAAATGTTCGCACTCCCCGGAGGTCACATGAAGACATCTTATTCCCCGTTACAATTAACCGTTTTGGTATTGTTGCGCATTGCCATCGGATGGCATTTTCTCTATGAGGGACTGGTCAAACTGTTATCCGACTGGAGCGCTGCGCAATATTTACAAGTGTCCAGTTGGGTTTTTGCGCCCATGTTTCATTGGATCGCGGATACACCTATCGCGTTGGCAATTGTCGATTTTCTGAATATTTGGGGATTGATCCTCATCGGCCTCGGTTTGATGTTGGGAGCATTGACCCGAACCGCCGCCATTGCCGGGATGGTACTGCTGGCGTTGTATTACATAGCCAACCCGCCCTTTGTTGGACTCGATTTTGGCATCCCTGCCGAAGGCAATTATTTGTGGGTCAACAAAGTGCTGGTTGAATTTTTTGCCCTCGGCATAGTGGCGATGTTCCCGTCGGGAAAACTGTTTGGCTTGGACGTGTTTTTGAAACGAACCCGCAAAACCCGTACGAAAAAGATGGCTGCTTCTCAGGAATCTGATGTAAAAATGCCGGAGGAACAGGTTTGTTTTGGTCGTCGACAATTGCTCAAAGGGTTGGCGACGGTGCCGGCACTCGGCGCCTTTGGCCTGGCGTTCGCGCGCAAACATCAGTGGCAGAGCAGGGAGGAGCGCAATTTGGCCGATGCCATGACCTCGCCGAGCACCAAGCTGTTCAATCCGGCCAGTCTCAACGAGCTGAAAGGACAACTTCCGAAAGGCAAAATTCGCGATGTGGAATTTAGCCGATTGATTCTTGGCGGTAATTTGCTCTCCGGTTGGGCGCACTCGCGAGATTTGCTATACGTGTCGCAGCTCGTCAAAGCCTATCACAACAAGGACAAAATTTTTGCCACTTTGCTGATGGCGGAAAAATGCGGCATCAATACGCTGCTCACCAATCCGATTTTGTGCACGCTGATCGATGAATATTGGAAACGCAATATCGGCAACATTCAATTTATCTCCGATTGTGCGGGACTCAATTACGACAAGGGCGTCTATGCCGTGCCGTTTGACGAGTATCTCGACCGCATCAAACGCGCCATCGATTACGGTGCTGTAGCGTGCTACATTCAGGGCGAGACCGCGGATTATTACATTCAAAACGGCCTGGAATCCGATCTGGAAAAAGCCATGCACTACATCCGCGACCGCGGTGTGATTCTCGGCGTGGGAGCGCATCATATCGAAACTATTGAGGCGTGTGTGGATTACGGGTTCGATCCCGATTTTTGGATGAAAACCGTGCACCATCACAATTATTGGTCCGCCAAGGCCGAAACCTGGCACGACAACAAATACTGCTTTAATCCCGGACGAACCATCGAATACATGAAAACGCTGAAACAGCCGGTCATTGCGTTCAAGACCATGGCCGCCGGGGCCATTCATCCGCAAGACGCCTTCCGTTACGCGTTTGAAAACGGCGCCGATTTTGTATGCGCCGGCATGTACGATTTTCAGATGGTCGAAGATACCAACATTGCGCTGGAGGTGCTAGCGAGCGACTTAAAACGCGAAAGAGCCTGGATAGTATAAAACATCACGCATTGCTTGTTTTTATAAATATTTTTAACCAAAAATGCAGTCGGCAGTCAGCTTGTGTTGGCTGGACGTATTTTCTCCGGACTGCGGATTGCCGACTGCGGACTAGTTTGCTTGTATTTAAAAAATTGTATTATGATAAAAAGTAGTTCGAAAAACAAAAGCTGAATGCTTTTAAGGAGGCAGCACCATGAAAGACATGAATCGCCGTACGTTTATCGAGACCACAGCCGCGGCAGCGGCATTTACCATTGTACCGCGACACGTTTTGGGAAGAGGTCAGGTTGCACC
>CAYPZM010000410.1:0-4822 GCA_964414825.1 uncultured Cytophagia bacterium | reverse complement strand
CGGGTTATAACAGCGATGAGAGTGTCACTTTTCTCGGTGTATAAAGAATCCGAAGTCGCGATGGAGTTTGAATCAAACTCGCAGTAATCGTAAAGCGCTAGAGATATTTTTGGTGGTTGGATAACATTAATTTCAATCTTTGCATCTTCATCCGTTGGCTCGCTGCCATTTCCTCCTTTGTCCCTTAGCACGACGGAATAAATGCCGCTTTCTGCAATATCGAAAATTAGAGTGCAGCGATAGTCATTGCCTCCCAAGGATTCGCACTCGTCCACGTTAATCTCTGTTGAATCGATTAACGTGTCATCTTTATAGATCATGCCTTTCCAAAGAAATCCATGATAACTGCTGGTGATGTCAATATCCAAAGGGACTTGCCCCAAATCCGTTTCTGCGATTTCATAGGGGCTTTCGTCAACAAAATCGAGAGAAATCTCTTGCCAAACGTATGTTATGCTTGCCACTTTTTCAGAAGGATTGATCATCCAGGTGCCGGCGCTATCGCGTACTGCGCAGGCGATATGATAAGTCGCTGTATCTCCCCTGGCCGGTAGCTTACGGATCGATGTTTCAGCAAATTGTTCAATATCGCCATCGATGCGCATGGAATCGACATCCTCTGATGCATTAATAATGGTAAGCTGCTCCTCAAGATCATTCGTAAACCCTGCATCCGCTGGCCATGGTGAAGGTATGGTATCCTTGAGCGTTGCATAGTCAAATGTGGGCGGCTCGGGATCGTACATTATCGTATCCGAGGCAACATGAGGAGGATCACATTGCGGCCAGTTTCTAACAAACGCTTGGGCATTTACTTGATAGAAACCTTTATCAGACATCCCGGGATAAAGCTCATTCAACGGTAAATGCTGTTCGGAATTTTCATCAGGAAGCCAATCCCAAAAATTCTCTTGTTGCGCATCGAAAAAACGGATACGTTCAACACGAGGCATTTGAAAATTTGTTTTTACTGAATCGAATTCCCAGGCTATGGTTAGATCATTGGTGTATCCGGGTTGAGCTACATTATCGCCACTAATCGATGTGTCGCTCATAACAATCTCAAAAATCGGGCATAAGGGATTGAGGGAAACAGAATCCGCAGCATTTCCAGCCGAATCGACAACGATGACGGACCAGCCCAGAAAACTCGCAGTCACTCTCACGGTGTTGTTTTCATCCGGGACGTACAAGGATTCGTTCACAACCATTCTTGACAAATCGTCGATGGTTGTATTTTCATTTAAAAATGTGATGTCCACCGAGTCCATAACGCCAGCCGGTTCGACCACTTTAAAATCCGCCTCCGTTGGCTGTGCAATGAAGGTGTCATAATGAAGCTGTGAGGATGCTGAATTTGATGCATTTCCTGCCGAATCACCGACTTGAAATTCGAACGTTACCATGTCGCCATCATTTACAGAATCGCCGATGGAGTGCTCCGGAAATGTTAACGTGGAGGCATCTATGATACACGAATCCCTTGGCTCAGTTTGATGAATTCTATAAAGTATATTAGTATCGGGAGATGCAATTCTTATATACGCAACGTCATCATTTATGTAATTACCCAAGGCAATAAATTGCCGATTTGGGATATCATTTTTAATGGGAAACGGATCTCTTGCAATGAGCGAGTCAATGACCGGCGGGTCCGAGTCGTAAATAATGGTTCGAGTAACCCTCTCAATTTGCATATTTTGATCGTCAAATCCTTTGATGGTAAGAGAAAGAGTATCCATCGGATTAATGACAGATGTTAACTCGGCAATATCAACAAGTATCGTATCGGCATATGCAACATCGACACTATCGGATTCGCCATAAATACGTAATGAGTCCGGAATTCTATTGGGATTGGCTGGATCAAAACAGGTTAAACGAACTTGGGTTCTATCAGTATAGGCTGAATCAGGTTCGAGGCACAGGTCTCCATTTAAATTGAGGTCCTGGATACAAAAGTCGATTATGTCCGGAGATTCCACATCAAATTCAATCTCCATAAAAGATATTGTGGAATCCGAAGTATTACCCGCCATATCCCGCACAGTAACTCTTAATCTATCGGTAGTTGAGCGGACATTTAGAATGTTAAATAAAACCCGAGTTCGATTACATTGATCTTCAGGGCCTTCCACACATTCAACGCTCGAAATTTCAATTTGGAACGTATCCATTTCGACGGCGATAGAGCTTGCATCGATTCCGGAAAGCGTGTCATTCAGATAAAGTGTGTCGGTAATGACGCCATTTCTCAAATCGGCGGAGGTATACAACGATTTCAGCTCAGAAAAATCAACAGTAGGTCTCTGCGTATCAATGCGAACAGACAAAGCTATGATCGAATCCGCAATCACACCGACGATGGTACTATCTGCAGGGATACTTTCGCCTGGTCCATGAGCTTCCGGTGCAAACGCAGAATTCACTCCGCCCATGGTAAAGGAATACTCGCCATCACTTTCAACGGTAAACGGCACAAAGCTGCTGTCCAAACTAATCGTGCTTGGATCGGGATCAAAGAATTTATGATTATAGATCGAAAGACTGTGTGAATCGATAAGAGAGTTATTTCGAACCAGATATGCGGAATCCAAACCGGATGAATCGTACAAGCCTTCATATTCAATATCAAAATTATACGTTCGAATCCAGCCGTTATTACCCTGAAATTCGGCATCCACCCTTGCAAACAATGTATCAACGGCTGGTGGCGTTACATCCTGGTAAGAAGAATCCAGCATACCGGTTGAAAAATAGATTTCATCTCCATACCTAAACCACAAAACAGCATGATAATATACAAGTTTGCCCCTTCTGGTGCTATTGTCTATCTCGACGGACGATGCGCTCGGTTCGAGTTGGGCGACCGGAGAAAGGGTCTCGTAATCATCTATAATTTCTATATTTGTATCTGCATAAACATTTATAGTTAGCAAAGTTTCATCATCATCATGTGGAATCAGGACTGTATCCTGCTGCCCATCAATCTCAATAGCAATTGGAACTGGATCTGGCAACGGCTCCCAAAAGATGATATTAAAGTCTCCGGCTGTATAGGCGGGTTCTTTGAGCAATTGAACCGGAGCCAGTGAATCAATCGCCAAAGTGCTCGATTCTATAAGCGATAAAAGTGGGCGTAATAGGTAGGGCCTCGGCGCTTCAGAGTTTGTTTGGACTAGGTTCTGAGCGAGCCCTGTTCCGGCCACACATAACGTTAATCCTAAAATCAAGGCTGCAACATTCCAAAAGCTGTTCTTATTCATAATCAATCTAATTTTAGTTTATGTATGTTTAAGCGTTATATATTCGTGATGTTAGTGATGGCGCATGCTGTTTATGACGTGACAGCATGCGCACAATTTAAGGGTATTTCATGGAAAAGACAATAGAATTTCGGAACGCCGTTATTTCACCAAAAGCATTTTTTGAAAGGTACTCTCTCTTTGGCTGTTCTGAGCTTCGGTTTGAATCTTGAAATAATAGATACCACTGGAGACAATTTGCCCCTCATCGTTATATCCATTCCAAACCACAGAATGAATTCCACTGCTTTTATATTCGTTGGTCAGGGACTTGATTTTGCGTCCCTGTACATTGTAGATATCGACACTTACATAGGCGTCGGTGTCGAGTTGATACGTAATCCTGGTAGACAAGTTGAATGGATTTGGGAAATTTGCCGCTTTTACTTTTTTATCATCTTGTACAATTTTGTTTTCTTGGCTCCTGATGCTGTCCGTATAGGTAACCGTTTGAACGGCTGACCAGACTGTTGTTGACTTGTCCGAGAAAAGCGCTCTCAAACTGATATCATACTCGCCAAATTCATTAGGCAAAATAATCGCTGAACCCAAACTATCGCTATTGGGGAAATTGACTTTAAGCACCTGACTTTCTTGACCATTGACCAGGGCAAAAAACTTGAGACTGTCTGCCCCAGTTTCAAAATTATCCAAATTAATGTCTAATAATAACTTGCGATCATTTAGCAAGTAATTTTTACCATTCTCGACAGTTGTATTCACCATCGCCCATGTTGGAGAAACCTGCGATCTAGCAGAAGCAAGGTACTCGGTATTAGTAAAGTCACGAAGATTTCCCACCCGATCCACAGAGCCAACGGCGTAGGTAATTTTTCTATTGTAGCCGATAGATTCATAGGCATCCGCATACTCGAACGAATCGGCAGGAACCTGGGCAATGGGAACAAACGTTGTATCGACATCTTGGACCTTGCGATAGGCAATAAAATAATCAATGCCACTGGTTTTGTCAACAGCTCCTCCCCAATTGAGCACCAGCCAACCCTTAGTTTTATCTGCATTTGTTGTGGGCACGACATTGAGAAAGGTCACATCGGTTGGCGGATACAGGTCTGGAATGATATGCATACTATCGGGAGAGGTCCATTGACTGAGATTTCCCTGAATGTCTCGATACTGTGCGCGAAAATAGTAAGAATGACCGGCCACAAACGACGGATTGAAAGCACTCCCGTTAGTCAGATCGAATGTATAATCGACAAACCTAGTGCTTTTTTTGATCTCTAACCAGGGGCTCTCAAAGAAATACTTTCCTTCTTGAAATTCATCTTTTAAATACTTTATATCATCTCGAGCAACCTGGAATTTTACCTTGTGCGATTCGCGAAACGCCAAGTCCGCTACATTGGTAACGCTGACTGTGACTTGACCACCTTTATAATACTTTCCTGAAACCCGGCCTGGTTTTGAGACGATCTGCGGCGGCGGTACTTGAATAACGATTTCCGAAAGTTCGCCGGTGCTTGTATTGCCAACTTTATCAACAGCGTCAATCC
>CAYPZM010000409.1:0-4873 GCA_964414825.1 uncultured Cytophagia bacterium | reverse complement strand
CGCTTCCACATAATGCCGACAAAAATATCGTAATTGCCAATCTGCCTGTTGATGACCGCTTGCGGCCGTCCCATATCCGGCGTCACGTGCGTGCGCCACTCTATGACTTCCAGACGACAGTCGAGACGATCTCCCAACAATCGGTTCAGTTGATTCACCACAGCGTGAACGCGCTCGCGCTCCGGCCCAACATCTCCCGGCGATGATAAAAATAGACGTATGATTTGCATAATTCCCTCGCTTGATCCCCATTTTAGCTGGTCTAAAATAGCACATTTCCTTTGCCAAAGCAATCAAAAAACCACTATTATCGGGATGCCATGCACGAAGGCAATAAATCCGCACGCCTTTTTCTTGCATCTTTGCCTCAATTTGCTCATTTTTAAAATAAATAAAGAAATCCCATGAATTGATCAAGCTTTCCACATCCCCATTTTTTAGCGTTATGTATGCTGAATAAAATCGTTTCCGAAATTTCTAAAGGAGACCCCAATGAAACTAAATCGCAGAGAATTTATGGCCAAAACCGCGGTTGGCGGCGCGGCGATTGCGCTGTCGTCGTGCGCATCGCACATGCCGGCAAAAAATTATGGTCGGGTGATGGGTGCGAATGACCGCATTTCCATCGGTATTATTGGCTGCGGCAATCGCGGTCGCGATGCGCATATGCAGGGTGTGCACAAACACGATAAGGAGCAAAATGTAGAGATTACAGCGGTGGCGGATCCGTATCGCCTGCACCGCGAGATGGCGGCGGAGAACATTAAAGAATGGTACACGATTGAGGCGCGGCAGTTTGTTTCGTATCGCGACCTGCTGACGCTGGACGATGTCGATGCCGTGATGATTGCCTCGTGCGATTTTCAGCACACCACGCATTTGCAAGCCGCGGCAGAGGCCGGCAAAGGCATTTATGTGGAAAAACCGCTGGCCATGGACATGGACCGGCTGCTCAAAGCGGTCGATGCCGTCAAAGCCGCCCATGTGGTGGTGCAGGTCGGCACGCAATTGCGCAGTTTGCCGTCGTTTACCGGGTGCAAAGAGCTGGTCAAGACCGGCATTTTCGGAACCATCAATCGCATTGAGCAGGTGCGCAACAACGACCAGCCCTATTGGTACAAGTATTTAAAAGAGGTGAAACAGGAAGATGTGGACTGGAACGAGTTTCTTATGCATCGCCCCTATCGTCCGTTCGATCAATGGCAGTATTCCGGCTGGTACGGCTATGCCGATTTTTCCGACGGCGCCCTGCCGGGCTACGGCAGCCACTATCTCGATCTCGTGCATTACATTACCGGCGCCGAGTTTCCGGAAAGCTGCGTTTGCCTGGGCGGCCGTTACACCTGGATTGACAAGTACGATTTCACCTGTCCCGATCAAATCCAGGCCATGTGGAATTATCCCGAAGGTTTTTTGGTGAGCTATTGCACCAATTTTGGCAATGGTTATGGCAACACCTTTAAATTGTACGGTGATGTGGGTGTTCTTAAAATGGACAAATGGAGCGAGCCTGTATACACTGCCGAGGGCGGCACAAAAAACAAAGGCGCGATTCGCGGCGAAAACAAGGTGGAGCATGTCGATATGCCGGATCATTACCTCGACTGGCTGCAGTGCCTGCGCAGCGGCAACACGCCCAACGCATCGATCGACGCCGGCTACCAGCACGCCGTGGCGTGTTTGATGGCCATGGAGTCATATCGCAGTGGACGACGAACCGTGTATGACCGGGAGAAACGAGCACTTGCATATGCGTGATTATTGCGGATACACAAATGTGCGAATTAGAGTATTTTGTTTTTCACATTCGTGTCAATTTTGGGTGCTTGGCGCTAAACGTGTGTTGCCTTCATTGACAAATTCAGGAAACGCACGCCCGGATTGATAAAGCGAGAACTAGCGCACCACCGCCACTTTGCAGGACTTTATCTGGCCGTCTTTGGTGGTCACGAGATAGAGATAAACACCGCTGCTCACAAACTCGCCGTCGTTATTGGTGCCATCCCAGGCGATGCGGGCGCCGAGGATTTCGCGATTGGGGATGGCTTTAATCAGATACCCTTCGGGCGTAAAAATGCTGACGCTGGAATTAATCGCCAGGTTATCGATATAAAAGCGTGAATTTTCCTGATTGAGAACAAACGGATTGGGATAGCCAACGACATTCTGCAAATTATCAGCCGGTTTGGTAAACGGGGTTTCGAACCGGGACAAGCCGTTTGTGGTGCCGATAAACATATCGCCGGTTTCTTCATTTAGTGCAAAGCAGGTAACAAAATCGGAGACGACCGGGCTGTTCGACGTGGTATAATGCGTCCAGGAAAAATTATCCGAATCGAGAATACTCAGGCCACCGGCCGTGCCGATCCATTTGTTGTTGCGCGGATCCACGTACAGGGATTGGATATTGTCGTTGATTACCGCATAGCGCGCACCAACTTGACCACCGAACCAATAATTCAAACCGCCCGAGGTGCCGATCCATATGGTGCCGTCCAGATCTTCTACAATGGCATTAATATAATTGCTCTCCAATCCTTCGGTTGTATCAAGAAAACCGCTCAGGTCGTCATCGGATTTATCAAACGGCGTTTCATTGTCATCCAGGACAGTGAGACCATTGCCTTCGGTGCCGATCCATTTACGGCCAAACTGATCGATGGCCAAGGAAATCACCTTTTCGGCGCGGATACCTTCCGTGGTGGTCCAGTGCTGCCAGGAGTTGTCCAGATCGTACACATCCAACACTTGTTTGTTGGAGGCAGTATAGTTCAAAAACCACATGTAATTATTTTGATCGAGCCCCACATGCGTCACCACCACAAAATTGGGATCGATGGAAATGCCATTTAAATTCCCGGCCATAGCGCCGAGATTGGTGACCAAAATAGAATCGGTCTCGGTCTTTTCAAACAACGTAATGCCGCCGCCCCAACTGGACGCCCAAATGCGACCAAACGGATCCTCTTCCACGCTGCGATAATCGTAATGCGCCAGGCCGCTATAGCTGTGCCAATTGGTCCAACTCGTGCCATCAAAATAATAAACCCCGCCGTTTGGGCGATGCGAGGATGTTGCCCACAGATGTCCCTCACTGTCCACAAGCAAATCGCTGAATGTATTGCTACCCGGTCCGTTGGGCGTAAAGTTAACCCACCGGGTTTCCTCGGTACTGTAATACAACAGGGCATTATTGTCCGTTCCGGCCCACAACATGTCATCCAAAGTGGAACAGATATGATACACATGCGAACCCGCGGAGCCGAGACGCGTCCAGGCGTTCGAGTTATCCAGATAAAAGATACCTTTGTTGGATGCCAGGCTCAGTGTATTATTCCATAACGTCAAATCGCGAACCTCATGATCTAGCATTTGCGCGGATTGCCATGTGCCGTTTTCAAAAAATGCCAAACCCATTTGCGTGCCGGCAACAACTTGATTTTCATAAAAAGCCAAGGCAAACACATCGTTGCTCGGCAAACCGCTGGAGAGGTCAAACCGCTCCCACGCATTGGGGATTTGTTTATTGGGGAAATCCGCAGGCATTCGGCGCACGCCGTCTTCTTGGGCCACCCAAATCTGGTCATCGGCTATGAGAATTTCGCGAACCGCGCCAATTTCCGCTTTCCAGGTGCGTTCCCAGTGATTTTTTTGATCGAGCCGCAGCTCGGCAATGCCCTGATCGTAACCGACGAGGACATAATCTTCATGAGGCAAAAAGCAAAAAACCTCGAGGCGGTTTTGGAATTCGTTATAGGCATCCCAGGAATTGGTTTCGAGGTTGAGAATTTGCAGCAAGCCATCGGGCATGGCAACCCAGACAAAACCTCTTTGGTCATAAGCCGAGGCGACCACATCAATTTGAGCCAGGCCTTCGGTATTGGTAAATTTTTCATACTTCATGGAATTGGCATTGATTGCCATCACACCGCCGTTGGTGGCGCACCACAACACGGAATCGGCAATGGCCATTTGCCGAATTTGTGACGTATTGGTAAACGTTTTCCAGTTGCTATTGGCAGAAAACACCACAAGGGGAAAAAGCAGAAAAAGCAAAAGTCTCTTCATAAGCCTTCCGGTAGTTAATCGGTGTGCATTTTTGTAAAGAGATCAGCCATTTCAATTGCGCTCATCGCGGCATCCCAGCCTTTGTTTCCGGCCTTTGTTCCGGCGCGCTCAATGGCCTGCTCTAATGTATCGGGAGTGATGATGCCATACGCTACGGGCAATCCGAATTCCAAACTGACTTGCGCGGTGCCTTTGGTGACCTCTGCAGCAATGTATTCAAAATGCGGGGTTGCGCCGCGGATGACGGCTCCCAAACATATCACCGCGTCATATTTTTTGCTGGCAGCCATTCGTTTGGCGGCAACCGGAATTTCAAACGAACCCGGAACCCAGGCAATATCAACATTGTCCATATTTCCATTGTGACGCGCAATACAATCCAATGCACCATCGAGCAGTTTTCGGCAAATCAGTTCGTTAAATCGGCTTACGACAATTCCGAATGATTTGCCCTGAGCGGATAGTTGTCCTTCATATACTGTTGGCATCTTCTCTTCCTATAATTGATGTTTAACTCTGCGAAATCTCACAAGTTTCATTTTGTAAAATCATATGTCCCATTTTGTCGCGCTTGGTTTTGAGATAAAGTGTGTTGAGGGGATTCGGTGAAATTTCGATGGGAATGCGTTCGACCACTTTCAAACCGTATCCTTCCAAACCGACGATCTTTTTAGGATTGTTGGTTAATAAACGCAAATTATGAATCCCCAATTCCGAAAGAATTTGCGCGCCTATTCCGTAATCACGCAAATCCGCGGCAAACCCCAATTCTTCATTGGCTTCAACCGTATCGCGTCCTTTGTCC
>CAYPZM010000408.1:0-4921 GCA_964414825.1 uncultured Cytophagia bacterium | reverse complement strand
GTTACAAACAATTAACCTATGAGCAAAGGTTGAAATATATGCGTTGCTCAAAGTTGGGTTAAGATTTGCTGTATCAGTTCAATTGAAGAGGCACGTATTGCTGTCCGAAAAGGCGCTTCCGCGGTTGGACTGGTCTCACAAATGCCCAGCGGACCGGGTGCGGTTACGGAAAGCTTGATCGCGGATATGGCTGCCACGGTACCGCCACCAGTGGGTACCTTTCTCCTTACCAGCCGAATCGAGCCGGCCGAAATCATTGCTCAGCAGAAACGCTGCGGCGTCAAAACGATTCAGATATACGAACGCCTTGCGCCTGGTGCGCATGAAATTCTGCGGGAGTCGCTACCTGGGGTGTCGCTCGTACAAGTTGTGCACGTAAATGACGAGTCTTCCGTCGATGAAGCGTTGGAAGTCGGTTGCGTCGTCGACGCGATCCTGTTGGATTCGGGTAACCAATCCCTGCCGGTCACGGAATTTGGCGGGACAGGCCGAACACACGACTGGTCGTTGAGTAAACGGATCGTTCAAAACGTAGAGTTACCGGTTTTTCTTGCCGGCGGCCTGCATGCTGGAAACGTCAGCGAAGCAATTCGAACGGTCAAGCCATTCGGCGTTGATCTGTGCACAGGCGTTCGCACCAAGGGTTTGATATATCCACAGAAACTCGGCACATTTATGGCGGCGGTAAGAAGCGTTGCCCAACAAGACGCTGCAGTTGACCCGCGTTCCGAGGCGCTCCACGAGGGCAACTGGGCTTGAGTCTACTTGCACAAAAGCAAGCAAAAACATTTATTTTTGTTGATTCTAATGACATAAAATTAATATCTTGCTTTATCTGAGATCACATTTAAGAAAATCATTTTTATGATGATAACAAACAATCAAAAAGATAAAATTAAAGCCGAAATCAGAGATCGACTTGCGACGGAGCAGGAAATTCAAAAGATTGTGATTTTCGGTTCGTACACAAAATCAAATGAGCCGAATGATATTGAAATTGAAATATCCGATGATGAATGTGATTTTCACAATTCGATCTATTTGCCGTCAAAATATCCGATGGGCCGTGCTTTGGCCGATTTTGAGCCGGATGAGACGATTTGTCGGGACAGGACACGATCGCTGAAGAAACATTGAATGCTGTCAAGTCCATAATTAGATAGGATTTATAAATATACTTGCTATGAAATCGAGTCGGCGGCGCCGATTATCCTCCAATAGCAATCTGTATAAAATTTAATTTTTTATAAACTGCTGACAAAAAGTTTAACCTGACCCGCGGGGCGCGTGCAAGTTATAAAGGTGTTGCAAGACTGATATGGACGGTAAAACATCTCAAAATGAATTAAAGCCCAAAGGCTTTGGCACGTTTAGCGGCGTTTTTACGCCAAGTGTATTGACGATCCTGGGCGTAATTATGTTCCTGCGTTTTCCCACGGTCGTGGGGTACGCCGGTCTTTGGAGTGCGCTGCTGATTCTTTTGGGCGCCAAGTTGATCTCTTTAATCACAGGCCTTTCCGTCGCTTCCATAGCGACCAATATGCGGGTTAAAGGCGGCGGTGCTTATTATCTAATCAGCCGTAGTCTCGGCATCGAGTTTGGCGGCGTTATTGCTATCTTTTTCTTTATCGCCCAGGCTGTGGCGGTTACGCTTTATGTCGTCGGTTTTACAGAGGCGGTTTTCTCCGCTTTTCCTGATCTCGGGATCTCCTTCAGAACCTTTGCGACGCTCGTCAACATTGTTGTCTTTGTCTTTGTTTACATTGGCGCCGGCTGGACCATTCGCATCCAGTACGGCATCCTTATCATTCTGATGCTGTCCATTGTGTCCTTTTTTGTAGGGGCGGGTAGCGAGTTTTCTTTAGAACGACTGGGTTCCAATTTAGCCCCGCAGTGGTCCGCGGAATTTTCCTTTTTCATTGTTTTTGCACTGTTCTTCCCGGCTGTCACCGGCATCATGACCGGCGTTAATATGTCCGGAGACCTAAAGGATCCGGCCCGATCTATTCCCAACGGCACATTTGCCGCCATCGGTTTTTCGGGGCTTGTTTATGCCGTTTTGGCGGTATTTTTCGCCGCAAGTGTACCCCGGTCTGATTTGCTTGGCCAGGGATTTGTTATGAAGAATTATGCGTTTTCACCGGTTCTTATATATGCCGGGGTGTTTTCCGCCACGCTCTCCTCAGCCCTGGGCGCCATGATGGGCGCACCCCGTATCCTGCAAGCGTTTGCCCGCGACAACATTTTTAGACGCCTTCGCTGGTTTGGTCGGGGCAGCGGACCCGCCGGCGAGCCTCGACACGCTCTGGCGCTGACATTCTTTATTGCGCAAATCGGTGTCCTTGCCGGTGACCTCGACACCATTGCCCCGGTCATCACCATGTTTTTCCTGTTGACCTATGCCACGGTCAATCTGGCCTGTTTTTACGAAGGGCGTTCCAGCAATCCCAGTTTCCGGCCGACATTCCGTTTCAACCATTGGTTTGTGGCGCTTTTGGGAGCTTTGGGCTGTATCGGCGTCATGTTCATGATCAACGCTCTGTGGGCGGCCGTCGCCCTTGTTCTTGGGGGCGCATTTTACTTTTTCATCGCCCGTTCGGAAATCCAGGTAAAATGGGGCGATCTTGGCGGCGGTCTTGCTTTTCAGATTGCACGTAATGCGTTGCTGCGCTTGGAGCGTGAGAGCTATCATCCCAAAAACTGGCGTCCTTCCATTCTCGCCCTTACCGGCGGCGCCTCCAACCGATTGCATCTGGCGGAATACGCCTGCTGGTTTACCGTGGACAGCGGCATCGTTTCGCTGGGGCAGATTATAACGGGAGAGTTGGAAGACCTGCATAAACATCGGCAAGAAGCGGAAAGCATTCTGCACAAGTTCATTTTAAAGGAAAAGCTTCCCGCCTTTGCCGTCGTCATTGTCGAAGACGATCTTCACACGGGCGTCAAGGCGCTTCTCCAATGCCATGGGATCGGCGGTATGCGACCCAACACCGTCCTGCTCGGCTGGAGTGAGGATCCGGAAAAGACCGCGGTGTTTTGGGAAACGGTTGCCACCGTCAAAGAGATGAAACGCAGCCTCATAATTGTCGATGCCGTGCAGGAAGATGAGAAAAGCCATATCCCCAAAGGTTTCATCAATATTTGGTGGGATTCGGCTAAAAACGTCGAACTGATGTTGTTGTTGTCTTTTATGCTCAAGAAGAACCGCGAATGGCGCGATCATCCCATCCGCATTATTCGCACGGCCGAGCTCAAGGCGGATGTCGAAAATATTAAAGTGGAAATATCTGAAATGCTTGCCAAAGGCCGGATCGAAGCCGATATTATTGTTGTACCCACCGAAACCCCCTTTGAAGCGTTGAAAAAACACATGTATCCCTCGGCCATACTTTTCAGCGGTTTCGAGCCCGGAAACGGCAACGAGGAAATTGATCTCGTTCCCGATATACAGCGCACTGTGGAGCTGCCCGGGGATGTCATTTTGGTCTATAACGCCGGCGACGTGTCGATGGAGGCTTGAAACTGAATGGTTGTTAACGTGTGAACCGCCGCGGTTCATTGCCTTCCGGGTGAATATATTATTTACGACAGCCCGCTTGTGACTGTCTATTCCGATAAAGCTTTTGATGATGACACCGAAAAGATCATACAATCATTTATCGTGGGCGACAACCGAATCCGGCTGTCATCATTCGGCTGTTGGAAACCACGAATATAATTGTCCCGCTTACCCGGAGCCGACGACAACGCCAGGCGCTTTTCAGACAGGCTGAAATAATAGAAAATGCCGACTGTGAATCATTGCCGGATGAAACTGACAAAAATATATGCAGGAACGCTACAAAGCGCGGCTCGAGAGACTTGACCCAACCTACCAACCGTCTCATGAATCCATTTAAAGGAGATCGCTGTAAATTATTTTCCCGGACGACTAGTTTAATACGTTGGACGTAACTCAGCTCATTTTTCTTCAGAACGAAAGCGCGGCCGCAACCGCTCGCTCGATTTGAATTCGTCTAGTGAACAGGACGCGACAGAATTCAGCCGAGATCCAGCACTGTGACTACGAGTCAGGATTTACAATCGCGTTGTTCAATACCGAGGATGGAGTTATATTTAAAAGTTGTGGATGGCTTGATAAAAAAAAGCGTATCCTTTTATAGCACCATATTGTATCACGATTGGTTTCCGATTGTGGATTCTCGGAAAATGAATTGGGTTTCCAGGTAATGCGTTCGTGGATTTATTTTTTTATCTTTTGCCTCAATTTCTTTGATAAGCAGGTCGACAGCCTTTCGGCCAATTTTTTCCGGGATATGGCTGACAGTGGTTAAAGGAATTGGAAACAGAGATTTTGCTTCCACGAGGTCACCATAACCGGATAGCGCGATATCCTTAGGAATATGGTATTTCGCCTCGAGAATCGCGTTGCCGGCGCCAATAGCTACCAGGTCATTAGCGCAGATCACAGCATCTGGAATAAGCCCGTGTTGGAGCTGCGATTTCATTACCTTAAAACCATCTTCTATGTTCATGTGACAATGAACGATAAAAGAGTTATCAACCGGAATACCATGCTTTTGCAGTGTTTCTGTATAACCCGATAATTTATTCCGCGTCGTAATATCGTGCGGATTATATCCTAAAAACATGATGTGTTTCCGGCCGAGGGAGATCATATGTTCGGTTATTTCCACAGACAGCTTTTTATCATCATTGGTAACTGTAGTTAGATTCAATTCTTGCAGTGGTCTGCCGAAAAATACAATGGGAATTCCCTGACTTTGCAAACTCTCGAAAATCGTTGTGTCCCTGGTTTCATCTGTTACTGAAATGACGATACCATCGACTTTGAGCGCCGCAAGATATTCTAGACTGTGACGTTGATTCTTTTCGTCTTCATTACTGACCATCACGATCA
>CAYPZM010000407.1:0-4926 GCA_964414825.1 uncultured Cytophagia bacterium | reverse complement strand
GTTTGTCTCTTCCGCGCCAAATATTTGGGTGCAGCAGGGCCTGGTGCTTTTGTTCACGTTGATTCCGTTGTGGATCGTTTTTTCGGCACGATTGCGCCGCAAGCTCTGGGCTAACGATGTACCTGAGGAACTCAAAAACAAAGCCTTCGAACCGCCGGCTCCCAAAGAAATGCCCGAGATTGAAACCGTGCTTCCATCCTCAACCGCCGCCAAAAAGGGGGTCAATGTATGGTTCGTCGTGGCGGGTATTGTGGCTATTGGCGTTTGGGCTGTGTGTGCCAATCTTAAAAATCTGGCTCCGGATTTGGAATTGAGTCGCACAGAAGCAGAACAGCTTGCCGCGCAAGAGCTCGATTCTCGAAATATTGAACTGGGAGAAGATTGGAAGCAGCTCAGTCGAGTGCAAGAGCCGCTAAATCAAAATGACCGTTTTATTTGGCAGGAAGAAGGCGATTCGGTCTATAAAGCGCTGATGGGATCGTACCTGGGAGGGCCACGCTGGCTGGTGCGTTATGCCATGTTTGAAGGCGATATTGCGGCGCGTGCTGAAGAATATACGATCGAGATTCCGAATAGAGAAGAACTGTTTTTTACGCATAAATTGCCCGAAGCCGCGCCCGGCGATTCGTTGGATGAGCAGAGGGCTCGAAATATCGCCCGGCAGGCATTGCAAGAGAAATTCAACCTGCAAGCCGAAACTTTAAAGAACGTCTCGGTTACACCGACAAAGCTGGAAAACCGCATGGACTGGGAGTTTGTGTGGGCGGATACAGCACGCCATCCGTTAGAATCTGGCGAGACTCGAATCGTCATCCAGCTCGCCGGCAGCGAGGTGGTGAACGCCTTCCAAACCGTGCACGTACCAGAAGAGTGGCAGCGAACCGAACGCGAGAAAAACAATCTGATTAACATACTTGATATTTTGGTCGGCGCGATTCCATCCCTTCTGCTTGTAGTAGCGCTGGTTTTTTCCATCATTTACTGGAGCCGCAAACAATTCAATTGGCGGATTTTTCTTAAAATTGGCATTCTACTCGTTGTTCTCACTCTGGTTCGATTGGTCAATAACTGGCCCAGCGTTCAGTCCATGTTTGTCACGGCCGCGCCGTGGATGCACCAGGCGTTGCTGGCCGTTATCTTTTCGGCGTTGGGAGCTGTTGTGATCGGCGCTGCTATCGGTATGGTGAACGGCTTTGTCAAAGCCACACAGGGTCAACTGGTAAAAAGCAGCGTGGTGAAACCTGTATCGGCGCTGGGTGCCGGATTTGTTATCGTGGCTGCCGTCACCGCCATTCGGCTGCTGGCCCCGTCGCTAAGTCCGCCTTGGGCCGACTATGGCGATCTAAGTACCCGCTGGCCCATTCTCGGCCTGGCGCTGAGTCCCGTAACCCGCCTGTTTGTGATGGGTACCGCCTACCTGCTCGTGTTTTCCGTGATCGACCGTTTTACCGGGGCGTGGAACCACCGTAAAATTGTGGCCTCGCTCATCTTGATTCTCCTTGGGCTGGGCTTTACCGATGTCAGCTCCTCCAGCACCATTCTCATTTGGATTGTGAGCGGCCTGGCCAAAGGGCTTTTGTTTTGGTTGATTTATGTGTCTCTCTTGCGGCATCGGCTCTCACTGGCGCCCGTGGTTTACGTGCCGGTTTTGTTGCTGCAACAGGTAAAAGGATTTGTGCACGATGCCTATCCCGGCGCACAAATCGGCTATGCCATTGGTTTTGTGTTGATTGTGCTTGTTGCGTGGATTTGGGAGCGATGGCTTCGGAGCGAACGCTAAAATTGCCAACGTTCGTCCGGGATATTTATCCCGGACGGGCTCTGGGAAGGGACATGTGTCCCAGTTATACGAATGGCTGACCTCATTATGCATCCGGCATGAATATGCCGGACGATCAAACTTGGCGTGAAACAGATACTCGATTAATTGCCAAATGCTCCAAAAAAACTATTGCTTTTAACCCGCCTTTTTCTAGTTTTTTAATATACATTTGGGGTGGACGAACACACAATCCAACCAAGGATTGCCTCACTTAACCTCCGAGGATGTGTTATGGAGTGGCGTAAAATCAAACAAAGCTACAAGTTGGGTCAGCCTGTTCTGGCCAATATTCACCAGATCGATCATTATGGCATTCACTCGTTTGTGCAAAACGCAAAGGCGTACACCAAACGATCCGAGTGCCTGCTGACTCGCAAAATGGTGGATTTAAAGCACGAGTTTCAGGTCGGACAAGAGCAGCCGGCGCGGGTAATCGGCTTTAATGACAAACACGAATCTTTAGAGCTGTCGTTTCGGCAAGCCATGGACAATCCCTGGCCCGCGTTTCGTGAGCAAGTAGAAATAGGCACCTTTATCGAGGGCGAAGTGGTGGTGCTGACCGAAAGTAAAGCATTGGTCGAGCTAAGGCCCGGAATTGCCGGGGTATTGCATGCACACGATATGTGGATAAAAGCAGAGCATATAGATGATGTTCTAAAAGTGCAAGATCGAGTTCGACTGCAAGTTATTGGCGTGTCCGAAAAAGATGAGTTACTGCTGCTTGGTGCGCGTGGCTTGTTCCAGGATGAAGACAATTCAACCGACACCCAGGCCACATTTAAAATTGAAGAAAAACTTACCGACGCATTGCAAATATTCAAATGGGAGCAAACCCGACAAACGCGTCGTAAATATGTGCTGTCGCGTGATTTTCAATCTCGTTTTAAGGAGATTCAAGTGATTGATACGGACGAGATTGTGTCGCAACCGCTCATTCAAATGCTCTCAAGCGGCTTTGGCATAAAGGCACGCCTGGTATTTCCCGAATCCCTAAAAGCTCAACCTCAATCCGATTTTATGTTAAATGTGGTTTCATGCCAAGTCAAAAAAAATGAATTGCTGCCGTCTCTGGTACAACGCTTGTATCCGAAAACTCCGCAGCTCGTGTATGGCACTTTGGAGACATGGGAAGCGTGCAAAACCGATTTGCAGCAATTGGCTGTTCCCAACCAGTTTTTAAAAATTCCACATTCGTCCGAAGACTTGATTCACGCGCTCAATGCGATGATAGACGATGGCCAAATGGCCAAAGACATCTCGTTAAAAGCCGCTGCAGAAAAACCAAATCCGGGCAATGAGGAAAAATCGCCCGACAAATCTATAACCGGCTTGATGCATGAAATCAAAACCTTGACAAAAGCCTCGTTTGTTGTCATTTTTCAACTCCAGTTGAACTCGATGGAGACCGACATCTATGCCAGCACGGGCAAGTCTTTGCAGCTTTCAAAATTTGATCGCAGCCATTTGCAGTTTTCGCCCATTAGTGATGTGATTGTGGATGGTGACTATGTCGTGGAAAATCACGGCTGCTTTCATTTCAAGTATATGAAAGCGCTCGGCCATTTTGAATCTCTGATTGGCATAAAAATTCAATATTCTGACGAACATGGCTACGGCCTGTTTTTGTTTGGAGACCGAGCGTTTCAATTCGATAAACTCAAAGAACAAAGCGTTAATTTTTGCGAGCTGGCCGTGCGTTCATATATTGAACGCAATCTGTTTATTGAGCGCACCAGCGATGACCAAAAATTTATTGTTACCGGCAAAATGACGGCTAATTTTATGCACGAAATAAAAAATCAGATTCAGGCTTTGGATTATTGGTTGGAGATTTTAAAAAACGACAGCATACAATTAAATGCCGGCAAGCTGATGGGAGATGACAAATTATTTTTATCTCGTTTTGAACAGTCCATAAATGGCGCTAGGTCTACTCAGTTGGGCATTCTCGATATTGAGGAGCTGTTTTTAAATCTCCTGCGGCAAGAGGATAAAACCAAAATCAATTTGGAAACTGTATTGAAAAAATTTGTCGAAACGCTACTGCCCATTGCGCGGCGGAAAAAAATTAAAGTGCAAGCGAGTGCGCCCAGAAATCTGCACGTTACCACCAGCGTTTCATCTCTCAATCAAATTCTGATCAATTTATTTCTCAACAGCATTGATTTTATGCCGTTGGTACGCCGGCAAACCGGTCGAATCGAGATCAAGGCCGAACGTTTTCCTGAAGATGATTTGCCGATTCATATAGAATTTATCGACAACGGGCCGGGTATTAACGAATGTTTTCGCGAAAAAGTGTTTGAAACCTTGTATACCACAAAAAGCAACGGGTCGGGATTGGGATTGGCGATCTCGCGACGATTGGCGCAGGATCTTGGGGGACAACTAAGCATCAAAGAAACACAGCGGCTAAATGGCGTTACATTTTTGTTGGCGCTGCCGCAATAGGAGGGACGCATGGAGAAAAAAACTGCGCTAAGCGAATTGTTACGCTTCATCCGGATTCTGATTCTTGATGATGAAGAAAACATTGGATATGCCACTCAAACACGGTTGCAACAGAAAGGATATCCGTTTGTTGAATTTTATCACGAACCGGACGCGGCGTGGGATGAGCTAAAGCACACCAATATTTTGCTGGTCGATCATTATCTGGGCTATTCCCCCAAAACCGGTATCGAATTCACTCGCGAAGCCAAACTAAAATATGGCTCGGATTTGGATGTGATTCTCTATTCCGGCTCTGTTGAAGATCTTACTCAGGAAGCCATCGACGCTGGTGCCACGGCGTGTTTGCAAAAACCGCTTAATTTTGAGTATTTGAATTTGTGGATCAAAGAGACCGCAAAACGCATTTGGCTGGAAAAAGTGCTCGATGCCATTCCGGATGAGGTCATCGTCATCGATCCCGGTGAAAAAGAATTTGGTAAAATTCACTTTGCCAACAAAACCAAAAAACAAAAATTCGAAGGTGGAGTACCGCTCGAAAATGATTACTGTTGGCGCCGGTTCGAGCTCAAAGGGGATGGTGCTCAGCCCTGTTATGATTGAGTCTACTTTAAAAACCCGATTATTTTTGAAGATTTAGAAACAATTTGATG
>CAYPZM010000406.1:0-4933 GCA_964414825.1 uncultured Cytophagia bacterium | reverse complement strand
ATCACGTGCCCAGCTTTATTTGGCGCTGGAGTGAAATTTTGGGGGATACTCTGTTTCCTTTTATCTTGCAATTCGCTTGCAAGATTTTTATATTGCCTCACTTGACGAGTAATTTTCACATTCAAATATGGTGATTTCTAATGGATATGCTTTTTATATCTTCAATATTAGCTCTTGGTGGGCTGGGATTGTTATTTGGCGCCGGTTTGGCGTATGCGTCTAAAAAGTTTGCGGTTTATGTAGATCCGAAGGTTGAGAGAATAACGGACATTCTTCCCGGCGCCAATTGCGGTGCATGTGGAAAACCAGGCTGCTCCGCATATGCCGAGGCGGTTGCCAAAGGCGAAACCCCGCCCAATATGTGTTCTCCCGGTGGTGCTGAAGTAACAGAAAAAATTGCCGAAATTTTGGGCATCAAAGCCGAAGCGCAAGAGCCCAAGGTGGCAGTGGTTCAGTGCCAGGGCGGCAAGGCCGAAGCCACAGAAAAATATATTTACCAGGGACTTGAAGATTGTAATGCCGCGCAGCTCGTGGGCGGCGGCCATAAAGGTTGCTCGTATGGCTGTCTCGGCCTCGGCTCCTGTGTCAAAGCGTGCCCGTTCGACGCTATGTACATGAATGACAATGGTCTCCCTGTAGTCATTGAAGACAAATGTACGGCATGTAACGTGTGCGTCACAACCTGTCCTCGTGATATTATGGCGCTCATTCCGCGCAGCCAAAATGTCTTTTTAGGCTGTATTTCGCAAGACAAGCTCAAGGCCGTCAAATCCGTATGCAAGGTGGGCTGTTTTGCTTGTAAAATTTGTACAACCAAAAAGGTTACCGAAACCGAAGCCATTGTTATGGACGGCAATTTGCCGGTAATTCAAGACATCCACAGCGATGATTTGTACAAAGCGTTTGAAAAATGCCCGGCAAACTCTTATGTTATTCGCGGCGAAAAGCCTGATTTTGCCGAGGCCGAAACCGTACCCGAAGAAAAAGTTAAAAAAGAACAATAAATCTTGAGGCCAAGATGGATATGAATTACGAAAACGTCGACAAGGTTCTCGACACCATTCGTCCCGCTCTGATAGCAGATGGCGGAAATGTTGAACTGGTTGACGTTAAATCCGGAAATATCAAACTGCGCCTGCAGGGCGCCTGTGCCGGTTGCCCGATGTCACAAATGACGCTGCGTATGGGGATTGAGCGCGAGTTGCGCAAACATTTTCCGGAAATTAATCAAGTAGAGTCCGTGTAATTTCAGGCGATCCCTAACAGGATCGCCTTTTTTATTGGCTAGCCACTCAAATCCCAAAAGAATTAATCATGAAAATCATTCTCGCTCCCGATTCGTTCAAAGAGAGTCTCTCCGCCATAAAGGTCTGCGAAGCTATGGCTCGCGGAATTTTATCCCAACTGCCCTCTGCACAGATCGTCAAACTTCCGCTTGCTGATGGCGGCGAAGGCACGGTTGCCACGCTTGTGGAAGCCACAGACGGAACCATCCACAAAAAAAGAGTTACCGGCCCACTAGGAACGTTAGTCGAAGCTGAATTTGGGATTTTGGGAGATGGAGATACCGCTGTAATTGAAATGGCTGCGGCTTCAGGCTTGCCACTTGTTCCCGCCTCACAACGCAATCCGCTGCATACTACAACCTATGGCACGGGAGAGCTTGTTGACGCTGCACTCGATCTTGGCGTTAAACACCTTGTAATCGGCATTGGCGGTTCAGCCACCAATGATTGCGGCACCGGCATGGCGCAAGCATTGGGCGTGCAATTTTTCCGCAAGCAAGGGCTCATAACCGAACCCATGACCGGCAGCCTTATGGCCAATGTGACCTCAATTGACATCAATGGATTGGATAAACGACTCGCCTCCTGCGAAATTCGAGTGGCGTGCGATGTGGACAATCCGCTGTTGGGAGAACGCGGTGCAGCACGTGTTTACAGTCCGCAAAAAGGCGCCACCCCGGAAATTGTCGAAACGTTGAAAAAAAACACCGCGCACATTATCGATGTAATTGAAGCCGAAACGCGAGCGGTTCGAAACACGCCCGGCGCCGGTGCGGCAGGTGGATTGGGCGCCGGAATGATGGCGTTCTTGAATGCTTCTCTCGATTCCGGGATTGAAACCGTATTGGATGCCTGCCAGTTTGACGAGCGCATTCAAGGTGCGGATTTGATTCTTACGGGAGAAGGCCGAGTTGATGAGCAATCCGCAATGGGGAAAACCATTCACGGTGTGGTAAAACGGGCATCTCAACAGGGCATTCCGGTGATTGCAATAGGCGGGACCGTTCACAAATCCGCGGAACTGTTGTACGAGCAAGGATTGCTATCAATGTTCTCCATCTGCCCAAAACCGATGACGTTGGATGAAGCGTTAGTGGAGGCGGATCATCTTATCGAACAGATCACCGAACGGATTTTGAGAGTCTTTTGCATCCGCACATTTGATAAATAAACTAATTCCGCTCTTATTTCTCTACTCCAACACCGACCGAGATCAGTTCGGCGCCGCATTATACATCTGCTCACCGCCAACCGGCTCTTTTTTGGCTTTAACGTTGGCATCCAATTGTGCATCAAATCGATTGTCGTTATCATACATGTTTTTTACCAACTGTTGCGGCCGCAATGTTACCGGGCCGGTGATAAGTTCGGGGCGGTTATACGTTTTCAAATAGGACAAATAAAATGTGGGATCCTCTTGAGGAAGCACAAAGGGTTTGTGAATTTCCCCATCCGGCGACATGTAGGCAAAAAACGGGCGCGCCGTTATCCCATCCATTCTCTTGCTGCTGAATACAAACCAGCGGCCATCGGATGACCAGGTATGGTAGGTCTCGGCCAGATCACTGTTTAACGCCAATTTCTCGTACTCGTTTGTTTGTAAATCCATGAGATACAAATCCGCAGAAGCTTTATAAATCGGAAAATGGCCGTCATCCGCCGCGCAAAACATCAGATACTTGCCATCCGGGGAAATCCGCGGAAAGGTGATGCTTTTGCCCAGCTCTTTGCCCGAAAGCACCAGCTCAGCCTCACCCCATTCGCGCGTTTCGGCATTGAAAGAAATACGATACAGATCATACAAAATATCTTTATAGCGCAGTTCATCGCCATCAATAAAGGTCTGAAAATCAGGACAACTGACAAAATAAAGTATCTTGCCATCCGGTGACCATGCGGGAAAGGTTTCCATACGTTCGGCGCTTGAGATGTGTGGCGAAGTGGTTACCGTATTTTCGTCGATATAATACAAAATCAAATCCGAGCCGCGATCAAACACATCGCGTGGATCGTATTCCTGGCTGTGAAAATACATTTTGAGTTGATTAACCGAAAAGGCGATCAGCTTGCCGCTGGGGTGCCAGGCCGGATAAGCGCCGGCGCGGTTAAAATCCGTGGCCGTGTTCACTTTGCGCATTTGCCCGTCTCGAGCAATCAGCGTACCGGACGATTCGCCGCCGCGCAAATGCATCATCATGCTTTGCGGATTATTCTGATTAAAACTGTGACAATTCATACACTTGCCTTCGGTCGCACGGTTGTGGATGATGGGGCTTTCGTCAAAATTTTCAATATTTCGCTGATAAATGCCCATATCCGCCCAGCGTGTATAAGCCGAATTTAGCAAGCGATAGACAAGATGCGAGTCGATTTTTTGCTCGGCTATGGGATTGATGATTGAATCATAATCCTGCCATTGGCTATTAGATTGAATCGAAATATCGAGACGAAGCGACTCGCCCGCATTGGCGCTCAGCAACTGTTTCCATTCTTGAAGTGGAAACTGAATCGTGCCGGTTTTGCTCATCACGGTAATCGGCTGGCCCGCGCTCGATGATACTTTAACTCGATAGACCTCGCCCGGCTCCTTGACGATAAAATTCATTGGCGCAATATTAGGGGGAATGGTCACGTTAATATAATCCGGATAAATTTCTGGATGATTTTGCGCATGCGCCAAATTCGCCAATCCAAAGGCAAAACAAACTATAATCAACAGAAAAGACAGGTCATGTTTGAGGTGCGTCATGGTTGCAACTCCTGCGGTTGGTGATAAAGATGATAATACCAGTATGTATCACCGAAACTGTTTTGCAAATCTGCCTGGGCGTACTGGGGATTATTATTGTGTTTGGCGAGTATGGCGCCAAACTTTTGCAGCCCATCCATATACATTCGTTTTAATTCTATATTTTTCAAATCAAACTTTTCTCCGGAACCGCTCAACGCGATCAAAACCAAAGCCTCTTGAACATGTCGCGGTAAATCGTCATTCGTGAGTTTTGCAAATTGTGGAACCAGTTCAATAAAGCGGTCCAAACGGCGCGATAATAAGCAATAAGCCACACAATATTCCAGTGCCATTCGGTTATTCGGTTGGGTTTCGGTCAAATATTTCAGCTCTGCATAGGCATGACCGTAGCGAATGGGGTAATTCTGCGCATCTTTGGCCCGATGCAACCTCCCTAAAAACGGATCGCTGGAAATGGTTACGGGATGGTTCGCATAGTCACTGTAGCGCTCGATCCAAGACCCGGTAAACATTGCCTTTTCTAGCTTGGCAAAGTAGACATTTGCCGCAGAATAGTGTTGCTTAAGCAGGTGGGCAAGCGCCAACAATTTTAATACTCGAACGGATTCACCCTCAATAGACAACGCTTCGTTTGCCCAGGTTTGCGCCGAATTAAAATTCCCCATCTCCAAATTCAACGCAGCCACGGCAAAAGCCATGTCAAATGCCTTGCCAAATGTGCGATACAGACCCTCTTCGCCCTCAACTTGGGGATAATTGAACAAATTGTCACACAATTGCCCGGTATGGTACAACGCTCGATTGTAATGCAGGGTGATAAGCGGATGCAACACATCGGAATGGTTTTGTGCGACGTGGAGTAGCGTCTGCCAGTCGCGTGATTCTGCTAATAAAT
>CAYPZM010000405.1:0-4951 GCA_964414825.1 uncultured Cytophagia bacterium | reverse complement strand
TGAACTTGAAATAGTGTTGCTCGATGCCAAAAACAGAGCGATTGTTTCGAGACAGCAATTCTCCTCTGCGGGACTTTGCGACCTCGGCGCCTTGGCGTTGATAAAAAGAATAAAATAATGATATACACTTTTTATATATTTGGATTGAATAAAAAAACTCGAGTAAGATACGAGGGCGCCGAGTTTCGCAGAGAAGGGCAAAGATGTGTTCGCGGTCATTTGTGTATCATTCGTAAAAATTCGTATTCCTTTTTGCTTTGCGGTAAATCGCTGCGCGGTGTGCGTCTAAAGAATCAATAGGATCACCATTTAATTGTAAAATTTTATAGATTTTCTAAAATATTTTTTGCATCTTTTGAATGTAAATCCGCATATCCTCTTAATTTATAGGAGTTCAAAAGATGCCACTGACGAAAACCATCTTTGGGTCACTCCCGGATGGCACAGAAATTACCAAGTTTGAATTGTCAAACATGAATGGTATCAGCGCTGAAATCATCAATTACGGCGGTATTCTCGTTTCTCTCAATTTGCCGGATCAAAACAATAAATTAAAAAACGTTTGTTTGGGATTTGATAATCTCGACGACTATTTGTCGGGACATCCTTATTTTGGCTGCATTGTTGGCCGCGTGGCGAATCGTATTTCCAATGCTGAGTTCACACTGAACGGTACAAAGTACTCCCTGGCGAAAAACCATGGCAAACACCACTTGCACGGAGGAACTCAAGGGTTTGATAAAAAAGTGTGGGATGCCGAGCCATTTGAATCCGAGGATGTGAGTGGCGTGACCCTCAAATACAAGAGCGAACATGGCGAAGAAGGTTATCCCGGCGAGCTGGATGTGACGGTTGTTTACAGTTTAAATGATGAAGATGAACTCACTATAAATTACAAGGCCGAAACCGATGAGGCAACGCCCCTTAATCTGACCAATCACGCCTATTGGAATTTTGCCGGAGCCGGAAACGGAAAAATTTACAACCATATGCTGCAACTGTTTGCGAGGAAATATTTGGAGGTGGACGACGAGCTCATCCCTACCGGCCGTTTGCGTGATGTAAACGGAACTGCTTACGATTTTCGCACCACCAAAAAAATTGGACGCGATATCCAGGAGATCGGCGGTTATGACACTTGTTTTGTTCTGGAAACCAGCGATGAAGACGATCTGGTCAAAGCCGCGCGTGTTCTCGATCCCGCCAGCGGTCGCGGTATGGAAGTGTGGACCAGCAAGCCCGGCATACAATTCTACACGGGCAATTTTCTGGATGGCATTAAAGGCGCAAACGGAGCGGTTTACAACCAGCACGATGCCTTTTGTTTGGAAACGCAATTTTTTCCCGATGCGGTTAACAAACCGCAATTCTCATCAATCATTTTAGAACCCGGCGATATTTATCACCACATTACTGTACACCGGTTTTTCAACAATTCGTAATAGTTTCACATAAACATTGGCGCTCCCCCAAATGAGCGCCAACGCAATTCCTCATCACGCGAATATTTCAACGGATAAAGGGAGCTTGATATGAACCCAAACGAAGCCTATGTCATTGGAGTTGATTTTGGAACGGATTCGGTACGCGCTTTGGTTGTCGATGCCGCAAATGGCCAGCAGATCGGCACTGACGTGTTTTATTATCCGCGCTGGAAAGCGGGGAAATATAACGATCCGCCTCAAAATCAATTTCGGCAACATCCGCTGGATTATATTGAAGGATTAGACGCATCGATAAAGGGCGCATTGGCACAAGCGCCAAAAGGCACGGCGGAAAACGTCAAGGGTATCTCCGTGGATACGACCGGTTCCACGCCCTGTGCCGTGGATAAAAAGGGCACGCCTCTGGCCTTGACGCCCGGATTTGAAGAGAACCCCAACGCCATGTTTGTATTGTGGAAAGATCACACAGCGGTCAAGGAGGCAGAGGAGATCAACACCGCAGCGCGCACCTGGGGTGGCGAGGATTACACCAAATTTGAAGGCGGTGTCTATTCCTCGGAATGGTTCTGGTCGAAAATTTTGCATGTGCTGCGCGAGGACGAGCAGGTACAAAATGCCGCATTTTCATGGGTGGAGCACTGCGACTGGATTCCGGCGCTGCTTACCGGTACCACCGATCCGTTGACGTTAAAACGCAGCCGAACCGCGGCCGGCCATAAAGCTATGTGGCACGCCTCGTGGGGAGGATTGCCGCCAGAAGAATTCCTGACGCACATCGATCCGCTGCTTTCCGGATTGCGCGAACGTCTCTATACCGAAACCTTTACCGGCGATGTAGCTGCCGGCACTCTCACACCCGAATGGGCAGAAAAACTTGGCCTCGGCACAGATGTAGTTGTTGGCGTTGGTGCGTTTGATGCACACTTTGGCGGCGTGGGCGCACAAATTGAACCGCACATGCTGGTCAAAGTGATGGGTACCTCCACATGCGATATGATTATCACCGAGGAGCCGAAGGAAGGCGAGCATTTGGTCAAGGGCATTTGCGGCCAGGTGGATGGCTCTATCGTTCCCGGCCTGCTCGGCATGGAAGCCGGACAATCCGCGTTTGGTGATATTTACGCCTGGTTCAAAAACTTGCTCATGTGGCCGGTGGAGCATTTGCTGGATAGTATGAAAAATGTAGATGCTGCTGCGAAACAAAAAATAGTTGAGGAGATTGGCGATACCATCATTCCGGAATTGTCCAAGGAAGCGGAAAAGATATCGATTGACGACTCGAGCATTATTGCCGTGGATTGGATGAATGGCCGCCGCACCCCGGATGCCAACCAGGCGCTCAAGGGCGCCATCACCGGCCTCAATCTTGGCTCGGATGCGCCGCGGATTTTTCGCGCTTTGGTTGAAGCCACGGCATTTGGCGCGAAAAAAATCGTCGACCGTTTTGTCGAGGAGGGTGTCACCATCAACGGTGTCATCGCCATTGGCGGCATTGCGAAAAAATCGCCGTTTGTTATGCAAGTCACCGCCGATGTGCTGAATATGCCCATCAAAGTCGCGGCTTCGGAGCAAGCCTGCGCGCTGGGATCGGCCATGGCCGCGGCTACGGTGGCAAATCTCTATCCCACCATGGAAAAAGCGCAAGCCTCCATGGGCAGCGGATTTGAAACGGTTTACGAGCCCAATTCCGAACGGGCAGAAAAATACAAGACGCTGTATGAGCGCTATTCGAAATTGTGCGAGTTTATTGAGCACGAGTTTACGTTTTAAAAAATGGAAACCGGAGACTGGAGACCGAAGGCCGGACTTCCGTCTTCGGTTTCCTGTCTCCAACTAACACTTAAAAAATTTGTATCATGAACTATGATGAAATAAAGCAGCGCGTCTATACCGCGAATATGGAGCTGCCTCGCCAGGGCGTGGTGATTCACAATTTTGGCAACGTCAGCGCCATCGATCGAGAAGCCGGAGTCGTTGCTATCAAACCGAGCGGCGTGATGTACGACGAGCTCCAGCCCGAAGATATTGTCCTCCTGGATTTGCAAGGAAATGTGCTAGAGGGGCGCCTCAAACCGTCATCCGACACCAAAACGCATCTGGTGCTGTATAATCATTTTCCCAACATTGGCGGCGTTGTGCACACGCACTCAACCTATGCCGTGTCCTGGTCGCAAGCAGCCCGATCAATACCGGTTTATGGCACCACTCATGCCGACCAAACGCATTTGGATGTGCCCTGCACTGACTTTATGTCGGATGAATTGATTCAAGGTGATTATGAAGAGGCAACTGGAATGCAAATCGTTAAAGCCTTTGAATCGATTTCCTCTGAAGAAATGCAAATGGTTCTGGTCGCCGGCCACGGCCCTTTCACCTGGGGCGCTACGCCGGAAAAAGCGGTGTTTCACGCTGTGGTCCTGGAATCGCTTGCGGAGATGGCACTGTTGACCGAGCAAATCAATCCGCAGGTTAAGCGCCTAAAAGAGTCGCTCATTCAAAAGCACTATTTACGCAAGCATGGGCCGGATGCGTATTACGGGCAGGGATAATGTGAACCGGTTGCTTACATTGGCTGCCAACTAAAAAAGAGGTTCAAATGCCTTTTCATAAAGCTGCTTTTTTGCTCACTATTTTTTTCCTTGTTACCTGTTCGCCACAACCGCCTGCACACATTTCCATCTCCAATACCCAATGGCTCATAAATGGTTTTCTCACCAATCCGGGCACGCCGGTCGAAGGCTTGTTAATGAACATCCGCATGGTCAATTCCACATTTGAAGACACACTGATCACGTTTAATGCGGATTCAAACACAACAGCATTTATCCAAGCCATTCCGGAGTACAAAAAACTGGGCGTGAACGCATTCACGTTGAATCTGCAGGGCGGCATGCCGGGATACGAAGGCGCGGCAAATTCTGCATTTTTGCCGGATGGTTCTTTAAAGCACGATTATTTGCGCCGCGTTGGCCGCGTCATTCACGCCTGCGAGGCGCAACAGATGGCCGTGATTATCGGGCTGTTTTATCAACGCCAGGACCAAATGTTTCAAGACAGCTCGGCTGTAAAGCAAGCGGTGGTGAATGCGGTCAACTGGATTACAGAACAGGATGTTCAAAACGTTGTGCTTGAAATTGCCAACGAATATCCGCATCCGGGATTCGATTTTCCCATAATCCAATCCTCGGAAGGAATGACGCGGCTGATTCAGCTTGCCAAAGAGACAAATCCCAATCTGCTGGTTTCAGCCAGCGGATTGGGGAATGGGAAAATCGATGAATCGGTTGCTAGAGCTTTTGATTTTCTTCTCATTCACTTTAATAACACGCCAGTCGATTCCATCCCGGCACGAATTGCAGCGGTTCAACACTATAACAAACCCATCGTTTGCAATGAAGATGATAAAACCGGCGAACAGGCCTGCCAGGCCATGCAGGCGGCTGTCAACAATAATTGCTCGTACGGTTATATGAATGTCGAGGTGAATCAGCACAAACCTTTTGTAT
>CAYPZM010000404.1:0-4998 GCA_964414825.1 uncultured Cytophagia bacterium | reverse complement strand
ATGCACTGAGCATTTTACGCGTGCGCGGATGAATGGGGAAAACAATCGGCATATCGTTTTGCACAACCTCGAGCGCTTGAAATATTTTTTGCAGAACTTGTTGATTGTCCACATTGGACGGACGATGCAGGGTCATGAGCGCATATTTCTGCGGCTCCAAATGGTATTCGTGCAATGTTGATAACTCTGCGGCTTTCTCGAGATGTTCCGCAAGCGAATCAATCATCACATTGCCGACAAAAAAGACTTTATCATCCGCAGTGCCTTCTTTGGAAAGATTGTCAATTCCGCTTTGCTCGGTAATGAACAAATAATCGGAAATCGCATCGGTCAAAATGCGATTTATCTCCTCGGGCATGGTGCGATCAAAACTGCGCAATCCCGCTTCGACATGCGCTACGGGCACAGCGACTTTGGAAGCCGCCAGCGACGCAGCAATGGTCGAATTGACATCACCAACCACCACAAGCAAATCCGGATGTTCCGCTACTAAAAACTGTTCCATTTTCACCATAACCGCAGCCGTTTGTTCAGCATGCGTGCCAGATCGGACATTCAGATACATATCCGGTTCGGGCATTGCCAAATCGACAAAAAATGTTTTCGACATTTTTTCGTCGTAATGCTGACCGGTATGGATCAGAATCGGATTGATGTTTTCGGATTGTTGCATACGCCGGTGAATCGGCGCAATTTTCATAAAATTGGGACGCGCCCCGACAACGTTGGCGATTTTCATAATTTTTCCTAAAAACGAGTTCCGGAACCCAGTTTGGTGATTTTGTCAGGATTCTTGATCTTTTTTGTAAGGTTACGCGTGTCGACCACGCTCTTGGCATTATCGACGATAAACTGCGCATCGTAAAAGGAGTGATCCGTAGTAATCACAACCACATCAGCATCGGCCAGATTTTCAGCCGACCATTCAACCGAGCAAAATTCTCGATCGCAGACTGTCACTTTTTCCACAAACGGATCATGAATTCGAATATCATCGGCGCCGCGCTGTATTAAAAACTCTATAATTTTCAAAGCCGGCGATTCACGCGTATCGTCAACATCGCGCTTGAAAGCAACGCCGAGGATCAAAATTTTGGCTTTATTAAACGGAACGCCAACGTGACTGAGCGCGCGTCGAATGAGTCCGAGAACGTAAAACGGCATGTTCTCGTTGGTTTCGGCCGCCAGTTCGATAAATTGGGTGTGAAAATCATACTCGCGGGCTTTCCAGGATAGATAATAGGGATCAATAAGAATACAATGACCGCCAATTCCGGGGCCGGGGTAAAATGGCATAAACCCGTACGGTTTGGTCGCAGCAGCTTCAACCACTTCCCAAATATCAATATCGCCCATGCGGTCGCACAGGCGCGCCATTTCGTTCACCAACGCAATGTTGACGCTGCGGAAAATATTTTCCAGCAGTTTTTCCATTTCCGCTGCTTTCGGCGACGAAACCGGCACCACCTGGTTTATGATTTGCTGATTCACCAAACACGCCAGCTCGGTACATGTTTCGGTAACGCCGCCAACAACCACGGGCGTATTGGCAGTAGCAAACATTTTATTGCCCGGATCAATTCGTTCCGGAGAAAAGGCCAGAAAAAAGTCACGGCCCACTTTTAGTCCAGAGGTTTCCAAAATGGGTTGCACAATGCCTTCGGTCGTATCCGGAAACGTGGTGCTTTTTAAAATAACAAGGTGCTGTTCTCGCAAGCCGGCAGCAATTTCCTTGGAAGACGATTGAATATAACTGACATCGGGCTCTTTGTTCTTGGTAAACGGGGTGGGAACGCAGATATAAATAACATCCAGTTCGGGAACGCGCTCGTAAGAGGTGGTTGCGGAAAGCAGCCCGTCTTTTACTGCTTTTTCCAATTTGGCATCTTCCACATCATCAATATAGTTTTCACCTTTGTTGATGCTCTCGGCTTTTTGGGCATTATTATCGATTCCCAGCACCCAAAAACCCTTGTGTGCAAATTCTACGGCTAATGGTAAACCAACATATCCCAAACCCACTACGCCAATTTTCGCTGTCTTGTCCTGAAGCTGCTCTTTCAGCCCCATAAATCCTCCTACAATTTGTTAACGTCTAGGCGACTTTTGGCAAACCCGGTCAGGATTTGCATGGAGCAAGTTACTATCCAAACTATTTATCAATGGATCGGTACATAGATATCTCTATATCCCGAATCCTGACAGGGTTAAAAATCTCTAGAGGTCTTTGTTGTAATTTTGTTTATAGAATTCCAAGTACTCGCCGGTTTTTAATTTTTCCCACCACCATCGATTCTCGGTATACCATTTGATCGTAAATTCAATCGCGTCTTCAAATTTATGTTTTGGTTTCCAACCCAATTTGTGAATTTTGGTCGTGTCTACCGAATAGCGCCGATCATGACCCAGGCGGTCTTTGACATAGGTTTTCAACGACTCGGGCTTTTTCAATTTTTCCAAAATGAGGTCGGTAATTTCAATATTCATGCGCTCGTTTCCCGCGCCAACATTGTAGACCTGTCCGATTGTGCCGTTTTGAACAAGAAATTCGATGGCATCGCAATGATCGCGTACATAAATCCAGTCGCGTACATTTTTACCATCGCCGTAAATGGGCAGAGATTTGTTGTCCAATGCATTGGTCACAAATAAGGGAATCAATTTTTCCGGATATTGATAGGGGCCGTAATTATTGGAACAACGCGTGATGATGACGGGCAAATCATACGTCACAAAATAGGAAAATGCCAGCCGATCGGCGCCGGCTTTGGAGGCCGAATATGGGCTGGACGGTTCGAGCACATCGGTTTCTTTAAACGAGCCATCGATGATGCTGCCATACACTTCGTCGGTACTGATTTGGATGAATTTTTCGACATTGTACTTTCTCGCGGCTTCCAAAAGTACAAAGGCGCCGTACACATCGGTTTTGATAAAGTCATCGGGCGCGCCTATAGAGCGGTCGACGTGACTTTCTGCGGCAAAATTGACCACAACATCCACATCCGGCATCAACGATTCGACCAATGTGCTGTCGCAAATATCCCCGTGAATGAATTTATAATTAGCGCGTTGATTTACCTCTTGTAAATTTTCAAGATTTCCCGCATAGGTCAATTTGTCCAAATTTAACACATGGACATTGTCGCCATAAGTTTCGAATAAATACTGAATATAGTTACTGCCAATAAAACCGGCTCCACCGGTTACGAGATACGTTTTCATGAGCTTTTCCTTCCTAGCATTTCAGTCTGTTGCTGCGTTGGCAGACTGTCCCCAAAAAGTCTGAAAATGTACAAAGCGACAAACTAAAAGTCAACTGTTAGTTGGTTATTCAAGTCGTGTTAATTTACCGCATGGGTGGTGCAATCGCAGACAAATTCCATTTTTATTTTAGATTAAAATTATTAGTTTGAGGCTCAAGCAGAAACATAAAAATCGGCCTTACAAAGGACCAAATCCGATAATTGATGTTCTAATTTTCTCACCATGACTATTTTGATTCAGGTTCAATTTTTAATCGGTTTCTTGTTGAAAATAAAAAGTTTCTCCTTTGACCACATTAATAACAAGGTGAACGCATGGCACAACGATCCAAACTACGAATTGCACTCGCTCCGATAAATACAACGGTGGGCGATTTGGAGGGCAATTGCAAAAAGATAATGCAGCAGGTGAAAAAAGCTCAAGCCGAACAGTGCGATATTGTGACTTTTCCGGAATTGACCATCACCGGTTATCCGCCGGAAGATTTGGTGCTAAGAACGCAGTTTGTGAGCGATCAACGCAAAAAGCTGGAGCAGCTTGCTGAACAGATCGAAGAGATCATTTGCATACTTGGTTTCGTCGATTCGGAAAATGATAAATTATACAATGCCGCGGCTGTAATTCAAAACCGTCAGATTTTGGGCATCTACCGCAAAGTCCAACTTCCCAATTACAGCGTTTTTGATGAAGAACGATATTTTGAACCCGGAGATACTCCGCTAATTCTAAATATCGATGGTGTAAAAATTGGCATCAGCATTTGCGAGGATATTTGGATTCCCTACAGCGTGCCCGAAGCCGAAGCGCTCGAAGGGGACGCCGAGTTGTTGCTCAACATTTCCGCTTCTCCATATTCTTTACAAAAAGGAGAGGAGCGACGGAATCTGATTCAGAACCGGGCCCGCTTTTGTAGCGCGTTTGTCATCTACAATAATCTTGTCGGTGGGCAAGATGAATTGGTGTTTGACGGCCAAAGCTTAATTGCCGCGCCAAATGGCGAGCTGCTCGTTGAGGGCAATGCATTTGAAGAAGATTTTATTGTTCACGATTTTGATATCGGCGAGGTGCATCAAGCTCGTAAACACGATTCGTTTCGGAATATTCAAAGCAAGTTTATTTCAACATTACAACCGTGCGAGACCGTTTCTCTATCCATAGAGGAAAAATCAAGCACACCGATCAGACAGACCGATCGAGATTCCGCAAAACATCTCGAAGCACAAATTTACAAAGCCATTCAACTGGGATTGCGAGATTATGTGCTGAAAAACGGTTTCCACGATGTAGTATTTGGCTTGAGCGGTGGAATCGATTCTGCGTTGGTGGCTGCGCTGGCTGCCGATGCACTTGGCCCGCGGCACGTTCATTGTATCACCATGCCGTCTCAATACAGCTCCAAAGGTAGCGTGGATGATTCCGTACAATTGGCAAATAATTTTAACATTGATTTGTCGACTTTTGCCATAAAGGATGTGTTTTATTCGTATGAAGAGCTCTTTGCCGAAACCTTTGCCGGTTTAGAACCCGATGTGACCGAAGAAAATCTTCAGGCGCGCATTCGCGGCAACATCGTCATGGCCATGTCGAATAAATTTGGCTTGCTGGCGTTGGCCACCGGCAATAAAAGCGAAGTCAGTGTGGGGTATTGCACGATTTATGGGGACATGGTCGGAGGTTTTGCGCCGCTAAAAGATGTGAACAAAACCATGGTATATCGCCTGGCCGAGTATA
>CAYPZM010000403.1:0-5005 GCA_964414825.1 uncultured Cytophagia bacterium | reverse complement strand
TGCAGTCCAATGGCCAGCGCTGAAAACACTCCCATGCGCAAAAGTCGGCTCTTTTTCTCGGCCTCCAGGTCCCGTTTCTCAATATTTTTTATTTCATGCGGATTTTCAAACGAGGGAACAAATCTATCGATTAAGGCAATTATCCCAATACCGGCAAAAAACGAAATAACGGTCGCCCAATATCCGGGTTTCACGCCATACAGAGCCGTTAGCGAGTCTTTGGCTTTGACAAAAATCTCGATGAACGAAACATAAATCATCACACCAGCAGAGAACCCCAGGGCGCCGGCAAGAAATTTGGGATTAAATTTTTTGGAGAAAAACGCCATCAAACTGCCGATACCGGTCGACAAGCCGGCAAACACCGTCAAGCCGAGCGCAAACCAAACGTTTCCCGATTCCACGAAACAATCTCCTTTAGGCTTTATGCGTAAACTAGTAGTTGAATTGAAAGGAGAAACCGAGTCCCACAATCCAGTTATCCGCGTGTTTATTCAGGCCTTTGCCAACGTAAACATCTGCTTGAGCGAGCGGCGTGATCAGGTAGGTCAGTCCTCCATCCACAACGGGTTCCCACGCGGTCTGTTCGGGAATTTCGGCAAATACTTCTAAAAATGCACTTGTTTTTTTAGTAATTCCCATACCCATGGCTATGGATGCCAAAGAGACCATTTCATTATCGCTATCGCGCAACGCTGTGATGGCACCAATATTAGCCCCTACGCTAAGGGATTCGTTGATGTCATAACTGCACGCATATTTTAAGCCGATTTCCGCATCCCCTGCAGAGACCTCCTCATCTCCTGTGGGCAGCGTACTCACCAGTAAAATGGCCATGGGAATGTTGGCGGTTTCTGCGGTCAGTTGGTATTTGGATTCGATCAAGACATCATTCAGAAAGGTTTCCGATTGGTTATTAACGGAAACTTGATGCCAGCCGGAAAAACCAAATCGGACTTCGAGCTGCTTGCCAAGGCCGAAACGTGTTAAAACAATGGGATACGATAGGGTGGACGTAGAATTAAAGGTGCCATACTCGATACCCGTTTCCACTTGAACGGTTCTCCACGGGACCGCGTTAGCACTTTCTGTAAAATCGGGACGATCCGTAATCAGTTCTTGAGAAAAAAGGTTGTGCGTGGAAATCAAAAAGAAGAGCAATGCAAGGAATCGTTTCTTCATGTTCACTCCAGTAAAGCCTTTGCGTACTTGAAAATTAAATGTACAACAGGAGATGAATGAGGTAAATTCCGTTTGTCTTGTAGGCTGAAGCAAATTTTTATGCATATTCCCATTTTCATTTATGGGAAGAGGCTCGTCTTGTAAAGTGCGCAACCTGAAGGTATAAACGATGTCGAGGCCGATAACTACCATTGCCGAATCGTGGCTTCACAATATTGTTGTAGGATGGGTCATTGACCCATCCTACAGGAGCTCATCTGGCCTTATTTCACCAGCATCATTTTTTCCATCGAGCGGAATGCTTTACCACTATTGGTGGCGTTTGCCACCAGTTCATAAAAATAAGCGCCCGCGCTTAAATTTGAGCCATCAACGCTCACGGTGTGCTGCCCGGCAACCTGCGTCTCATTTTTGAGTTCCAACACGCGTTCGCCCAAAAGGTTGTATACCGTAAGCTTGACATGCGAACGTTCGGGCAGATTGTAAGAAACAGTTGCGCTCGGATTAAATGGATTGGGATAGGCCGGAAACAGTTCAAAGGATTTTGGAACGCTGGTTTCGGATGATTCCGAAGCTACGTCGCTCTCGACCACTTGATAAATCGCCACATTATCGATGAACACATCGGCATTGGAGCCACCCACAAAAAATACAAGAAACGCGTTGGGATCCGATGGACGCGACATGGTGAAATCGAAAACAAAGTGCTCTTTGGCGCGGCGCAACGACGTCGTGCTGGTTCTGCTATAGTTCTCAGAAGGCCCGTTCTGCCCGATGATTTGCGGAACAAATGTCCGATTTTCAGCGGCATACGCGTCGAACTCAAAACGATAGTTTTTGCCCTGCACCAGGGGCATGCCGTCCTGAACCAAATGCACCGCATACACTTGATCGCCGCCATTTTTGATTTCAATCTGGCACTCACCTTCGGCCGTCACTGTGGGAGTTGCGTCCGTGTCCCACAGACCAAACCACCACTGATCCATATCTGACGAAAAATCGCCATTGATCACCATGTTTTGGCCCGGCTCCAAATTTTTGACAAACGCCTGCACTTCATTTGAGTACTCGCTTTCCGTCTCATCCTCATAGACCGCGGTCACCCGGAAATAATGTCGGGTCATATTCTCAAGGCCGGCCACTGTTTTCATCGTTACTTTGGAGCTGTCGAGCAAGGTTGTCGGTTCCGGCTCGGTGCCCGAATAGATATTATAATACGCTACATTTTTATCGCCAAATTTGTTGAACAATAAAGTGATTTTGTTAATGTCCTGCTCCATTAAAAGTCGCGGCGATTCCACAACGCCGTTCCACGGAAAGCGGAATGAACGATAGGTATCAAATTTATCGACAAAATTCATTTCATAAACCACCTCGCCGTCAGACGTCACCTCTAAAGCTTTGGGATTGCTGCCGCGGACAAAATTAATAAATGTGTTGCCGTTTGGCAGGCGTTGCGCGTTTCCCATGTAATGGGTGTAATAATTGTTGTCTTCGGGACCGCGATATTCCCACACCAGAGTTGCGGTCATATTTTCCGTGTCGAGTACATATTCGACCGCACGGGATTGTCGGGGATCATGCAAGTTGCCATTATCAAAAATAGTGTAATGATTGTTGCCGAGAACACGAATATCGTGCTGCATATAAAAGCCACCCAGGTCATCGTTAACGAACTCGAATTGGTTGTTGGCACCGCCAAGCCGCCAGATGATCTCGCCAGTTTCGCGATGAATTTTTGTGACCTCGCTGATATGCCGGCTGGACAACAAAATATGGCCGTCATCATCTATATCAATGGCGTTCATGTGCGGAAAGCGAATAAAGTTGTTTTTGGGATTGGCTTCGTTCAAGGTGCAATAATCATAGATATCATTGGGATCAAAATGATCCAAACCGGACCATGTGAAAATCAGCTCATCGTCCGCATTAAACCCCTGTATGGCAGATTCCAGCACCGTGACATTGGATTTGCCATCGGGTACGCGCTCGCTCCAGTCCACCGTGGTGTCCCGGATGCCAATGAGAAAATAATCGCCATTTTCCAGCACCTGCAGCTCGTGCTCGTCGGTAAAATAGGGATCGGCTGCCATATACTCTTTGGTTGGATTAAAGTTTTCATCATACCCGGCATATCGGGGCGGCCATTGTCGCGTCAACATGGTGATGGAGCCATCTTTTTGCATCTTGAAATCTCGACGCCGGTCTCCTGGCATCTGGCGCTCATACCACACAGGCGAGCCATCGTTATCGTATATGATGTTGTAAGGAGATTGATCGCTCCAGTTGTTGATAAAAATGTAACCATCCGCGGTTTCCTTATTGACCGTAACGTCGATGTGAGGAAAGTCGCTGGGAACAGAGACGCCGTTGGGCATAATTTGTGGCCCGTCCGAATTTATTTTGGCGAGAGACTGAAAAAAAGCGGGTTGGTTATCAAAAGCTGAGGATTCCGTATCACTCATAGTGAGCGAATGTGGCGGCAAAGCTTTGTTGTTCACTATCCCATCATTGGCAAGTGTCAATCCCATAGCAACAAGCAAGACAATGATTCCTGCGAGTGTTCGATAGTTGGGCATGATGATGTCCTTTCAAGCTGGTACGCAATACATACAATCTATAATAGAACTAAACGCAGAAAAACGATAAAAGGTTACTTTCATTTTCATATTTTTGCAGTGTATAAATCCCCGCCGCGTAGCGACCTCTCGCCCCGTGCAAGTATTACCAGCAGAGACAAGCTACGGAAATTAGTCGACAAAACTTGGTTGCCGGATGTATTATTGTATTTCTTGCTATTTCATTTTGCTTTTAGGGTAAGGATTCGCTTATATTGAATGCGACAAACCGTTAGATCATTTTTTAGCATGGAGAGACGATGAAGAAAAGCTGGATTGTATTTGTTTTGCTGATGATACCGCTCCTGTTCGCAGTATGCCAAAAACTCGAGAACGAGGGGACTCGGATACCGAAAATTGAGGGATATGAGCTGGTCTGGTCCGATGAATTCAACGCCGACGGGCCGTTCAACACGGACAACTGGAACGCCCAGGAAGGATTTATCCGCAACGAAGAGCTGCAATGGTACCAGGCGGACAATGCGTGGTGCGAAGACGGCCTGCTGATCATCGAAGCGCGCCGGGAGCGCAAGCCCAATCCTAATTATCAGCCCGGCACGGAAAATTGGCGAACCAGCCGCGAATACGCCGAGTACACCTCCGCCAGCCTGGAAAGCCGCGGCCTGTACAGTTGGCAGTTTGGCCGCTTTGAGATTCGCGCGCGCATCGACACCCGCGACGGGTTGTGGCCGGCATTCTGGACCCTGGGCGTCGACGGCCATTGGCCGCATTGCGGCGAGGTGGATATTATGGAATACTATCGCGGTATGCTTTTGGCGAACATTGCCTGGGGTGGAGAGGAACGAGGAGAGGCGGTGTGGGACGACTATCGCTTGCCGCTGGAAGATTTGGACGATCCCGACTGGTCCGACGCGTTACACACGTGGTATATGGAATGGGATGCCGACAGCATCACACTGTACATGGATGATCAGAGCATGAACAGCGTCTCGTTGGACAGTACGGTCAACCGGGACGGAACCGGGATCAATCCCCTGCTTCAGCCCCATTTTATTGTCGTGAATCTGGCCGTCGGCGGCATCTCGGGCGGAGATCCGAGCACCACGGAATTTCCAGCTCGGTATGAAATTGATTATGTGCGGGTGTATCGGAAGCAGTGATTCCAGTTTCAGGAGCGGCCCTCCCCCATACGCGCCCTGCTTTGTAGTACACCTTCCCAGGTGGCTACAAATTTGTTCCCATCG
>CAYPZM010000402.1:0-5025 GCA_964414825.1 uncultured Cytophagia bacterium | reverse complement strand
AACACCCAGTTTGCCGTAGCTATACCGTTAAACTGGCTGTTTTGGCTGACACTGGCTTCTCCATTTACCGTACCGGTTCCCTTTGTAACCGTAAATTTAACCGGGTGCGAAGCAATCGGATTGTTATAGGCATCCGAAACTTTAACGCTGCACGTGCGCGCCATTGTGCCTATGCCCAGCTTGATTTGGAACGTACTATCGCCGCGGACTTCCATTTTGAAGGGATGACCCGGCGTTGCCGATAGCAAAAAGCGATCCGATAAATTAAATCCGGGCAGACTCACATCCACGGTATCGCTGTGCGTGCCCGCATGCGTGCCCATCGTGTAAATGACGCCGGCCTGACCTTTGTTGTTTGTGGAACGCCGCACCGACAGCTCGCCATTGATATTGCCATCGTGTTTGCTTTTCGCGGAAAATTGCACATCAACGTTGGGTACGGGATTTTGATATTGGTCGCGCAAGGTAACGATCAATGAATCCGGACATGCCGTTTGGATTTGAGCGCTTTGATTACTGCCGGATTTGGGTCCCCATGCCGCGGGTTCGCCGGCCAGAACGGTCCCGGTAAACGTAATCGGGCTTTGCAGCAGCGGCTCGGAACTGTTGAGTTTGGTCGCCGTCACTTTTACTCGGTTTATTTCGCTCGTCTTTTGTCCCATGTGAAAATTCACCGAGGCTCGGCCTTGCGCATCTGTAGATTGGGATGTGCTTTTGACATTCCCAACCGCGGTTTTAAAATAAGCGCCAGTGCCGGTTTCAGCATTAAAGAAAACACTGTGGCCTGGCTTTACATTGTTATATTGGTCGGTCACTTTGACCGTAAGAATAACCGGTCCCGTGCCAGCGGCGCCGGAAAACTCTAAATTCTGTGGCTGAACAGCTACCAGTTTTGCGGCAGCACCGGGATCGGCCGTTGCGGTAATGTCGACGTATTGAACGTCCGGATAGTCCACGAGCGTAACGCGGATTGTTTGCTCTCCCGCCGCTTGTCCCAACTTGAGCGTCGCACGTGCCTGGCCGTTGTCATCGGTCACGGTTTCGATTGCCTGCAAATTGTTATTAAAAATGCTGGTGCCTTTAATCACTTGAAAACGCACTTTAATATTGGGGCCCATCGCCGCGTTAAAGGGATCCATCACCGTAACCACAAAAGGTGCCAAGTCCTGCAATATTTCTTTTCGTTGATTGTTGCCCGAAGCAATAACCAGATGTTGCGGCAGCGGCGCTTCTACGTTCAGGTCAAAGATGCGATAAGGTTGTGTTGGTAATGTTGGAGCATGTGCAGCGCGTTCCACCTTGACCTGATTAGGAATGGTAATTCTACCGGCCGTATAGGTGACTTGAGCATATCCCATTGCATCGGTCACCATTGACGTATCGTCATTGGCGACACTGCTGCCGGTAATTCCTGAAAAATTTCCATCGCCAGAGACCACAGAAAAATCCAATGGATAATTGGCAATACCATTGTTGTAGGTGTCGATCACACGGACGCGCAGCGGTTCAGGGAAGGTCTTGCCAGCGCCTTGCGTTTGATCATCACCGGAAATTAGACGCAATTCGTTGGGAGCAGCGGGCAGGGCCGTGGCCTTGAACAGAATAGGCGCACCGTTTAGCGCTGCTTTGACCTGCACTTGATGCGAATCAACGCCGGCTTTTTTGCCTAACGTCCAGTGCACGGCGGCCATACCGTTGTAATCCGTGGTGTCGGTCACCGAAATGAATGAATTATTAAGCTTGCCATCGCCTTTGATGATATTGAACGGCACCGGATAACCTTGATACGGCTGGCCATTTTGGTTGAGCACCTGAACTTTAAGCGAATCGCTGATACGCGTGAGCACCGGCTCTTCAAAAAAATCGGTTGGTGTGATGCGCCGCACCTCGAACGGAATGGTTCCGGCCTCGGCTACGCCTTTAAAGGTGATATGTTCCATGTCCGGAAAATCATTGATATAAGCGTCGATCACTGTTTCATTCTGAAATCCGAGCCGCAACTGCTCGCCGGCAATACCGTTCGAGTTGGTAAAGGCTTTGCCGACCTGGCTGCCGTTGAATGTACCGTCACCGGACTCGACTTTGAAAATCACCATTTCGCCGCGGCGTTTGTTGCCGTATTTGTCCATAATTTCGACCTTGAACGAATCGGACAACAACTTGCCGGCTTCGCCTTGCAGAATGAGCGACGATGTTGCGGCAAACGACGCCGGATCACCGGCGTTTACGTGGATGGTGGGAAAGGTGATTTGACTGTTATTTGGCACCACATCCGAAGAAACCGCGATTGTGGCGTCGCCGGCCACATTGCCAAAGCTGACATCGGTTGAGACGATGCCTTTGCTGTCGGTCATATTGGCAAAACGCGGCATATCGCCACCCTCGCCAACCGGAGTATAAGAATTGCTGGTGATGAGAATTTTATCCACCTGAGTATTGGCTTCTCGTCCTTTCAAGTACAACACATGCAAACCCTCGTCCAGCGGTATGCCATAGACATATTGCTGCCATTGCCAATCCGGGTTTTGAGTGCTAAACGTCAGTTGCGGCCAGCTACTCAAGGATGTTGTATCATCAAAGGCATAATATATTGAATTGGAAAGTCCATCCGGCGCCATTACACGCAGAATCATATTATATGAATTATTGCACGGTACCCAAAAATAGTATTTCGCGAGGCCCTGGCTGTTGACGGTGGTCTTGATATATTCGCTACCCGAGGCGCCGGCATCTTTATAAGCTCCCATGGGTGATTCGATAATGCCGCTTTCCGCCTCGATAAAAATATCGCCCTCAAAATTCTGGCATACCGAATCGGCACTCATGCCTTTTACCACGCCGGCCTGAGATTCGGATTGCACGTAAAAATCCACCGGAACATTAGCCACACCAACGCCATTTATGTCCACAACTTTGACCGAAAGCGGGCTGGCTAATTTTTTATCCACTTCGCCATTGGCCAAAGGTTCGCCATAGACAAACATGTCGTGCGCTTCCAATCGCGGAATTTTGATGCCATACGAATCGATTTGATTATAGAGGCTGCCGTATAGCATGATGCCGGAATATAACACAGGAGCCGTTCCATACAGCTTTTGATTGTCCTGTACATTACCGACCGTCCGCCCGTTGATTTTAACCTCGAATGAATTGGTTTGCGCGTTGTTGCGATATACAACAGAAAGTGTGTCCCCTTTTGTGGGATTTGCCGATGCCGAGCCGCTGGCAATCGCCGAACTGGCCCCGCCGTTGTCCACAGTGTACAAGTCAATTCGAGAATCGCGCAAACGGATCATATAGCCATCGGCAATGTTGTAATCGTCCGAATCTAGAAGCATGGCGATGCCGGTTCCGCCAAGATCCGAATAACTACCGGACAGTGCATAGCGTGTACTCACTTCAACATACTCGGCCGATGGCGTGTATTTAATCGAGTCCAACACCGCGAGCACCTTCCAGCCAGAGGAGGCATCCGCATTTTTCAAAGTGCCATTTTCTATTTCAAAAGCCGGGTTGGCATTCCAGGCGTTTAGGGTGTTAAAGCTGTCCACATACGCAATACCGGCCTGTGCCAATTCATCAGGTGTGAGTACCGGCGGGAAGGAGACGATATTGCTATAATTATTTTCCTGGTCGTAAACGCGAATGGCAAAATTATAGGTTCTGCCGCCTAAAATACCTTCTGTGATTCTAGTTTTTTCTCTACCGCTGGACGAGCTATTTCGTCCGGGACGATTCAGGTAAACCAACTTGCCCTGGCCAAAATTACTGGAATTGATCTCTTCATCGACCTTGTAACGCAGCTCGTACATATTGACGATGCCACCGCCATTATCCGACGGGGTAAACCATTCCAGTGTAATCGAAGGCTCATCCGTTATTTCCGTTCCAATGATGGCGATCGAATTGGGTTTTGCCGTATCCGTGTATATGATTTCTTTGATTACGCGCGCGTATTCGTCCGCCATAGCGGCATATCCGTTGCTGGTTGGGTGAATTTTATCCGGAAGGTCAGTATGGCCAGCGCGAATCGCCGAATGCATGTCCACAATGGTTACTTTGCTGCTGAGAGCCCCATTAAAAAACATGCTCTCAATTTCTTTATTAAATTGCTTGATCTGAGGCATTTCCATATAATTATCATCCAGCTTGGGGATGATTTTGCTGACCAAAATATATTTGACGCTGGGATATTTGGCGATGTGATCGTTTATGAGTTTATATAATTTGTTCGAAGCGGTAAAGCCGCTTGTATAGGGACCAATCTCATCACCCATATTGTTGGTGCCGACATGCAATAAAATAATATCCGGTTGGTGAATATCGAGAGCATTGTTGATATACAATTGATGACCGGAATTGCTAAAATAGTCGATTTTTGCCCCACTTTGAAAATGGCCTTTATACGTGCCGCCATAATCGCCTACAAATTCAAAACTGATTCCGGCAGATTGTAGATGGTTGTATAAATCGCCGCGAAAGCCATCGCCTTCGGCACCGGTGCTGCCGTCTTTACCGGCGGTGATTGAATTGCCGACCGGCATAATTTTCCACTCTTGAGCAAACCCGGATACAGCGGTAAACAAAATTAAAATAGCAAAAAGAACGTGCAATCGAATCCGAAACTCTCGGCGACCCAACAAGACTACCTCCGCAGTGAAAATGTTTCTGTACAGACTTTATCGGGCACGCTTTTGCAAATCGTGTACCTTAAAGCCCATCCGACATGCTAACCGTAAAATGTTTGGTCGAATGAAATTCAATGTTGATTAAGTGGATTAAAAACAAGGGAAATAAAATAATAGTTGAGAGGAAATTGCAGGTTGAAATTCCGATTGGTGAGGTAATACGTTAGCCCTTGAACCGACGTTTTTGTACCATGCATGAACAGCTTGCATCACGATTGAACAAAGCACTGTTGGCCAAAATAAGAGTGTTCGACAGGTGCCCATTTGTTAGAAAATATAAAACAACTTGCCGGCAATTTTAGGGCCGCTGTAGTTGTTCGTCAAACCAACCCGTTTG
>CAYPZM010000401.1:0-5031 GCA_964414825.1 uncultured Cytophagia bacterium | reverse complement strand
ATGAGCCAGGTTGACCGCATCATTGCCCGTCTCGGCGTATTTGTGAGTCAGCCATTTTTTTTAGCGCTGGCGACCGTTGCCACCACCTTTGGTTTTTTGTTGATGCGTTTTACGGGACAAGGCGTGCTCTCCCTGGCCAGCCGCACCATGCTGATGCGCTGGTTTATCGATTTGCGCGGCCGCATGAACTCCATTATGGGCGTATTTATAAGCCTGACATTTTCCGCCTCTCCCCTGTTCTTCGAGTGGCTCATCAATTCCTGTACCTGGCGCGGGGCATGGATTATTTTGGGGATTTCCATTGGTATTGGATTTACGCTGTTTGCGTTTTTATTCTTCCGCGACAATCCCGAGGAGAGCGGCTTGCTGCCCGATGGCCACAAACACGGCGACTTGACGCAAAAAACCAAAGTGCCGGAAGAAAACTGGACATTACACGAAACGCGGCGCACAACCACATTCTGGATATTTAATCTCGGCGTTTCCATGTTTTCACTGTTCATCACCGCATTCACCTTTCACGTTGTTTCTATTTTTGAAACCGCCGGACTGGAACGCGCCGATGCCATATCGATCTTTTTACCTTCGTCCATCATTGCCGTGGGTCTAAACCTGCTGGCCGGGTGGATGGCGGATTCGGCATTGTTCAAATTCCGCCTAAAATATTTGCTTATCGCTGTACTGTTCGGCCTCGCGCTCATCGGCATTGGCATGTTTTTGCTGCAATCCGGTGTTGGGAAATATGTCATCATCTTGGGCAACGGCATCACCAGCGGCTTTTTTGGTACGGTGTCGACTGTAGTCTGGCCGCGCTATTTTGGCCGCTTGCATTTGGGCGAGATTGCCGGATTCAACATGTCATTTTTGGTTTTTTTTAGCGCTATTGGTCCATCCATATTTGGCTGGTCGTTTGATGCCACTGGCGGCTACTCTATTGCTGTTGTTGTGTGCCTGTTTTTGATGGCGGTGTTGATGCTGGCCGCATTGCGAGCCAACAAGCCGCTTCGGGAGAATCAGATTTGAGTTTGTTTACGCACAGTTTTGCGCGATTTTATGACCTGCTATTGGAACCGATGCTGCGTCATTGGAAACAGCGCCTTTCTTTGTGGGTTCGCGAACAAAAGGCCGATGTTGTTGTGGATATTTGCTGCGGCACCGGCAAACAGTGCCGTCTCATTGCCAGGCACACAGGGATTGTCGGCCTGGATTTAAATATCGGATTTTTGCATTACGCCAAATCTCTATCCCCAAACATTTCGTACGTTTGCGGAGATGCCGAGCATTTGCCGTTAAAGTCCGGGGCGCTGTCTGCCACCATCATCTCGTTGGCATTGCACGACAAACCGCCAGCAACACGCGCCCAAATGCTTTCCGAAGCCAAACGCATTTCCAATCCCGGAACTCATTTTTTCATCGATTTTGAGCAACCCGATTCCCTGCCTACCAAACTAGGTTATGCGTTTGTGTTTTGCATCGAATTTTTGGCCGGCTGGGAGCATTTTCGTAACGGACGCCAATTTGTCAAAAATGGCGGGCTCGCGCAGTTTCTGAACCAGAATAACCTCACAATAGATCGACGGCACCACAGCACCTCGGGCAGCAGTGCCGTTGTGCAGTGCAGCAGTGGACAAACGCAGTAGAGGAAATATTTTATGGTAACTTTTGTTTGATTGTAACAGAAAATCGTTTTCACCACCCATATTGTAACACATTCGCCACAAAGACACCAAGGCCCGAATGGAATCAACAGAATTTTTGATCAATCATCAACCAGACAATGTGTTGAAAACGTTTCGTCCATAAGGCAAATGTAGCAAAAGAGACCTTTTCGATAATCTTCGTGTCTTTGAGACTCTGGCATTGGCTGATTCGATAAAAAGTTCGAAATATAACAAAATCAATAAACCCACTATCATGCAAGGAGAAGCTATGAAGATTGCCGTTCCCAAGGAAGTGTACGAGGACGAGCGACGCGTTGCTCTTGTGCCTGGTGCCGTCGGCAAGCTGGTTAAAGGCGGCTATCAGGTTGTGGTCGAGGCCGGTGCCGGAGAGCGGGCCAGCTACCCGGACGAGGAGTACAAGACCGCCGGAGCCGACATTGCCTCGTCGCTGGATGAGTTGTACAAAGACGCAACCGTCATTCTCAAAGTCAGGCCACCCAAAGAGCATCCCTCGGCAAAAAAGCATGAGATCGATCTTTATCCGCAGAATGTTATTCTGATCAGTTATCTCGAAGTGCTGCGCGAGCCGGAAATTGCCAACAAACTGGCCAAACAAAATGTTACCGCGTTTGCGCTTGAAACCGTGCCGCGTATCAGCCGCGCTCAAGCCATGGATGCCCTCTCTTCGCAAGCTTCGGCTGCCGGTTACAAAGCTGTGCTCATTGCTGCCGAAGCTATCCACAAATACTTTCCCATGCTGACGACGGCTGCCGGTACGATTCGTCCGGCCAGAGTTCTGGTGCTGGGCGCTGGCGTGGCCGGATTGCAAGCTATTGCCACGGCAAAACGGTTGGGCTCCACAGTTGAGGCGTTTGACATTCGCAAAGCCACCAAAGAGGAAGTGCAAAGTTTGGGTGCAAAATTTATAGAGGTCGATTTGGGTGAATCCGGCGAAGCCGAGGGCGGTTACGCCAAAGAGCTTTCAGAAGAAGCGAAAAAACGCGAACACGAAGTGCTGCGCGAGCACATGTCGCAGGTAGATGTGATCATCACTACGGCCGCGGTGCCGGGCAAAAAAGCGCCGGTACTGGTGACTGAAGATATGCTGGATGTGATAAAGCCCGGAAGCGTCATTGTGGATATGGCCGTTGAACAGGGCGGTAACGTTGTGGGCTCCAAACCAGGCGAGCGTGTGGAGCGCAATGGCGTAACGATCATCGGCCCGATCAATCTGCCGAGCCAAATGGCCATCCACACCAGCCAGTTGTACGCGAGAAATGTGGTTACATTGTTGAACCATTTGATCAAAGAGGGTCAAATCAGCCTGGATTTTGAAGATGAAATCACCAAAGGCGCTTGCATTACCCACGAAGGTCAGGTGGTGAACGAGCGCATTAAAGATTTATTAAGTTAAGCTTCAGGATGGAATTCCTTTGAAAAAACAATGAAAGGAAAACGATATGTCTGAATCACTCATGATGGGACTGACGATCTTTGTGCTGGCCATGTTTGCCGGTTTTGAGGTCATCACCAAAGTTCCACCTACGCTGCACACCCCGCTCATGTCCGGCGCTAATGCCATTTCCGGCATTGCGATTATTGGCGCGCTGCTGGTGACGGGCGGCGAAAATACGACGCTAAATATTATACTCGGTACGGTAGCCGTTGTCTTTGCAACAATAAATGTGGTTGGCGGATTTCTGGTGACCGACCGTATGCTCAACATGTTCAAAAAGAAAACTGAAAAGTAAGAGGTGACGAATGAATCTATTTGAAACGATCATTGCCCTGGCTTACCTGCTTGCTGCCTCGCTTTTCATCTTGGGCATCAAGTATATGAGCTCGCCGGCAACCGCACGCAAGGGCAATTTGCTCGGCTCTATTGGCATGCTCCTGGCCATTGTTGTAACGCTTTTGGACAAACAGGTGATCAACTATACCTGGATTCTTGCAGGAATTGCGATCGGCTCGCTCATCGGTGCCATCTCCGCACGTCGCGTACAAATGACTGACATGCCGCAAATGGTTGGCATTTTTAATGGTTTTGGCGGCGGCGCTTCCGCCCTGGTGGCGGTGGCCGAGTTTTTTCGCCTGGCCAACGAAACGCAAGGATTGCTGGTTATGGATACATCGATTTCGATTGCGCTATCTGTCATAATTGGCGGCATAACGCTAACCGGCAGTTTTATTGCGTTTGGAAAACTGCAAGGATTTATCAGCGGCTCGCCCATTCAGTTTCCGCTGCAAAAAATTGTCAATGCCTTGGTCATCCTTGGAGCGCTGGCACTTTCCGTGTATATCATAGGTGTTGATGCCAACGTCTCGCTGTTTTATGTTGTTGTTGGATTATCGCTCTTGTACGGCATTTTGTTTGTCATTCCGATTGGCGGCGCAGATATGCCGGTGGTCATTTCCCTGTTAAACTCCTTTTCAGGCCTGGCCGCTTGTGCCACAGGATTTGTGGTTGAAAACAATATTTTGATCATTGCCGGCTCACTCGTCGGATCTGCCGGATTGATTTTAACGCAAATTATGTGCAAGGCTATGAACCGCTCGTTGACCAACGTGCTGTTTAGCGCCTTTGGCACGGGCGATCAAACCGCAGGCACCACCGAAACCGGCGGCGACAAAACCGTGCGCTCGGTAGATGCCGAAGAAGCGGCCATGATTATGCGCTATGCGCAATCGGCCATTATTGTTCCCGGTTACGGTATGGCAGCCGCACAGGCGCAGCACGCAGTCCGCGAGCTGACCGAGCAATTGCAGCAACGCGATGTCCAGGTCAAATTTGCCATCCATCCTGTTGCGGGTCGCATGCCGGGACACATGAACGTGTTGTTGGCTGAAGCCCAGGTACCGTACGATTTCTTAATTGATATGGACGAAATTAATCCCGAATTTCCGCACACCGATGTTGTGTTGGTGATTGGCGCGAATGATGTTATTAATCCAATCGCTCGGTACGACAAGAGCAGTCCCATTTACGGCATGCCGATTCTGGATGTGGACAAGGCCAAAAATGTCATCATTATCAAACGTAGTTTGAATGTGGGATTTGCCGGCATTGACAACGAGCTGTTTTACGATCCAAAAACCAGTATGTTTTTTGGCAGTGCGCGGGACAAGGTGCAAGAGTTGGTGAGTGAAGTGAAAAAGCTATAAATTTAGAGATACAATGCAAAAGCAAAGCCTCGAATTACCGGGATGGATATCCCGAATTCGAGGCTTTTTTGTTTTGCTAAAAAAATAAACGGACGGGACAAATAACCCGCCCGATCTTGATAGCAGAAAATCACTTGTCCGTTAACACCGCAACTCCCGGAAGCGTCTTGCCCTCCATCAGCTCCAGGCTGGCGCCGCCGCCGGTAGA
>CAYPZM010000400.1:0-5063 GCA_964414825.1 uncultured Cytophagia bacterium | reverse complement strand
AATTCTACTTGGGGTTTTTGCGACTTTGCGTGAGATTAAAGCTAGTCCTATGTCCATTTAGAAATTCTTATCATCCATAACGCCATCCCATAACTCACTCCTCCAAAAACCAGCGCCCACACAAAGCCAAAATTCATCGCCACCATAATCACCAACACCGAGCCCAGAACCGAGGCGGCGCCGTTAACGGCAAATCCCCAGTCAACGAGTTCGCCCACGCGCAAGGCGCCTTTGGGGAACGGCATGCCCATAAAAAATCCGAGCGGGAAGATAAGGGCTGTGCTTAGCAGAATTCGTTGCAGCATCGTCAAATTGCCAAAGGCGTATTTTAATGGTGTAAAGGCGAATAGCCAGCGCGCCCAAACCCAGGCCGAGAATGGCCAGCGACAATGTGAGAAAAGCAAAGGTGTAGAAAAATTCCGCGGAAAAAATGCGCGTCCAGATGATTTCGAGTCCGATGAGTGCCGCGGACAAAAATGCCACCACGGCATAGTTGCGATTTTGCATAAAATTCCCTCGTAAATAGTAGAGTTTGATAAAGGCTTTAAACGAGATTTGTGCGGTAAAACGAAGCGTTAGTCACGCGTTTCTAAAAAACGGCAGGTGGGCAAGAAAGTTTTAAAATGAATCAGGAGCTTTTTAGACGAGCATAAACGTTGTGCAGAAATACGCGATTGTCGGCCGCCACATAAGATACATCACCGCCCATGCGGTAAAAACTTTTGAGGAATCGGAAATAATAATCCGGTGCGGATTTTGGCGGCTCGCCACGTGACCAATCCCAAGTGCCCTCTTGAAGATCATTGACCAGCATAAAATGGTCGTGAATAATGGGTTTTCCATGTTGCAGTTTGAGGTTGTTGGCGAACGAAATCGACTTTTCAAACACCTGCGGCGCCATAATGGCCGAGCCAACTGACAAAAACACGCCACCTGTAAGATTGGTAGCCGAGTGCACCATAATCTTAAAATCCGTGTGTGCCGCGCGGCCCAGCGCCGCACCGTTGGCAAACGGGTTGTTGTAAATAATGTCGTAACCAATGCCGGGATGCACAGTGCATGGGATGCCCAACTCGAACGCCTTGCCGAAAATAGAGTATTCTTTAAACGGATGCGGAATTGGCATCTCGCCTTCCGGCAAATCGAATTTCTTCAGAGTCTGCAAAAGTTCGAGACGGGCCGGGAGTAATTCATCGCCTTGATTTAATTTGCGTGCAATGTCCGCTTCCAACGAATCTTTAGACGGAAAATAAAGTCGATCCTCATGAATCAGCGCTCCCAACGATTCTCCGTAACCCATACCCCGCAATGCACCCAGTTGAACCGCCAGGTTGATATACTTGCCGGTCTCCAGCCAGGTGCCAAACTGCCCGTGCGCCACATTTTCGCGAACATCTTCTTCGGAACGCCCAAGCCAGGCAAATTCCCAGTCGTGGATGCCACCGGCGCCGTTCGTCGCGACATGCGTCACCCAGCCTTCCTGCATCAACCGAATGACCACTGGCGCCAGTCCGTTTTTTACCAGGTGCGCACCAAACGCCAAAATGACGGCGGCACCATTTTTGCTAGCCTGAAGAATACGATTGACGGTTTCATCTAATTCTTTACCAATTCCCTTGGCATCCGGCGGTATGGCGTCCGGATCAATGGCGATGGACAAAATGCGGCTTTTGCTCTTGCGCTCCTGGAGTGGAGCAACGTGAATGTGTTCGGGTTGTACAAGTAGAAAGGGCATATTGGGCTCAAATGATTTACTTTGATTTAATGGTAAAAATTAAGAAATTTCGCTCTGCAATCAAAGCAGAATCCATATTGGATTTCTGCTGATAATACAATTTGCCGGTATAGCTGTTCTGTTTGCTTCGTTGGCGCATCTAGGATGGGCATATCTTTTTGCATAATGAAATGGAGTAAAGTAATGCGGTTGATTTTTCCAAGCTTTTTGTTATTGTTTTCCTCGCTGTTTTCTAATGAATATGTGGTGACTCATAGCGGTGATTCCGGAACCGGCTCGTTTCGCTGGGCCATTACCCAAGCCAATTCAGCAGGCGCTGATACAATTCGATTTGCCATTCCAACGTCCGATGCCAATTTTGATCAACAAAATGAGTTTTGGACCATCACGTTAAACTCAACATTGACCTCGGTTACGGACGATAGCTTGTTCATTGACGGGTTTTCTCAACAACGTATGCTGCCAAATGCCGACACGTACAAACCGTTCATCCTGTTGCACGGTTTTGGTATTTCCGGGGACAGCCATGGATTATTGTTGTGGTCCGCCTATAATCGCGTTTGCGGATTAAGCATCGGCGGCTTTCACGGCGCCGCTTTTTGGATAAAGAGCCAATTTGCGCACCACAACAGCATCGAAGGCTGCTATATCGGGGTGTTGCCGGATGGCCTAACGGGCATTTACGATAGCCATTCTCCCGATTTTGCCGTCGAATCGAGCCGAGGTATTTACATTTCTCAGGGATCATTTAATAACCGAATTGGCGGCGCCGAATCGGGAGAGCGAAATCTTATCTGTAACATGTATTATGAAGCGATTCTCATTGAAGAGTCGCATCGCAATGTCGTGCAGGGCAATTACATTGGCGTGCTCAATAACGGTACACAACCGCTGGGAAACGGCTGGATTGATGTGCCGCGTTACGATATGGAAAATCGCAAACTGCAACGCTATCCCGGCGTTCATATTTATGTTGCCAGCGCTTCAAACACAGTTGGTGGAACGCAGCCTGGGCAGGGTAATATCATTTGTGCCAGCGGTCGCGCCGGAATTCGTATCGAGCATGCCGGTTCCGATTCCAACGTGGTTCAGGGCAATTATCTTGGGCTGGGCGCGGATGGCGAGTTTCATGCGAATTTAGGCAATGCCGAAGCCGGGCTAAAAATTCAACGCCAGGCCGATTACAATATGGTTGGCGGCGAAGAACCCGGTGCCGGAAATGTCATTTCGGGAAACGGTTCCAGTGGTCTGCAAATGCGCGAAGATGTTCAACATAATACCATTGCCGGAAATATCATCGGGCTGAATGCCACCGGCACAGCGTTAGTGCCCAACGCCCATAATGGCGTTTATTTGTTTGGAGAAAAAACCAAGGGCTTTCCGCAATACAATACCATTGGCCCCGATAATGTGATTATTGCAAATGGTTACGAGAGTCCGGAAGACTCCAATGGCTTAACCTGGGCAGCGGTGCGTTTGGACAGTTCGGGCACGGCGTTTAATCAGATTTTGCAAAATTTTCTTGGCACCAATGCATCACATACATTGGGCAGCGATTACAATTCCGGCGTCATTATTGGTAGCGGTGCTCACCATAACACAATTGGCCCCGGAAATACAATTGCGAAAAACAAAAAACATGGCGTTTGGATTCGTCAATCCGGAAGTCTTTACAATAGAATTACCGAGAATTTGATTTATGCCAATGGGCGTAAACCGATTTTTCTTTCCGAGGATGGCAATAATCTGCTAGCTGCGCCCTCGGATATTGTTGCGAGCGAATCAGAAGTGAGTGGCACTGCCGCACCTAATGCGCATGTGGAACTCTTTTCCGGCGATGGCCGGACCTTTTTGGCGGTGGTAAAAGCCGGCTCTAACGGATATTTTTCCTGGAACGGAAATCCCGGCGGAGATATGGTGCTTGCCACGGCTACGGACACGAGCGATAATACCAGCGAGTTTTCCGAATCCGAAAGCGTGCCGGTAGAGTTGAGTTTATTCCAGGCTACACTGCTGCCTCGCGGTGTGCAACTTTTATGGCGAACCGAAACCGAAACCAATAATTTGGGATTTTATCTCGAACGTACAATTTCGAATAAAACCGCGGACGCAAGTTTTGTGCCCGGTCATGGCACGACGGTTAATCCGCAAACCTATTCGTTTGTGGATGAGCTCAACATCTCGCAAAATATCAGCTATCGCTTGCGTCAGGTCGATTTTGACGGGACCGTGAGTTATTCCTCCATCGTTACCATTTCAGCAACGCTTCCGGAGGCGTTTGAATTGACGCAACCATATCCCAATCCTTTTAATGGCACCACAGTCTTTACATGTCGATTAGCTACAGAAGCAAACGTGTCTGTTGTTGTGTACAATGCGCAGGGTAGACTCATTCAGCAGTTGCTGCACAAAGAACTGCCGGCAGGTGAGGTGAAACTTTCCTGGAACGGTGACGATGATTTTGGTGCGCGGGTTTCCAGCGGCTTGTATTTTATTCAGATGCGAGTTGGCGGCCAGCATTTTACCCAGCGGGTGCTGTTGTTGCAATAGATTATTCCGTGTTTCGCTTCCACCACAACACGCGCGTCGGAGCGTTACCAACAACTTCAATGCTGTACATGCGCGACAAGTCGGGCGAGAATGCAACCTGTTTTGGTGAAACAAATCGGGGGCAATTACTCTGTTGATGTCCAATCAGATCATTCATCGGATTAAAAATGGATATCAAGCCGCGCTGGCTGTGGGCTAAATAAAGCTCATCTTGATGATTCAGGGTCGCTTTTCCGAGGCCGATGTCTTGCACGTACGGCGGATTATGTACTTGCCAGTATCGCGCAAATTGTCCCTCTATAGCGCCGTGCCACTTTTGCACCGCGTCCGCAGTGCGGTCGATCACATAAACCATGCTGCTGTTTTGCGACACTGCGATGTCGCTGCCGGTATGCCCGCCTCCGTAGGGACTGCCTTTATATTCTCTGCCGGTGGACGAATACACAGAAAATCGTGTCGAGTTTTTTTCCAAAACAAATATATTGCCTTGCTCATCCGTTGCGACGGCTCCAATTTCCGAGTTGAGTTCTATTCCGGGCAACACTTCGCCGTTTTGACTGTTAAAGCGAAAGAGTGTAGGGGGCTCGGTATTGCACGCAATCAGCATCGTTTCATATGCTCCACGGGCCATTCCCACCACGCTGCGGATATTCAACGTGTCGTATGTACCATTCATACCAAATTGCAGCGGCGAAAATAAAGCGGGATCGCCTTCACTGTCAAAAATTACCACCGGACCGTTTTTGTCGCTGGTCGTCCAGATTCTGCCATAGTGATC
>CAYPZM010000399.1:0-5099 GCA_964414825.1 uncultured Cytophagia bacterium | reverse complement strand
TCGAGTAGAACCACATGCGAAGCACCCAATCCCCCTTCATTGACCGGCGTTTTCATATAGGAATAGAGCTCAATAACTTCAAAAAAAGGAATATCGGGTTGAGCGACCAGGGCAAAACTTAGTTCGTTTTCTGGCAAGATAGTTTTGTAATAGCCCAAGACGCTTTTAATGGTTCGTGGATTCAGTCTATCCATTTCTCGAGACAGCGGGCTTGATGGGTTGCTCAGCATTTGCCGGGTTGTTAAAATGATTTGGCCTGGATTCGGTTCCGATTTTCGGCTTTCATGAGCAAGTCGAAGAAAATAATTGTTAGGATCTAGCGGCTCACCTTTGTGAATGAAGCGGTATTTGAGCCTTCCGTTATCTCTGAATATAAACACGGTTATATAGGCCCGCACCTCGCGGACCTCGGAGAACGCATTTTGTACTTGCAGATAGGCGCGTTCTCCCTGGCGGCCTCCTGCTTGTTTCATGATGAGCGACGTCACTACAAAAAACAGCAGCAAAATAAAAATTACGTCAATAAAGGAAGTCAGGCGTAACCCGGACCGTGTACTCCACTCTTGTTTTATAAGCATAAAAAACTCAGCTATTTATTTCGTTCTCAATAACTTCAAAGTAGACGGATTTGAAGTTATTAAATAATTGCATGATCTCATAAATTTGATGAAATGTAAATTGTTCACTTGCTTGTAAAATCAAATTCGTATTGCTGACATTCAGACGAAGACGCGACCGAGCCATGTTTTCTGCGCTGGAAAATGGGCCCCAAGCGGATTCAAGCGTTGTCAACGGTCTTTCGTTCAGTTGTCCATTAAAATCAAACTGATTGTTTAGGATTTTTGAACGAATGGTTTGATATTCTTCGGCATTCTGAATAGTCACTTCATTAAATGGAATATTAGAAAATATATGATAGACAGGTTGCCCAACCTCATCAAACCCTAAAGACAATGTAAGAAATTCTTTAATTTCTTTGTGCACTGCTTTGGGCACTGCCGGGAAGTCGCTTACATCCTGCTCCTTTTCAAACACGCCTTCCTGGTATTCTCCGGTATCCACCACGCCAAAGCCGAGAACCGACAGAACAAGAAAAAATATGAGCAGAATAAAAACGACGTCCACAAAAGAGGGTAGTTGCGGGCTGATGTTGCTTTCACCGCTATCATCGTTTATTTCGGAATTAAATTTCATAACCAGTATCTCAATCTATGATTTTAGTAATTTCAATGAATTGTCGATGCCAGGCATTTTGCAGCCGTTTGAGATTGCTCTCGACACCGTGGTGAACGAACAAGAGTATGATACCGATAATAAGACCAATAATTGTTGTAACAATGGCGGAGTAAATACCAGAACTTAGGTCGGATAAGAGTTGTTGATAATCCGCACCCGTACGCGAGGTCTCCAAAATGTTATAAAAGGCCACAATAAGACCCGAAACCGTACCCAAAAGACCCAGCATCGGCGCGGTTTCGCCAAACATTTTAATGCGGTTTAAGGAAATGTGTTTTGCTCGTTTACTGTAATTACCCAATTTTAGGTTTTCCAACTCGTAAACAATCGAGTTTTCGAGGTCGCGCTCAATGTCTTCAGAACCGTTTTGCTCGCCAAAATGATCGATTTGATCTTGCAATCCTTTTTCAAATATGCGAAGAATACTAAATCGGTCGTTATTAAACGCTTCGATTTCTTCTTTGAGCTTGTTCAGTTTGGTTTTTGCTTTGCGATTGTCACACCACCGCTGCATGTATTCTTCGACTTTGGATTTCAGCTCATTGTTTTGACAATGGTTTTGCCGCCTCACTTCACGATTTATCGAAAAAGCCATATAACCACCATAAAACATTAAAATAATGATGAGAATAACGATGGCCCAGCCGGCAAGCGGATCCATTTGATTAAAAGAGTTTTTAAAGGCTTGCAGGAAAACCCAATCCTTCCCGGCGGATATTTTTGCCTCCGTTAAGGTGAGAGAAGCCCTGTAAATGCCACTTTCGGCAATCTCGCTGCCGGCTTCATCCAAGGCAATGACCTTAAAAAAGCATACCCTGGTTTCAGGCTTGAGCATGATTGAGGTACTATCATTTTCGGCGAGCTCGCTATCCGTCAAGCTTGCTTCGGGATCGCCTCCTTCAACAAGTGTTTTGCTGTAACGAACCCGATATCGGTGAGCGCCTCCGGGATACGGCTCCCAATTCACCTCAAGTTTGTAATTGTTTTCAGAGATTTTTTCAAACGTTGTTGTAGAAGTATCTATTTTAATTTGCGGCTGCGCATCCTGCCCATCCCCCCGTTGTGACAATAATAGCAAACTGCAGATGAATACAACATTGAAAACGTAACGCATTATAAGCTCCCCTTTCCAATATTTTTGTAGATTTCCTCATGCATATCCGACAGCGGAAATAGTTTAAGTATAGCTACCATCCATTCCTTCGAGCTTGTCAGCCTGGCGTATTCAAACAAAGCATTGTCTGCTATGTTAAAATCGGGAATGAAGGGATATAATATTTTTTGCTCAACCTGCGTATCGGTTGAGAATGCAAGTGTCTTTAACGCGCTGGCGTCTTTGTTTGCCAAAGCATTATAGAATTTGGCAATGGGTAAGTCGAGCGATTGCCATTCGGATTCGGCCTTTGTTGCATTTCCTTCCAAAAAGTAAGAATACCCGCATAAAAACTGCACGTGGTCGCGATCGTCGATCATTGCAACATACGGTTGTTGAAACAGTTGTTCTGTTGTTTTGCGTTGTTCCTGTATTTCGCCTTGCAAGCGGTAGAGCAGCGATGTAGAATTTTCTTCATCGATTAGTGTGGTTTGAGTGAGCGAAATGCACTTATCGGCTTTGTCGTAACTGTCAGAGGCATCTTGCAACAACCCGGAGCGGTCGTTTCGTAGCCAGTTTTCCGCAAGCTGCAAATCTCCAATGCGAAGCAACGCATTGTAGCCGTAAGTTGCATAGTTTGGGTTTGACAGGGCTTGCGGATTGTCAAATACGCGCTGCAGATGCTCTTCCGCCCGCTTCAATGTGCCCTGTTGATTCGCCGGTGAGAAAAGGTCTTGGGGGAAAAAGGTCATTCCCTCGTTGTACCAATCCTCCGGTGTTTTCGGCGTCCAGGCAAAACTAATGCCGCCTTGTTTGACATCGCCAAGGTAGTCTCTGTCGTTGTAAATATTAAAAGAATAATCCAGCGAGGGCAAATACTCGAGTCCTTTGTTCATAAATGGATTGGCCGGCAAATCCAGACTCAACCCAAACGTAAAGGATGACTCTTTTGTATTGGTTCCCAATCGAAACCGAAAGGGCAGATAGCTCTGCAGGCGGGACACATTGTATTCGAGACCGAGATAAAGCCCTCGGGTGTTTCCGGAAGGGGAAATTAAATCGTAATCCATTGAAACAATTAGAGGCCTCAACACCGACGGCAACGCGCTGCAGAACGGCGGCAGGAAGGCCAGGCCAAATCGTCCGGTCATGGGGACAATTTCTTCATATTGAGAATCTATCGCAATATTGGGTTCATTCACATTTTTGAGTGCCAAAGCAAATGAGAACCAATTGAGGCCTTCGATATTGTTATTATGATAATACAAACCGGCATTAAATCCGACAGCCGATTTTTGATGGCCGAACAGATTGTTCCAAATATAGTCGACACCGACTCCCAGGGAAACATTGCTTAAATGCTTCCAATTATTGCTGGTAGCGATGGCCAAGCTGGCAGCTCCCTGGCTGCTTCCCAATGAGCTTCCGGTTTCGACACGGCCAAATCGATCCGCGGCCATTATATCCGACGTCAAGTTCAAAAAACTCAATCCCACAGTGAATGTGTTGAGTTTTTGAAAAAACGGTGCGTTAATAATTTCAAACGGCAAGCCAACCGAAAGGCTGCTGTACTTGGACTGGCCAAACAGGGATGCCTGGGTACCGACAACGCTTAAACCAGTACGTTGCAATTGAGCCAGCGCTCCAGGATTCCAGTGCAGTGCATTGGCATCCTGGCCGATAGCCGTATAGGCTCGTCCCATGGCCAACGCCCGCGCGCTAGGACTGTAGCGCAAAAACTCACCGGGTTGACCATAGTAATCGGTTGCAAGTGCACTGTTGACATTCAAAAGGTAAAACATGCCGATGGCATACGTTGCTAATCTTAGCCTTTGCATCTCTAATCCTTACAAAATATGTTGCATCGAGTCAATTTTTTCTCAATACGCCGATTTTAATAGGTTCGAATGTCTCGCCATTTTCTGGCTTGACAATTGCGAGATAGGTTCCGCTGGCCACGAAATCACCGTTGCCATTGCGGCCATCCCAGCTCAAAAAGCCATTTTGTTCTCCCTCGGCAACGTTTGCGGAGCAAGAAACCCCAAATTGCTCCCAAACCAGGTTGCCAAACAAATCAAAAATGCGAACATCGACTGTGGCAGGTTCCTCCAGGGGAACATAAAAGCTGGTTGTTTCAATATCCGGATTGAACGGATTGGGATAATTAAACGCCAGATTCAGCTCCTGCAAATTGATAATGCGCATCATGGAATTGCTGCTTTGCGCAATTTCCCCCAGCTGATCCACTAATTGTTTTTCATTCTCCGCTTGAAAATAGGGTGCATTCTGATCTACATCAGCCTTATCAACAACATATGCTTTTAGGTAGTGTATGCCCGTTAGCTCGATGAGAGAAATTTCGTTAGCTTGATCAACAGGAATATACGTCCATCTTTCATTTGTCTGAGTATCTAAAATATTCACGGAATCTTTTATTACGATGCCGGCTATGCCACTTGCACACTCGGCTGCATCCTCAGCTTCGTATTGAATGGTCCATTCGTAGGTATTGCTTGTTTTGCAGACAGTGAACTCATCGAGCTGCGGCGGATTTGTGTCGTGTATGATGGAGGCATTAACTACATCACTAGTATATCGGTTGTTCTTGGCTTGCGCCACCATGGAAATAGTACAATTGAGATCAGCCGAATCCAAAAGAACTTTATGGATGAAAATGGAATCGCTCGTCGCCACATCTTGCCAATCTGTTGTAACCAAACCAGCCTCATCAAATGCGATTTTGACAGAATCCCAATCCCCCCCACTTTTC
>CAYPZM010000398.1:0-5115 GCA_964414825.1 uncultured Cytophagia bacterium | reverse complement strand
CAAAATGCAAGATTTAATCATTTATGAATGCCATGTGCGCGACCTTACGGCGCATCCCAGTTCTGGTGCGGATACCAAGTTAGCCGGCAGCTATAAAGCGCTTTTGCAAGAAAATATTCGCGGCGGTATCGAGCACATCAAATCCCTGGGCGTTAATGCTGTGGAGTTTTTGCCGATTCACGATTTTGGCAACATTGAAATCCCTTACAACGAGCCGGTAGATGGCATTACAAATACCTGGAATCCCTACGCTCGCAACCACTGGGGCTACATGACCTCGTATTTTTTCGCTCCGGAATCCTATTACGCAAGCGAACAATCGTTAAATAACGAGTACTGCGGTGTGGACGGCAGACAAGTCGACGAGTTCAAAGATGTCGTCAAAGCCTTTCATAAAGAAGGAATTGCGGTCATTTTGGATGTGGTCTATAACCATGTGGCGCAGTACGATCAAAATTGCTTTAAACTCATTGACAAAAAATACTATTTTCGCCTCGGCGACAATTACATTTATACCTCGGTAAGCGGATGCGGCAATGACTTTCGCACCGAACGCCCCATGGCGCGACGAATGATTCTCGACAGCATTAAGTTCTGGATGCAAGAATATCATATCGACGGATTTCGATTTGATTTGGCGGCGATGATTGATCGGGAGACGTGCGAAGAGATCATCCGCGAAGCGCGAAAAATTAATCCAAATGTCATTATTATTGCTGAACCTTGGGGTGGCGGTTATGCCCCGGCCGAATTTTCGCAACATGGTTGGGCGGCCTGGAACGATCAAATTCGCAATGGCGTCAAAGGTCAAAATCCGCACGATGGCCATGGCTTTATTTTTGGCCGCTGGTTCGATTACAATTCTCTCGATACGATGAAGCGTTATGTCTTGGGCAATTTGGAGCAAGATGGTGGCTTGTTTCAGGAGGCGTCGCATTCCATCAATTATCTCGAGTCGCACGATGATCACACCATGGGCGATTTTATCCGCATTGGCCTGGGCGGCTCCGAAAATGTAAAAGACGTAGATGCCAATGCCAAGCTAAATAAGCAGCAACTTAAATTGAACAAGTTGGCGTCGTTGTTTCTGTTCACCAGTCAAGGTCCCGTTATGATCCATGAAGGGCAGGAATGGGCGCGTAGCAAGGTTGTCGCGCCAACACCGGTGCCTGATGAGCATGTCGGGCATATCGATCACAACAGTTACAACAAGGACAACGAAACCAACTGGTTAAATTTTGAGCATGCGGATAAAAACCAGGAGCTGGTAAATTATTACAAAGGGCTGATTGCCATGCGCAAACAGCATCCGGTTTTTCGACATAGCACGAAAGAGAATGTTGAATTTTTTGACGCACCGCACAATCATTATGCCTTTGGATTTTTACTGAAAAAAGCAAATACCGGCGATACTCACGACATGCTGGTGTTGTTAAACGGCAACCGGCATGTTTCAGCGGAATTTGATCTTCCGGATGGTGAGTGGATGGAGATTGTAAATGACAAAATTGCCGGAAACGAACCTCTGGGCAAGCGGAGCAACAAGATAAAACTCGCTCCTTCAACAGGAGTCGTACTGCAGCAATAAGCCCGCAAGGGCTTTTTTTGTTTTTGGATGTATCAGGAGAAAAAGGTGGAACGCAAAAAGACACTGACATCGGTTTTGGTCAAACCCACGGGTCCACGATGCAACCTCGATTGCACCTATTGTTTTTATCTGCAAAAGGATGAGCTCTTTGGGCACAAAAAAATATACAAAATGAGCGAGGAGGTCTTGCGCTCAATGGTCAGGCAAGTTATGCGACAAGGTGGACGCCAGCTCTCGTTTGGCTGGCAAGGCGGCGAACCAACGCTCATGGGAATTCCATTTTTTGAACGCGCGGTGGAATACCAAGTTCGCTTTGGGCAACAAGGACAGTCGGTCGGTAACGGTCTGCAAACCAATGGCGTGTTGATTAACGAAGATTGGGCGTTGTTTCTGCGCGATGCGCAGTTTTTGGTCGGGCTTTCGTTGGACGGCCCGCAACACATTCACGATTTATATCGACGCTTCCCCAGCGGCCGGTCAAGTTGGGAGTATGTGGTCAAAGCGCGTGATATACTGCTCAATAAAGGTGTAGAGGTCAATGCCCTGGTGGTAGTCAACGATTATTCGGTCAAGCACGCTCAGGAAATCTACGAGTACCACAAAAGCAGCGGATTGACCCACATGCAATTTATCCCCTGTGTGGAACCCGATGCCCATGATCCCTCCAAAGCTGCAGGTTATTCCGTGGATGCTGAGGCTTATGGCGATTTCCTTTGTGATATTTTTAATCTCTGGTCTCAGGATTTTCAAAGCGGAAAACCCACAACATCCATCCGCTGGTTCGACTCCGTCTTTTATACCTATGTTGGCTATGAAGCGCCCGAATGCACCCTGCTCAAAGAGTGCGGTGTGTATGTGGTGGTGGAGCACAATGGCAATGTCTATTCCTGCGATTTTTATGTTGAACCCGAGTGGCATCTTGGCAATGTCTTAACGGACAGGATTGAGGACATGCTGAATTCCCCCTTGCAAACTGACTTTGGCAAGGTCAAAACACAACTACCGCCGGAATGCCATACCTGCGAGTGGCTCAAGCATTGTTATGGGGGCTGTCCCAAAGATCGACAACACGATCCGCGCGATGACGGCTCGAACCATTTTTGTCGGTCGTATATCAAATTTTTTGAACATGCGGATGTGCGGTTAAAGCAGTTGGCCGAAGAGTGGAAGCAGGAGCAAGCACGTCCGAAACAAGACGGCAGCGCGCCACAAAAAGCCTTTGAACATGTGGGGCGAAATGATTCTTGTCCCTGCGGCAGTGGCAAGAAATTTAAGAACTGTCACGGAAAGTCTCTATGAAAAAAAAAGCCTGACAACAATCAGGCTTTTTTGTGCCGAAGGTGGGATTCGAACCCACACGGACTTGCGTCCACACGGCCCTGAACCGTGCGCGTCTGCCAGTTTCACCACTTCGGCTAATTTGAAGCTTGGAAAGATAAAAAAGTCGCGAAAAAAAAGCAAGATGTTTTCGCGAACCATAGGGTTTTTCTTCTCTTTTCCTTGATTTTCATGTGCTAAAACTGTAGATTTACCGATGCATTTTTACTAAATAAAGTGAGTTTTGTGGCTGAAAAGAAACAACAACCGGTTACCTTGTCCAATCGAAAAGCGTTTCACGAATACGAAATCATCGAGCGTTTTGAGGCTGGACTTGTATTGCATGGGACCGAAGTGAAATCTTTGCGTGAAGGGCGCGGTAGTTTCAAGGATAGCTATGCCCGCGTGATCGATGATGAACTATGGTTGGTTAATTTTCATATTTCGCACTATTCGCACGGCGGTTATTCGAATCACGATCCCTTACGCAATCGCAAGCTGCTGCTTCACAAACGTGAGATTCAGAGGTTGATCGGCAAAATTGAGGAGCGCGGATTGACCCTGGTGCCACTAAAGTTATATTTTAAAAATGGCAAAGTCAAAGTTGAATTGGGACTGGCTCGCGGTAAAAAATTGTATGATAAACGCAAAGACATCGCAAAACGAGATATGGATCGTGATGCGCAACGCGAGTTGAAAAATAGATATAGAGTAAAACCTTAAGAATACTGGAGCGATACGGTGAGCAGTGGAAACGTATTTGACGAACTCAAACGGCGAGGATTTGTTCAACAAGTTACCGATCCCGAGCCGCTTTATGAGCTGCTTGAAAAAGAGCCGGTCACGTTTTATATTGGATTTGATCCTACCGCGGATAGCCTGCACGTCGGTCATCTCATGGGCGTTATGGCAATGACGCATATGCAGCGCTTTGGCCATCGACCCATAGCGATTGTCGGTGGTGGCACGGCTATGGTTGGCGACCCAAGCGGCAAAACCGAAATGCGCAAAATGTTGACGCGGGAACAAATTGTTGACAATACGCAAAAAATAAAAGCACAATTGTCGAGATATCTCGATTTTGGCCCGGACAAAGCCATTTTGGTGGATAATTTTGAGTGGCTAGGCTCTCTGAATTATATCGAGTTTTTGCGCGACATCGGTCGCCATTTTAGTGTCAATAAAATGTTGACTTTTGAAACTTATAAGCGACGTATGGAAACCGGATTGTCTTTTTTGGAATTCAATTATCAGCTTTTGCAGGCGTATGATTTTTACATGCTATATAAAAATTATGATTGCCGATTGCAAATGGGCGGCGACGATCAATGGGCCAATATTCTGGCCGGTGCTGATCTTATTCGACGTATTGAAAGCGCCAATGTGTTTGGCCACACGTTTCCGCTCATCACCACCGCAACCGGACAAAAAATGGGAAAAACCGAAGCCGGCGCCTTGTGGCTTGATGCTGAAAAAACATCACCGTATGATTATTTTCAATACTGGGTGAATATCGATGATCGGGATGTGATCAAATGCCTTTCTTACTTTACGTTATTGCCCATGGATGAGATTGAACCCGTTGCAAAGTTGGAAGGTGCGCAGCTCAACCTGGCGAAAACAGTACTTGCGTTTGAAGCCACAAAATTAACTCATGGTGATAATGCAGCTCAAGAATCCTTAATGGCCGCAATGTCAGCGTTTGGCGGCCGAGATATTCCGGCGGAGTTGCTGCCCGCAAGCACGATTCCGCGAGGTTCGATTCGCGCAAGTGAGGACTCTATTCCAAGAATAGATATTGCGAAAAATGTGATTTTGTCGCATCCAAAAGTTGCCGAGCTATTTGGAGATTATGAATTAACTGTTTCTCGTAGTGAGGCTCGACGATTGATCCAGCAGGGTGGTGTTTATATAAATGGGGAGCGAGTAAGTGATATAAATGCCGAGGTCACGGAATCGTCGATTGAAGGCGACAAGATTGCAGTTCGTATCGGTAAGAAGAAATTCTTCAATATTTTTGTAAAATAATACGATTTAATGCAGAATTTATAATAAAGTACTTGCCAATTAGAGAAAAAAGCTTATCTTGGTGGCTGCTTTTTTGGTGATGAGATGAGGAGAAGAAAAGAAGTTTTTGAAAATATACGAAACTAAACAAAAAAACTTCTTGACTCAAAGCAAAAAAAGTCTTATCTTTTATGGCTTTGCTT
>CAYPZM010000397.1:0-5126 GCA_964414825.1 uncultured Cytophagia bacterium | reverse complement strand
GCAGCCGTACGGCTGGATGGAAGGCTGTGTGCTGGATGGGCTTTATGATTTGCAACAGGCAACCGGGAAGAGGCGCTACGAGACAGCGCTGCAAAATCATCTCGGCTATTTTTTTGACGACACCCAGACATTAATCTACGAAAGTCCCCGCAGTGAATCCCGGGATGGTCAAATCGAAGGAATCGAGTCGACACTGCCAAACGCGGTAATCGCCAAACGCCATCCCGATCATCCTGTGTTGCAGGATGTGGTCAGCTTTTGGCTCTCGTCTCAGGATGAGCAAGGATGTGTGCAGGATGGCGGCACTACATCAGCCGAAGGCAGTTACACCGTCGCGTATCCAATGATGATGATTGCCGAGGCGCGTAACGACAAGAGCCTTGCGAATCTGGCCCTCAAGCAACTGCGCCTGCGCCGAGACCGCTTGATTTTTGAAAATGATTGTTATTTACGCTACCATTCTGATGGAAGGCGAACCTACCGCAACTGGGCGCGCGGTGTGGCGTGGTACTCACTGGGACTGGTTCGCACCTTAATTGCCGCCAGGAAAACGGCGGATACAGACGATCTGCGGCAGGAAGTCATTCGCATCGCAGAATGGGTTAACTCTTTTCAACAGCCGGATGGTTTGTTCCGCTGTTTTCTGCACAAAGATATTCCGCCCGACACCTCCGGTTCTGCCGGCATTGCAGCGGCAATTGCGCTCGCAGTAAAATACTCGTTGTTACCGCCGATGTTTCTGGACATGCCCAAACGAACCTTCTCAGGATTGATTCCTCATTTAACCCCGGATGGATTTCTAAGCGGTGTGGCACAAAGTAATCGGGGCGGAGAAGCTTTGCAGGAAAGCAGCTACCGTGTAATATCACAAATGGGCATGGGATTGATGGCGCAATTATCCGCTGCTTTGATGTAATTGTGGCATCTTTTCCTTGACAGCAAGTGAACTTATTTTTATATTGCAACCGGTTGCGAAACCGGTTGCAACTTTAAAAAGCGAGGGATTTATGAAAACCTTACACCTCAACCGGCGACAATTTATCCAAACTATGGCGGCTGTGAGCGCAAGCGCTTATCTTAATTGTGGTGCGCGACGCGACAAGCCGAATTTGCTGTTCATCTGGACGGATCAGCAGCGCGCCGACACCATGCAAGCCTATGGCAACTCTGCCATCCATACACCAAATTTTAACAATCTTACCTCGGAAAGTGTGGTGTTTCAAAACGGCTACGTCAGTCAGCCCGTGTGCACACCGTCCCGTTCCACAGTCATGACAGGTCTTTGGCCACACACCAACGGCTGTGTAGAAAACAACATCCCCCTGTCAAATGAGACGGAATGCTTCCCTGAGCTGTTGGCCGATCCGGATTATCGCACCGGCTATTTTGGCAAGTGGCATCTCGGCGATGAGATTTTTGCCCAGCACGGATTCGAAGAATGGCAGGCCATTGAAGATGGTTACACAACGTATTACAGCGAGAGCCGGGATACATCGGCCCGCAGCGAGTATCACCACTTTCTTGTCGAACATGGCTATGAGCCAAACACCGATAGCGGCACGTTTAGCCGCGGTTTTGCTGCCCGCTTGCCGCTCGAACATACCAAACCCAAATTTCTGGAAATGAAAACCATCGAGTTTTTGCGGCAACATAAGCGTGATCCGTTTTGTCTGTTTGTGAATTTCCTGGAGCCGCATAGTCCCTACTTTGGCCCTTTGGATGATGAACATGATTTGGATGAGGTTCATCTTCCCGAAAATATTGATGACGAGTTGACCCAAAACGATCCACTTCGCTATCGGTTGTATCGGCGTAACAATCTAATAAATGGTCGTGAAGGATTTGATCTCTCCAAGAAAGAAGAGTGGCGACAGCTCACGCGGCAATATTGGGGACTTGTTCGGCAGGTGGACTTGAGCGTTGGTGCGATTCTGAGCGAGCTCGAAAAACTCGGCCTGGCTGATAACACCATTGTTGTGTTTACCAGCGATCATGGTGATATGATGGGCTCGCATCGGTTGATTGCCAAAACCGTCATGTACGATGAAGCCACCAAAGTGCCGTGGATCATGCGAATCCCGCAGCAGGGCAGAAAGCAGCAGAGCGTGAAAAATCCGGCAAGCCATATTGACCTTGTCCCCACATTGCTGGAGTTGATGGGCAAACCTCGGCCCGAAAAGCTGCAGGGAACGAGTCTTGTGTCACACCTGAAAGGCGAATCCAAGAATCCGCCCGACGATGTGTTTATCGAGTGGAATCCGAATGTCCGGCTGGGGAGTCCGTTGCCGCGAAGCATTCCTGGCGTAACCGACGCTCAGATCGAAAGAGTGCGCGGCGCATCGATCCGTACGGTCGTAACACCGGATGGCTGGAAATTGAATCTGTGCGATCATGACAAAAGCCAACTGTTTTCGCTCAAAAACGATCCCTATGAAACAACGAATCTGTTTTATGACAATCGATACCAGGATATCATTAATAGATTAACCACAAAAATTACGGATTGGCAGTCCAGGTCAAACGACCCAACTGAAATTGTCTGATAAAAAATAATAATGGAGTTGTAAAGGAATGAAAATCCGGCGTTTTATATTAATTGCAGTTTTGGTGCTGATCATCAGCACAACGGCTCAAGCGCAACAGCCCACTGACTCAGAAACGGAATCCATGGCCATCGCAGAGGTCGAACGGTTTATCTTTCCGGGCGATCACAAAGAAGGCAGTATGTGGTCGGCTGTATACGGCGCCAAGAGCGGCAAAATTTATATCGGTTTGTGTACCCATGCGGAAGCAGCACATTTTTACGAATTTGATCCGGCAACAGAGACCATGCGGCATATCGCCGATCTCACCGTGTTTCAGCGCGAGCGCGGCAAAGGCATTCGCACGACGGGAAAAATTCATACGCGCATGGGAGAAGACGAGGACGGCAATGTCTATTTCGGCGGCTTGTGCGAAGATACGGGGCCGGAGTCGATCGATCCTTCCAGCTATGAAGGTCCGCACTGGTATCGCTACAATCCTACAAAGGACAGACTTGAAGACCTTGGTTTGATCAGCCGGCATTGGGGATTGCTCGGCATGATCATGGACACCAAATACATGGCGCTGTTCGGTCTGGCCGAGGACGGGCATCTGTACAAATACGATATCAAAAAAGGCATGACCTTTGATCTGGGTCGCGTGGATGACTGGGATATTTGCCGCACTATTTTTGCCGACAACGAAGGCAATATTTACGGCTCGTTTCCTGTGGCGCAAATCTGGAAATACGATCCGGTGGCCGATCACGTGGTTGATTTTCCCTACATTCGCCTGGAATACGACATGCGCGTTTTGCCGCGCACCATGTCCAAGCCCATGATAGATCGAAAGGTGATTTGGCGGGTGATCGAGTGGGATCCGGTGGATCAGGTGGCGTACGGAATCATGGGTGGAACTTCAACTTTGTTCAAATACGATCCGCATGAAGGGAATGAAGGCAAGATTACGCCGCTGCTCAAAATGTGTGCTCCGCAGTATCGATCCGATGATATCGACATCATCCGACAAACCCCATTTTCCACCCTGGCATTAACGATTTCCAATGAGCACATTCTCTGGTACGCGCCGGTGATGTCCGGGTCGTTCGACTATACCGGGCATTCGTGGGATGTGCGCGATGAGGAGAAATTTTCAGCCAAACTGGCCGGGGGCCATTTTCCGCCCTTGTCTGTGCTCGTATCCTACAATCCGGAGACAGGTGAACGCCGCGATTACGGGCAGATGAAGACAACGGATGGTCGCCTTGTCTACGGTCTGGGCGGTGCGTGCACGGGACAAGTGGACGGCAAGATATATTTTGTGGGTGCCATAGAGGAAACCGAACCGGATAAAGTGGTTGCCAAAGTCGCACGGCGTTGGCCCTACAGCATGGCGTTGGTGGCTTATAATCCGGATTAACTGGCAGCACAATTGAGTATGAGATGATGTTTAAACGAAATAATACGGAGATCTCGAAAATGAAATTCCGGCTTTTCTCTATCGTCATAGCTGTTTTGCTGATTGTTCTTGCGCCCCCGGTTTCTTCCCAAAAATGGGTCAATCCGCATTTTGACACGCATCGGCTCGATTACCGCGATCTGGGCTATCCTGCCGCAAATATGCTCGAAGCCGATAACAGTCCCATAACCGCACTGCTCGCGCACTCGAATGGAAAGGTGTACGGCGCTACTTCGGGTGATCAATCTTATCTGTTTGTTTACGATCACCGCATCAACAAGGTATTACCGCTGGGACGCATTCCTGGCGCAAAGGGTGTGTATCATTCACTTTTGGAAGCAGGGGACGGCACCATTTATATCGGAACCGGAATGAATGTGTTGGAGCAGGTGCCATTGACTAAAGATTTTCCGGGCGGACAACGTGCCATTGAAATTCAGTTGTGGAAAGATATTAAAGCGCAGTACAACGAATATGAGGGCGGCCACATTTTTCACTACGACCCCCAAATCGGTGATGCCGAGGCTTATTTGCTGGAAGATTCTTGCAAGGTGGAAGACCTGGGAATTCCGGTACAGGGCAATACGATTTACTGCATGGCATTCAATAAAGATAAAAGCAAAATCTACGGCATCACTTATCCGGACGCCCATTTTTTTGAATTCGATTGTGTGACGAAAACGGCAACGGATTTTGGTGAAATGCTGAAATCCCGGGTCTATTCCGGCCCCGAACGAACCTGGCGCAGTGTACCGAGGGATTTGTTCTGTGGAACCGATGATCGTATTTACACCTCCGGCGAAGATGGATTTATTGTCGCATTTAATCCGGAGACGAAAGAGTTTGAATCTACCCCGATGCGACTGCCCGGCGAATATTGGGAGGCCTGGAATTATAATGGCTACCCGGTGGTCGAGCAGTTTGTGTTTACACAAGATAGTGCCATATACGGCGGTACCAGCGATGGCATTCTGTTCCGGCTGTTTCCCGAACAGGGAAAAGTCGTCAGTTTGGGAAAGCCTATGGTCGCCCGCCGCATGCGCGCGATGACCGTTGGCCATGATCAACGCCTGTATATGATGTGCGGTGAATTTCAAGAGCCGTGCAAGCTGTACGCTTATGATTTGATGGAAAAAGACGGATTC
>CAYPZM010000396.1:0-5138 GCA_964414825.1 uncultured Cytophagia bacterium | reverse complement strand
TCGCCACTTTTTATCAGGAACGGGGTAAACAGGGATGGAAAAATCCGAGGTCTTGGGCGTTTGCTCAAGTCGTTTTGTGATCTTTTCCGCAAGCAGTTGGTAGCGGGATTCGCTTATCGACATAATAACAAGCTGCGCTGTGCTGTCGGCGTTGCGGATGATATGCAGTTTTACCGTGTTATCGGAGACTTTGTAAAATCGCGCGGCAGTAAAGCCGGGAATCTTGCCAAATACGTTCAATTGCACGTTTTCTTGCGCATCGACGAGTTCACCCAGACTTTCATGCACCGCAATCGGAATTTGATTTGCCAAGACTGATGCTGCTAAAAGACAGAACGTCAACATGGCAAATGTTTTCATGCTATTCCCTTTCAAAAAAAAGTTGGGGAGGAAATGTTAACGCATTCGAACGCTATGAACAGGACGAGGAGCCTGTGTCTGTTAAAAACAGAATAAAACAGAACAGCCTGCACAATCATTTAAAAAAAAATCAGTTGAATGTCAATAGAGGAAATATTGCCTGTCAGCATAAAAAAAGCGACGCCGCATAAACGACGTCGCCTTTTAGGGGGAGGCCATGAGAAAGCTCATGTGTCGGAAAAGTCTATTTTAACAATACCATCTGTTTGGCGGATTGCAGATGTTGAACACCATCATCCACCATTACCTGGTAAATGTATACTCCAGATGGGACTGGCCCGCCGCTTAGATTTGTACCGTTCCAGGTGTATTCCACGGTGCCACGGTCCTGGTACTGCTCGTTAAACGAGTAGACCAATTGTCCAGTCATATTGAAAATGTGCAGTTGTACGTTAGCCGGTTTATCGAGATTGGCGCGTATTGTGGTGCTGGGGTTGAACGGATTTGGATAATTTTGTTTCAGTTCAAACGCCTCGACCAACTGTTCATCCTGCTTTACGTTCGTTGTCGATTTTATTTGTACCAGCTCGATGCCATCGCCTGTGCCCAGGTTGCGGGTATATTGTTTGTCCACCGGATTGTTCCAATGCTCGTGCACGCCCAAACTGGGGATCGGCGTACCGTCATCTTCGGGATCATAAACAATGCCTTCGGGCCACTCGGATTTGTCCGCAGCCTGGTGCAAATAATCATCCACACCGCCCATGGACGGATAAGGATATTGGCTGTCTTTATGGAACTCGGTTCTCAAGAAATCATAGCCGACCGACTCGATGGCGACCGGATCGAGCGACAGAAATAACGATGATGTCCAATCATCATTAAATGGTGCCATTTTAAATTTTCGCGGCGGATGCGTGGCCTCGGAGCCCGAATATAACGCGTCCATCAAATAAAACAGGCCTTTGTGATAATGGATTTTGTGTCCCATTATGTCCACCTGCACGCGGTACAAATTTCGTCCCTGACGATAAGCATTTTGCTCTGTTGGATTGACCAAGCCGCCATGTAAATGCACGGCGTTATTGCGGGTGTGCGAGCCAAAATGGTTTTTTGCAAACATGGTAATGCCGGCGCGTTTGTGGCCTTTCATCGTCGGAATGTTGATTAAATAATCGCACACATCGGCAATCATATAATAGAAATCTTCAACTGTCGGATCGCCGGCCATGGGATCGTCCCACGATCCAGTATGCATCACCTTTCCGCGGTCGGAATATTTCATGATCGGCTCGTCCATTTCAACGACACGCTGGCGTCCCAAATGTGACTTGCTATGATCAAGCACAGTGATGTCCGGGAATTCTGCGGTCCACAATTCGTATGCATGTTTGTACACATGCTTTAGTGGGTCACCCACATAAATATCCAGTGGATTGACACCAGCAACATTCACCAATTGCCGCATTACCGCTAACACCAGATGTGGATTTGATTCAGCAATACCATAAACCCCTTTTTTGGGTGTAAAATCTGTAAAGTCTATACTATAAGCACTTGTAGCATTTATTTTGATATAGACTATTTCCCCCTCCTGATAAGGCAAATCACCTTTTCCTCGCATCGTATTGTTATAGCGGAAAATGGCGTCCCATGCTGCTTTGTCTGTTGTTTCTCCGGTTAAGGCCTGAAGGACATCAGAAAGCATTTGATCAATCACTTCCTGGTTGTTATTTTGCGGCGTAAACCAGCCATCTTTTTTATTATAGCTGTTCGTACAATTTTCATTGGTCGCATCGGGGTTCCAGGCCCACACCACGCGGCCGGGTAAAACACCCTTGGCTTCGCCAATGGGTTCGTTGGGAGTCAAATCTTCATGCAAATATTCTGCAGACGCCGGCAGATCGTTCGAGCTCACCATCATCAAAGAACCGGCAAATCCCAACAAAATAAAAAGGGTCATCAACACATATTTTTTCTCACCAAAACGCTGTTTGGCTTTTTTAAATGCAAAGACCGAAGCGGCCAACCCGCCAATGTAAAGGAGAAAACCGTAGGCAATCGGAGCAGCGACTTTGATACAGGGGTAACCAACGCGGCTCGGTTTGGGAATAACTCGAATCAGTAACCAAACCAGTGAAAACAGTCCTAAAATGGGGAAAAAAAGTTTTGAAAACGCATTAAAGTTGATACCACGAAGTTTATTCGTTTTAGGGCAACGGACAAACAAATTTGACCATATATGTTTTATCCAACGTATCACATGCACTCCTTGGCCATCTCAATGACTCTGCGCCAGCTTTATCTTACAACTAGAATCTTCTTTGTTTAACGTGATGTAAAGATAATATTTTAATTCTGATATGCAAATAAATCGGGAGAATCTTACAAGACAATGACAATTGTTTACATTGGCTGACGACCCTGCACTATTTTCACGTGGGTACAACCGAGGCAATTTATGTTTTGAAAAAAAAATTGACTTTCGAACATTTTTTCAATATATTCGGGGTCGTTTTTGGCGAGAGTGGCGGAACTGGCAGACGCGCTAGACTTAGGATCTAGTATCTTCGGGTGTGGGGGTTCGACTCCCCCCTCTCGCACATTCACTACAAAGGAATGATTGTCGTTGAGCAGATGTTATTTGGGTGAAGCTCAACGATTTTTTTATGTACAGGCAATAATCCTCAAAACATTCAATAAGGAAAACTATTTTGGACTATAGTATTAACAGGGAAAAAAATTGGAAAACCAGTGTTAATATCACGGTTTCTGCACAAGACGTTGAGCAAAATCAAGAACAAGCCGTTAAAAATATCCAAAAAAATATCTCTTTGGAAGGATTTCGTAAAGGCAAAGTGCCGGTCCGTATGATTAAGCGAATGTTTAGCGATAAAATTGAAGCCGAAGCCCGGGAGATGACGCTGGACCAAGCATGGAAACAGGTTTTTGAAGAAAATGATTTTTTTATTATTAACGATCCCCAAGTTCAAAATTTAAAATACTCCGAAGACGGCGGCATGAGCTTTGACATCACGTTTGATGTGCGGCCGGAAGTGACATTGCCCAATCATGAAGGGCTTCCTGTTGAACGCGTCAGCTATTTGGTGACGGATGCCGATGTTGAGGCCGCTTTGGATGAGGCGCGCCAAAGAAATGCCATGCTCTACACTGTGGAGGAACCGGCCAAAGAGGGGGATTATGTTTATGCGGATTTTCAGGAAATCGACAACAGCGGCGTGGCTGTCATTGGCCAAAAATTTGAAAATCAGCAGATTTGGCTCAACAAAGAAGACACCGAGTTGACGCCGCAGTTGTTAGGGGTTAAAGCCGGCGATGAACGGCGTGTGGTGTTGCGCGTCAAATCGCAAAAATCCGAGATTATTGAGCAGCCGGACGTACCGGAAGAGGTCGAAAAATTATATAAAGTTACGATAAAGGAAGTCAAAGAACGCCGCTTGCCAACGCTGGATGACGAATTTGCCAAAGACATCAGTGAATTTGAGACCATGGAAGAATTGCGTGACATGATCAATCAAAACCTGATGCACCAGGCCGAACATGAAGGCCAGCATGCCTTTGAAAATGCGCTTGCCGAAGAAATGGTCAAACTGGCGGATTTGGAGCTGCCGGAATCGATGATCAACAGTTATCTCGAAAATGTTCTGGAAAACGTCAAGCAGCAAAATAAAAGCAATCCCAATTTTGATGTGGAACAGTATCGCAATATATACAGATCTCGCGCGGAATATGATTTAAAATGGCATCTCATTGTCGAAGAACTAAAACGTCAATACAACTTTGACGTGACCGAGGAGGAAATTGAAGCCAAACTCGAGCATTATCAAGAACACGGAGAAGATGGCATAAAACGTGCAGAAGCCATTCGCGCAGACGAAAAAGAGATGGAACGGCTTAAAGACGGCCTTGCTTTGGATAAACTGTACGCCTTCTTGGCAGATAAAGCCAATGTGACAGACGTTACCCGGCCGTGGCGCGAATTACGCGAGCCGCCGGTGCAGGGAACCGAGGATATGGAAAAGGCAGCAGGAACCATGTAAACCATATAAGCCGAACCGTTCACCATGTACACATAACATAAAGGATTTGATATGGGACTCGTTCCAATGGTAATCGAGCAGACCGGTAGAGGCGAAAGAGCGTATGACATTTTTTCCCGGCTGCTCAAAGAACGCATTATCTTTCTAGGCAGTGCTATAGATGATACTGTTGCCAGCCTGGCCATCGCCCAGTTGTTGTTCTTGGAAGCCGAAGAGCCGGACAAGGATGTTTACATGTACATCAACTCGCCCGGCGGCTATGTTTCTGCAGGTTTAGCCATTTACGATACTATGCAGTATATAAAGCCGGATGTGGCGACGATTTGTATGGGGCAAGCTTCTAGCATGGGCGCATTGCTCCTCGCTGCCGGGGCCAAAGGAAAACGCGCCGCGCTACCGCACTCTCGGGTGATGATTCATCAACCGCTCGGCGGAGCTCAGGGGCAGGCCAGTGACATTGAAATTCAGGCCAGAGAAATTTTGACGCTCCGTCAGCGTTTGAATGAAATTCTGCAGTATCATACCGAGCAACCGCTAGACAAGATCGAAACCGATACCGACCGCAATTATTTTATGAGTGCAGAAGAAGCCAAAGAGTATGGCATCATCGACGAAATAATGGAACGTCGTAATTCGAAATAATTTTGGGGAAAGAATAGGAAGCGACCAGCATGGCAAAAACAGCCTTGTCGTAATCGGTTTTACTGGTATTGGTGA
>CAYPZM010000395.1:0-5143 GCA_964414825.1 uncultured Cytophagia bacterium | reverse complement strand
AGTTCAATTCGATAGCCGCGCAGTTTGACTTGCGTATCAATGCGGCCAAGGAAAATCAGTTGGCCTTCGTTCAAATAACGAACCAGGTCACCGGTTTTATAAAGTCGCTCGCCAGGCTGTTCGGCAAACGGATTGGGAACAAAGCGCTCTGCTGTCAAATCCGGACGATTATGATAACCGCGCGCCACACCTTCGCCGCCAATATACAACTCACCGGGCAAGCCGAGAGGCACGGGATTGAGGTTTTTGTCCAGCACATATACACGTGTGTTGGTGATCGCCCGGCCAATGGGCACCGAACCCTGGCCGCGCCAGCGACACGCTTCGTAAACCACGCAACCGACCACGGTCTCTGTGGGACCGTACTCGTTGAACAGCAGTGTATCCGGAGCGTGCTGCTGCCAAAACTCAATTTGCGAGGCGGTCAAATTTTCGCCGCCGATGACAAAACTCAAGGTCAATTCTTTTGCCAGTTCCGGCTTTATTTGGTGACTCAGCATATCCAAATGCGCCGGGGTAATTTTGACAACGCTGAACCCACGTTGTTGTTGCAGCATTTCACTCAAGACATCCAGATCGTCGCGCTCCGGCACCAGCGTGATGGTTTTTCCGGTTAACAGCGGCGTAAATACGGCCGTAACCGTAGCATCGAACGCGATTGTGGAAAAGACGATGGAGCCTCTCCCCTTCTGCAACGGATAGGCGCGATGGGTCCAATCCAGATAATTGGTCAAGCCGCGGTGCGTGATAAGGGTGCCTTTGGGGTTGCCAGTGGAACCGGAAGTATAAATCATATAAGCGAGCTGTTCAGGATCAATCGAACTGTGTGGATTGTCAGAGTCCGATTGTTCAATCTGCGGCCAATCCGTATCCAGATTCACAACCTGCGCCAAATGGTCGGGCAAACGCTCGGATACATCCGCTTGTGTGAGAAGAATCGAGACGCCGGAATCGTGCAGCATATATTCCAGGCGCTCTTGCGGATAACTGGGATCGAGCGGCACGTAGGCGGCACCCGCCTTGAGAATGCCCAACATGGCAACCACGAGTTCAACGGAACGGTGCAAGCTAAGGCCGATTAATTTATCGGGCCCGGCACCGAGAGAAATCAAATAATGCGCCAGCCGATTGGCGCGCTCGTTCAATTCGGCATAGGTCAGTTGATTTTTTTTAAATTCAAGCGCAATGTTTTCCGGGTATTGGGCGGCAGTATTCTGAAACAGCTCTACAATTGACTGGGAAAGAATCTGCGGCTCGCTCTTACCGTTCCATTCCTTGAGCACCAAATTCCGTTCTTCCGGCAAGCTCATGGGCAGCTCGGAGAGGTGACGTTGCGAGTCGCTGACGATTTCTTGCAATAACCGGTTAAAGTGGGAAATCATTCGGTCGATGGTTTTCTTGTCAAACAGATCGGTATTAAACTCAAATCCGCCGCTGAGTTGCTCGCCCTCTTCCACCATAAACAGGGTGATGTCAAATTTGGACGTGCCGCTGTGCGAGGCAACCGGGCTGATCTGCAGCCGGGTTTCAGTGGTAATTGCCTGCTGCGGCGTGTTTTGCAGCGCAAACATGACCTGGAACAGCGGCGAGTGGCTCATATTGCGCTCAACGTGCAGGGCATCGACAATCTTTTCAAACGGCACATCCTGATGCGCAAAGGCTCCGAGCGAAGCCGATTTTATACGTTGCAGCAGCTTTTCAAATGTGGGATCGCCGGACAGATCGCCGCGCAGCACCAGAGTATTGACAAAAAATCCGATAATATCTTCCAACTCGCCGCGCGTACGATTGGCCACGGGCGTGCCAATATTGATATCCTCTTGGCCCGAATAGCGGTACAACAGCGTGTAAAACGCCGAGATCAATGTCATAAACAGCGTTACGCCTTTGGATTGGCTGATAGCGTTTAGCGCGCGCGTCAATTCTTTAGAGAGTTCAAAACTGATAAAATCGCCATTCGGGGTTTGCATAGCCGGACGCGGACGATCGGTGGGTAAATCGAGCAGTTCGGGAGCACCGCTCAGCGTTTCTTTCCAAAAATCCAGTTCACGCTGCAAGACGCCATCTTTGAGCCAATGTCGCTGCCAATAGGCAAAATCATGGTATTGCAGGGACAACGGCGGCAAAACCTCAATATCCCCGTTAGCGTCATATAACATGGCAATTTCGCCAATCATCACATTTGATGACCAGCCATCCGAAATAATGTGATGCATGGTAAACAGCAGGATAAAATCCTGTTCCGCCATATTCAATAATCGCACGCGGAACAAAGGCGCTTGTTGCAGAGCAAACGGTTTTTGCGCTTCCTCGGCGGCGAGACGCAACGCTTCGGCTTCGCGCTCCGCTTCGGGCCAGCCGGTTAAATCGGTTGTGTGGAGATTAAAATCGATGGAATCGTGATGCGATAAGATCGGTTTGCCATCTTTTTTATAAAAGGTTGTGCGCAGGACTTGATGACGCGAGATGACTGCATGGATGCAGCGTTCCAGTCGATGCACATCCAGTGGGCCTTTGATGCGCATGGCATCGGGAATATTATAGAACGGGCTGTTGGGCTCCAGTTGATCGAGGAACCAAAGGCGCTCCTGGGCAAACGACAGCACCGGAGTCGCATCGTCTGGCATGGATGTGATGGGCGGAATGTCCGTGCCCGTGCCGCGCACAGCGCGATCTATGGCTGGTGCCAGTTCGCTAACCGTAACGAATTCAAAAAGATTTCGCAGGGGCAATTCCACTTTAAATGTTTCGCGAATGCGCGACATCACTTGCGTCGCTAAAAGTGAATGGCCGCCAAGCTCGAAAAAATTGTCTTCAATGCCAACCTTGTCGACATGCAAAATTTTGGACCAAATACCGGCCAATTTTTTCTCGGTATCCGTTCGGGGCTCGACAAATGTTTGCATAGCCTCAAATGCGGATTGATCCGGGGCCGGCAAGGCTTTGCGATCCACTTTGCCATTGGGCGTGAGTGGAAATGTTTCGAGCGACACAATGGCCGAAGGCACCATATAATCGGGCACCTGGTCTTTGAGAAAAGCACGCAGCACCGCACTGTCCGGTTTGGCGCTGCCCTGGGCGGTAACATAACCGACGAGTCGCAAATCGCCCGGCGTGTCCTCGCGAGCAATGACCACAGCGTTTTTGATGTTGGGATGTTTTTCGAGAACCGACTCGATTTCACCCAACTCGACGCGAAAGCCGCGAATTTTAATTTGGAAATCAATTCTGCCAAGGAATTCGATATTGCCATCGGGCAACCAGCGCGCCAGGTCTCCGGTGCGGTACAGGCGTTCTCCCGGCTTACCAAAAGGATTGGGGCCAAATTTTTCAGCAGTCAAATCAGCGCGCTTGAAATAGCCGCGCGCCAAATTGGGGCCGGCCACGAGCAGCTCTCCGGGTACGCCAATGGGCGACAAATTCAAAAACTCGTCAACAATATAAATTTGGCTATTGGGAAACGGTCGGCCAATGGGCACCAGGCGTTCTTCGGCATAATCGGCCACATCGCCTTCAAAAAAAGTGCTGTCCACGGCCGCTTCGGTCAGGCCAAAGGAGTTGATTAAACGCGTGTCCGGCCCGCAAAATCGCAGAAATTTTTTATATTCTTTGACGCTCCAAACATCGGAGCCGGCGATAAGATTTTTCATAAAGCCCAAATTTTGCCCGGTTTCATCGAGATAGGAAACAAGATTCCGCAGCACCGCCGGCACAAATTCGGCGCAATTGATACGCTCGCGATGCATGAGCGAATAGAGTTTTTCCGCTTCTAAAAGCGTCTCGCGCGGCACCAGCACCAATTTGCCGCCGGAGCACAACGCACGCACAAAATCGCCGCCAAACACATCAAACGAAAAACTGGCCATCTGCAAGTGACTGTTCACATCGCTGCGCAGTCGATAATCCTCTTCCCACGCCAGATAAGCATTGACAATACTTTTGTGCGCCACCATGGTGCCTTTGGCCTTGCCGGTGGAACCGGAGGTATAAATCATATACGCCAGGTTTTCGGCATCGGGATAATCACCAGGATTTTCGGCACTCATTTTTTCAATAGACGGCCAATCGACATCCAAGAGGATTTTCGCGTAATTGCCTTCGGGCAGCACAGCGGCATTTTTTTGTGTGGTGATCACCACTGCAGCGCCGGAATCTTGCACCATGTAGGAAATTCGGTCCTCCGGATAGGACGGATCCACTGGCACGTAGGCCCCGCCGGCTTTGAGCGTACCGAGCACGGCCACCGGCAAATCCACGGATTTGTCCATGCAGATACAAACTTTGACATCCGGGCCGATGCCGTGCTCTTGCAAATGGTGGGCAAGCTTGTTAGCGCGATGGTTCAGCTCCTCGTAGGTATAATACTCGCTGTCAAAGGCCACAGCAATGGCTTCGGGGGAGCGTTCGACCTGTGCTTCAAAGAGTTGATGTATGCAGGTGTCTAACGAGTAGTCGCGATCAAAATCATTCCATTCGTTCACCAGCCTGGATTTTTCGTCGCGAGAAATAAATTGGATGTGCGATAACGGCACATCCGGATAACTGGCCAGCTCGCCGAGCAAATTGCGGTAGTGGCCCAACAGTCGCTCTATTGTCGAGGTTTCAAAAATATCAGTATTGTATTCTGCAGAGACGTTAAAAGTTTTATTGCCCTCGTTCACCATCAATGTCAGGTCATATGTTGAAGTGCCGGCATCAACATTAAGCTGTTGAACGGAGACGTCGCTAAACTCCACATCCACATTCATGGGTGTGTTTTGCAGGATAAACAGGACCTGAAACAGCGGCGAGTGCGCCATATCGCGCTGCGGTTGCAGCACTTCCACAAGACGTTCGAACGGGATATCCTGATTATCGTAAGCATCCAGCGTATTTTGTTTGACGCGTTTGAGCAATTCCGCAAACGAGGGATTGCCGGAAAGGTCGGAGCGCAATACAAGTGTATTGACAAAAAAGCCGATGAGCGGCTCGATTTCAGCGCGATTGCGATTGGCAATCGGTGAACCGACGATTATATCATCCAGGCCCGTGTAACGATGCAGCAGCACTTTGAATGCGGCGACCAGGCTCATGAACATGGTCACACCGGCTCGGCGCGACATATCTTTAAACGCAATGGCAATTTCTTCGGGCACGAGAATTT
>CAYPZM010000394.1:0-5144 GCA_964414825.1 uncultured Cytophagia bacterium | reverse complement strand
CAGTTTTAAACAATTCGCCTTAGGTTCACTGAATCCATATTTGCTTTTACCAATTCATTGTTTGAATCGTTTGCATCTAGCTGTGACTTTGTTATATTAACGTAAAATGGGCAAGCGATTCGGGAAAATGAATATGGACTTGTTTCTTTCCCTCTGGCACACCTTTATCGCCTTTTTTCACGACAGCGTCATCCTCAGCTTGGGAATGTTGTTATTCATCGGCTATTTTTTCGGCAAGTTGTTCGAGCGCTTTCAACTGCCGGCCATTACGGGCTATATCATTTCCGGCTTGCTGTTGGGCGAGTCCATTTTGGGCATTGTGCATGCGGAAATGGGAGAGGGCCTGCAACACATTACAAAAGTGGCATTGGGATTTATTGCGCTGACCATTGGCGGCGAATTTAGCATCGCCAAACTCAAACGCACTGGCATAAAGATTTTGATCCTCACCCTGTTCGAAGCCACTTTTGCTTTTTTACTTGTTACAGCAGTTATGATGGCCGTTGGCGTCAAACCTCCAATGGCGCTTATACTTGGGTCGATTTCCGCAGCTACAGCGCCTGCGGCAACCGTAATAATCATCCGCGAACTTCGTGCTCGCGGCGAATTCATCGATTACCTCTATGGCATCGTAGCATTCGATGACGCCGTGTGTGTTATCCTGTTTTCGGTGGTTTTTGCCATAGTAGCACCGGGGCTCTCCGGCCCAGAAATGCATGGCGGTGTCTTGTCCGGGATTTTGCACGCAACGAGTGAATTGTTCTTTTCATTTTTATTGGGCATCGTCGGCGGTGTGCTGATTCATATGTTGACGATTCGCAAATTCAAAACCAATGAAATTTTACTGATTTCGCTTTCCATACTGTTTTTGGTTACCGCCCTGGCCGCAACATTAAGTCTCTCCGCGCTTTTGGCAAACATGGCCATGGGCGCCACCCTCATCAATCTGGCGCCCAAAAATCATCGTATTTTTTCCTGTTTGGAACCCTTGACGCCGCCCATTTTTGCATTATTTTTTATCATTGCCGGAACCGAATTGGACGTTTCTGTGTTCAGCGAAGGTTTGGTCGTTTTATTGGGGGTTTTATACCTCGCCAGCCGTTTTACCGGAAAAATGTCCGGAATTTTTCTAGGGGGAACAATATTAAAAACATCAGCACCCATTCGCAAATATTTGGGATTTTGCTTGTTTCCACAAGCCGGTGTCGCCATAGGGTTAGCTCTGTTTGTGCAAACCTCGCCTCTTGCACAACATGCGTCACTTGCTACACAAGAAATATTGGTGCTGATCGTCAACATTGTTCTGTTTAGCGTGTTTGTAAACGAGCTGGTTGGACCAGCCATTTCCCGCTTTGGTATCAAAAAAGGATGTGATTTGTAGGAGAGTATATGGATATTTTTGATGTTCTAAAAGAAGAGGCCTGCACCACGGCCCTGGCCGCCAGAAATAAAAAAGAGTGCCTGGTTGAGCTGGCGCGGCTTGTGCATGTTGCAGAATCGGACTTGGATCCCGAACTGGTGCTACACGCCTTTCAGGAACGCGAGAATCAAGGTTCAACCGGATTTGAAAACGGCATCGCCATTCCGCATGCACGCCTGGAGGGGCTGGATTCGTTCATCCTCGGAATTGCCGTATCTAAAAAAGGCATTCCTTTTGACAGCATTGATAACAAAAAGAGCCACTTGTTTTTCTCTCTTGTGGGGCCTGCAGACAAATCCCGTGAATTTTTGCAATTGTTGGCGCAAATTTCGTTGGTTACGAAAAATCCTGCCATTCGGCATCAATTGCTCAAAGCAAAATCGGCGCTGGTGTTAAAAGAGATTTTTTTGGAAAACATCCCTGGCGGCATTGCAAGCCCTCCGGCCGGAAAGCGGCAGTTGTTCACCCTGGTGTTGTATGACATGCAATTTTTGGATGATGTGGCGCAACTGTTTCTCGAACTCGGCGTACGCGGCGCCAGTGTTACCAGCTCTAGCGGCATGCGCGGCGTGCTTTCTCGCGTACCGTTGTTTGCCGATTTTCTCGATTTTTTGGGCGAACACGGCCACGAAAGCAAAACCATAACCGCCATTGTGGCGGAAAATCAAGTGAAACCGCTTGTTGAAGGCATCGAAGAGATTATGGGTGGGCTGGATGCACATTCCGGCGCCGCCGTGTATGTCATTGATTTGGTCTTTTCAAAGGGGTCATTCGAAACATTTTAGCGCGTCGAATTGTTATCGCACAGGGGGGAAAAGTTCCCGGCGTTGAAAAGAGTCAGTTTGAACCCTATCTCCTTTTAAGGTAGTGAATTTGAGTTCCACGAATCGAAAAAACTTGTGGGCAGTATCGCTGTCCACTTTTTTTGTGTTCGCCAGCTTTACCGCATATTTGCCGGTGCTGCCGTTATATTTGAAAAATCTCGGCGCATCCAATCTGCAAGTCGGATCGGTAATGAGCGCTTTTCCCATTGGTGTGCTGTTGTTTCGCCCTATTACCAGTTGGATTTTGGATCGAAAAACTCGCAAGTGGACGCTACTGTATGGCGCTATTTCTCTGGCGGGTTCATCCTATTTGTATCTGATTTTTCGAGACATTAATCTTTTGCTTTTCGTTCGGATTTTGCACGGCTCGGGCCTGGCTGCATTTACCACTGCCTCCATTGTGTTGATTTCCGATTTGACCAGCCCACAAAATCGCGGACGAATTATGGGGATCATTGGCGTGGCCAATTATCTCGGTTTTGGATTGGGTCCGTTATGCTCCAGTTATTTTTATGAGCAGTATGGCATTACGCATGTGTTTTGGTTAAATTCTATTTTGGCCACATTGTCCATTGTTTCACTTGTGGTTATTCAAAATGTCCAGCATCCGGAGCACGGCAGCAAACGCACCGAAGCTGTTTATAAAACTGCTATACAGCGCTGGTTTTTTGTGCCGGTATTTTTTCTTCTCATCATTGCCTTGGTGCATGGCGGCATTGTCATCTTTTTGCCCGTGTTTTTGCGAGAATACAGCAGACTCAATTCCGGCATCTTTTTTCTGGTGTTTTCCATGTCGGTTTTGATGGTGCGAATTGTTGCCGGCAAAATCGCCGATGATTTTGGTCGCGGCATTGCCATCGCCATCGCCTCTTTTATTATTGCCGCATCCGTTCTGGTCATTGGACAGGCGACAACGCTGCCGATACTCATTCTGGCCGCGTTTTTATACGGATTTGGCTACGGCTCGCAACAGCCGAGTATGGTGGCACTGGTGGCGGACAATACATCGTATGCCAACCGCGGCGCCTTGTTCAGCATCTATTATGGCATTTTTGACCTCGGTATTTTGCTGGCCGGATACCTGTTCGGCGCCATTGGCGATCTCTTTTCCCTAAAAACTATTTTCCCGGTTGCATTTGGGATTTACCTGCTTGGCATGGTAATATTTATAACCCAATCGCAATCCTCAGCACTCACTTCGTTACGATGGGTTTTTTCCATCCGCAAACAGGGCCACAAGTGCTTGATTTGCGGCGAACACATCACTGCGGATCCCTGTTATATCTGCGGCCAACACGGTGGATTCATTCAGGACTCTCCTCCATCGAACCACTGAAATAAAAGTCAAGTTGTTTTGTTGTAAAAGATATATAAATCGATAGGAGGAACTATGGCTTTACTACCCAATGATGAAGTGGAACGTCGGCTGGATCGTATGCCGAATTGGGAACGCATCGACAAAGAAATTACCAAAAATTATGTGTTGGAAAATTTTCGCGACGCCTTGCAGTTTGTCAATCGAGTGGGCGAGCTGGCCGAAGAGGCGGATCATCATCCCGATATCTTAATCCATTCCTGGAATAATGTCACCATTACGCTCTCTACACATAGTGAAGGGGGATTGACCGAGAATGACTTTAAATTAGCAGAAAAGATAGAATCCGTATCGCAACAATAGAAACCCCCATTAAGCGCTCCGGTTGAGGGGCGTTTTTTTCAAATGCGACTCGTTTATTAGTTGTGCCACTGTGAGCCTGTTGAAATAGACATTGTCTGAGTAGCCAGATAAATATAAACTTACACCCAATTCTTGCTATCTGGCGTGATCCCTTGTTCTGTTACTTTTCTAGTTTTTCAACAATCTCTGTGACCATCCGTGTTTCTCCAAATTTTGTCAGATCATATAGTCTTTCATTACCCAAAAATCGTTTGCAGTTGTTCAGAATTAATCTTAAATTATACTCAACAGGTATAGTTATGCAATAGAAGAAAAGAAGATGAACACGCTTATCAAACGAGAATACGATTACGCCCTGCGTATTTGTGCCTACCTTGCCAGTCATTTTAATCAACGATTGGTACCCATTTCCCGTATTGCTTCTCTGCTTTACCTTTCTCGACCCTTTACCACAAAAATTGTTTATCGCTTAAAATCTCAAAATATTATCGGAACCGTTCAGGGCAAAGACGGCGGCGTTTATTTGACGCAACCGCCGGATCAAACATCGGTGTTTGATGTGCTCCTGGCCATGGGGTTCGATTCTCGGTTGAATGAATGCCTCGCAGAAGGCCATCACTGTCCCATGGAAGACAATTGTCATCTGCACACTTTTTTTGAAGAGCAAGAACGACAGCTTTTGGAAAAATTCAAATCCAAAACCTTGTTGGATGTGGCATTTTACGATGCTCAGTTAAAATCAGCTAAACCGCAGTCAGAATAGTCGCAACCATTTTTACGGAGGTGGCATGGATGCCTTGACACTTGCCAGATTGCAATTTGGTGTTACAACCGTGTATCACTTTTTTTTCGTTCCACTCACACTCGGGCTGTCGATTGTCGTGGCCATAATGGAAACCATGTATGTGCGCAGCAGCAACGAGGTCTACAAACGTATGACCAAATTTTGGGGCAAATTGTTTCTCATCAACTTTGCTTTAGGAACGGTGACCGGTATTGTGATGGAATTCCAGTTTGGCATGAACTGGTCGGAATTCTCGCGCTTTGTGGGCGATATTTTCGGCGCCCCGCTGGCCATCGAAGCGCTGCTGGCCTTTTTCCTTGAATCGACATTTCTCGGCGTGTGGATTTTTGGTTGGAATCGTCTTTCCAAAAAAGTGCATGCCGCCACTATGTGGGTCGTTGCTATTGGCGCCAATATCTCGGCCCTGTGGATTCTCGT
>CAYPZM010000393.1:0-5148 GCA_964414825.1 uncultured Cytophagia bacterium | reverse complement strand
GGGAGTGGTGCCAAAGGTGATCATTGGCGTCAATTCATCGGCGTTCAATTCGACGGTTTTGTCGTAAACCGCGCCTTCATCTGTCGGCAGTTGTTTCCAGGCGGCCAGGGCAGCGTCCCAGTATGCACCCTTGGGAGCGAACTTGCGTCCGGTTATATATTCGTAGGTGGTGTCGTCCGGAGCAATCATGCCGGCGCGCGCTCCGCCTTCGATGCTCATGTTACAAACGGTCATGCGGCCTTCCATGGAAAGAGCGCGAATGGCCGAGCCGGTGTACTCGATCACGTGCCCGGTGCCGCCGCCGACACCGATTTTTGCGATCAGAGCGAGGATAATATCTTTGGCGGTCACGCCGTCGTGCAACGTGCCATTAATTTCGACTTTCATGGTATTCGGCTTGCTCTGCAGCAAGGTTTGCGTGGCCAGCACGTGTTCCACCTCACTGGTGCCGATGCCGAACGCCAACGCACCAAACGCGCCGTGCGTGGCCGTATGGCTGTCGCCGCACACAATGGTCATGCCGGGCTGCGTGAGCCCCATTTCCGGGCCAATCACGTGCACTACACCGCGGTTGTCGCTTTTCCAGCCGTATAACGGAATGCCAAACTCGGCAACATTTTTCTCCAACTGCTCCAATTGCGCCAGGGCAATTTTATCCTGAATCGGCATGGACAGATCGGTGGTGGGAATCGAGTGATCCATGGTCGCCACGGTTTGCGACGGCCGGCGCACGCGCAATCCTTTATTGCGCAGTCCCTGAAACGCCTGCGGCGAGGTGACCTCGTGTACCAATTGCAAGTCGATGTACAAGACAGCCGGCGAAGTGTCCTCTTGCACAACAACGTGATTCTCCCATACTTTTTCGAACAAGGTTTTTTTCATAGTTTGCCTCATGTTATAATGTTGCGAGAAACGTGGCGATACCGTTGAAAAACCCTGTCGAGACTGTCGGGAAAGCCAAAAAATTACCACAACAAGGAGTCACATAAGGGTTTAAAAATTGTCTTGGAATTCAGATAAATATAGAATTACGATCTTTCTCTGCTCCACAGGTGACGCCTTGTTAGGTCACTATTTTAGTTTTTCGACAACCTCGGCAGGGATACACGAATTCACGCATCCGGTTTTCTTTTAAACATCAAACTTTTCCGGGTCCAAACGCTTCAACATCATCTCGCTGACTGCGGCGCCGCTGGGGACCATCGGAAAGACCATTTCTTCTTTTACGGTAATGACCTCCAAAACCACCGGGCCATCGTTTGTGCTGAAAAGCCAATCGATTGCGTCATCCACCTCGGCTGGTTTGGAGATTTGCCACGCCTTGCAACCCATGCCTTTGGCCACGGTGACAAAATCGGGGTTGCTGTGCGACAAGTCCGTATATGAAAAGCGCGACGCGTGAAACAGTTCCTGCCATTGTCGCACCATCCCCAAATAGCTGTTGTTGAAAATGATGAACTTGATTGGCAGCTTGTAGAACGCGGCAGTGATCAATTCCTGAATATTCATCTGAAATCCGCCGTCACCCGAAATGGAAATCACCGGACGATCTTTGACGGCGAACGCCGCGCCAACCGCCGCGGGCAGGGAAAATCCCATGGTGCCCAAACCGCCGGAGGTGATGTGCGAACGCGGATTGTCGTACAAAATATACTGCGCCGCCCACATTTGGTTTTGGCCGACATCGGTTGTAACCACGGCGTTGCCACCAACACGTTCCGAAATGCCACGCAAGATGGGCTGTGGACGCAAAAAGCCGTCCTCGTCCGGCAGCTCGAGGGGACATGCGGCTTTCCATTCGTTCAGCTTGCCCCACCACTCGTCTAAATCCATTTTTTCATCAAAATGTTGATTCAGATCGGTGAGGATTTCGCGCACATCGCCCACAATCGGATAATTCACCTGAATATTTTTATTGATGGACGACGGATCGACATCAATATGAATTTTGATGGCATTGGCGGCAAACGCATCCAACTTGCCGGTAACGCGGTCGTCAAATCGCGCGCCAATGGCGATCAGGCAGTCGCATTCGTTCGTAGCCATATTTGCCGTGTAGGTGCCATGCATGCCTAGCATTCCGAGAAATTGCGGATCGGTGCCGGGAAAGCCGCCCAGTCCGTGCAGCGTCAAGGTTACCGGAATACCGGTTTTATGAGCAAACTCTTTGAGCTGTTCGCCACCATTCGATAAAATGACGCCGCCGCCGGCGTAGATCAACGGCCGTTTGGCGCGTTTGATGGCATCCGCCGCTTTTTGAATGCTGACCGGGTGGCCTTTGAGCTGCGGTTTGTAGCCGAGCAAATTGATTTCATCGGGATAATTAAACTCGCCTTTGTTTTGCACCGCGTCTTTGCAAATATCCACAACCACGGGGCCGGGGCGGCCGGTTGTGGCGATGTGGAACGCCTTGCGAATCGTCGGCGCCAGCTCTTCCACGCGTTTCACCAGCGCGCTCCATTTGGTGATCGAACGAGTGATGCCGGTTGTGTCCGCTTCCTGAAACGCATCATTGCCGATCAAGGCGCTGTTCACCTGTCCGGTAAAGACGACGAGCGGAATCGAGTCCATATAGGCGTCGGCAATGCCGGTCACCGTGTTGGTGGCGCCGGGACCTGATGTGACCAGAACCACGCCGGGTTTACCCGAGGCTTTGGCATAGCCTTCGGCCGCATGCGTGGCGCCCTGCTCGTGGCGTACCAAAATGTGCTGTAAAAAATCAACATCGTACAACGTATCGTAAATCGGCAGCACCGCACCGCCGGGATAGCCAAATATATATTCGACATTTTCGCGCCGGAGACATTCGAAAAATATCTCGGCGCCGGTCAGATGTTTTTTATGTTTATCCATAAGCCTTCTCGTAAAGTTAGCTTTTGGCTATTAGCTGTTAGCTTTTAGCTGAAAGCGATGATTAATAATACACGTATTTGAAAAAGCATCATATTACGTTTTAAATTTCCTGGACGCGGAGCGCCCACACGGCATTCCGCCGCAGAGCGGCGGAACGAGAGTACTATTAAACGCTCGGTTGTTTTTTGCCATAACGATAAAGTCTTTTAGCTAACAGCTAAATGCTACTAGCTACCAGCTACTGCATTACCGCTCCGGTGTTCGCCGAGGTCACATGCTGCACATACCGCGACAACCACCCGCGCTTGATTTTTCGTTCAAACGGCGGCAGTGCGTCCAGTCGGGCCTGAATGTCTTCATCCGACAAATCCACATTTAACGTGCGTTCGTGCAGATTGATGCGAATGGTGTCACCTTCGCGCAGCGCGGCAATCGGACCGCCGGCCGCGGCTTCGGGACTCACATGCCCGATACAGGCGCCGCGGGTGCCGCCGGAAAAACGGCCGTCGGTAATGAGCGCCACCGAGCTTCCCAAACCGCGCCCCATTACAGCGCTGGTGGGCGACAGCATTTCCGGCATGCCCGGTCCGCCCTTGGGTCCTTCATATCGAATGACAACGCAGTCGCCCTTGTTGATGGTGCCGCCGTAAATCGCCTCAATCGCATCATTTTCCGAGTCGAAAATGCGCGCCGGCCCGGCAAAATCCCACATGTCCGCGTGCACCGCACCGGTTTTGACGACGCTGCCGTGTGGCGCCAAATTGCCAAACAGCACCGACAAGCCGCCTTTGGCCGAATAGGGGTCTTTAACCGTGCGAATCACTGCGTTGTCTTGAATGTCTGCGTTTTTGATATTTTCGCCCAATGTTTTTCCGGAAACCGTTGGGCGATCCAGATTTAACAATCCCGGTTTACGGGACAACTCTTTTAAAATCGCCGAAATGCCACCGGCGCGATCCACGTCTTCAATATGCACATCCGGCGTGGCCGGAGAGACTTTGCAAATATAGGGCACATTATCGGCCAGCGTGTTCAAATCCTCCAGCTTGAGATCGATGCCGGCTTCGTTGGCAATGGCGAAGGTGTGCAAAATCGTATTCGTCGAGCCGCCCATGGCCAAATCGAGCACAAAGGCGTTATGAAACGATTCGGTATTTAGCAAATCGGAGGGTTTGGTGTCTTTTTCAACCAGGTCTAAAATGCGCTCGCCGACTTGAGCGATAAGTTCATCGCGTTTGGGATCCACGGCCAGCACCGTGCCGTTGCCGGGCAAGGCCAAGCCAAGGGCTTCGCACAAACAGTTCATGCTGTTGGCGGTGAACATGCCGGAACAACTGCCGCAGGTCGGGCACGCGGCTTTCTCCAGAGCAATCAACTCCGCTTCGGTTATGCCGCCGGTTTTCATTTGTCCCACGCCTTCAAACACGGAAATGAGATCCGCCTTTTCGCCGGTAGGTGTTTTACCGGCCGCCATGGGGCCGCCGGAGATAAAAATCGTGGGGATGTCGATGCGCACCGCGCCTATCAACATGCCGGGCACGATTTTATCGCAGTTGGGAATGCACACCAGGCCATCGAGCTGATGCGCGGTGGCCACGGTTTCCACGGAATCGGCAATGAGCTCGCGCGACGGCAGGCTGTAGCGCATGCCGATGTGGCCCATGGCAATACCGTCATCCACACCAATGGTGTTGAATTCGAACGGCACGCCGCCGGCCGCGCGCACTGCTTTTTTGACTTTGCGTCCAAACTCCTGCAAATGCACGTGACCGGGGATGAGGTCGATGTATGAATTGCAAATTCCGATAAACGGTTTGTCGAAATCATCGTCCTTTAATCCAGTAGCGCGAAACAAACTGCGATGCGGCGCGCGTTCCACACCTTTTTTAACGGTATCTGATCTCATGCGGCAGATCCTTTCGTTTGGCAAATTCCGCCGATGCGGCTATTTTGCGGCATTTGAGCGTTTGTTTGAAAAATTGTGTCTGCTATGTTATACATAAAATGTTACAAATTTTTAAAGATCCTGATTCAGGCCCTTTACCTCGATCGAATAACAAGAAATTGTGAGGTGTGGGATAACTTATAGAATTACGAGTACTACTACATTGAGTAGCAATAGAGAAGATAGCAAGGATAGTCGAATAATCGATAGGACAGGACGAACGGACGCACGAATCCCCAAGGTGGCAATCCGAACTAAACTATCATGCATTCTATTCATCCTAAGGTACTTTCTTTATGAATTCGAATCAGGAATATAGAAAAATTTTAACAAAATACAACAGAAAATAT
>CAYPZM010000392.1:0-5188 GCA_964414825.1 uncultured Cytophagia bacterium | reverse complement strand
GCATTTGCCGGATCGTACAATTCATACCAGTTCCGGATGCTTTTGCTTTCGTTATAAAAATCATTTTGAATAAAGTCGGCACCCGTCTTAATGCTGTGGTTTTTGTGCAACTGCCAGGTCATATCAATTTTTGCCTGAATCTCATTAGATTCAGAAATGCTATGACCCTTGTCCTGGCCACCAAAATACGCACCGGGCCCACTACTATTGTTATACAGATCATGAAGATACCGTGGGTCCAGCGGATTCTCAAAGAGATAGGAAGAACCCTCGTCGTTGGTATATCTAAACTTGGCTTCATAGAACAGACGTTGCGTTAACATATGGTTCACGGTTAATGCAAACATCTGTGAGGTTCCACGACCGACATTGCGTCCATCCGGTCTGAATTTATGACCATGGCTGTAGCCTTGACCTTCGCCCTGATTGTAGATATACAATCCTTGAAGTTTAATGTCGCGCGATGCCGACCATGTGAGTTTACCGGTAAAGTTGTGATTGGTACCCCAGTTCATAGGAACATAGGAGCTGTCACCGCTACGTTGCGAGTACCACTGTGTGCTGTCGGCGGTGTTAAAAAAACTGCGGTCATCCGGTAGAAACAAACGAATGCCATTGTGTTCGCCCTTGTTGTTTTCATGGCGATAATCCACAAAAAACGACAACTTGTCCGACACTATCGGACCGCTTAACTGCATACGGTAATCCTGGCGACGTGTAATGTCACCGGGTTCCAAACCGATGAAAATATCATCGTGGGTGGTTAGGTAATTTCCTAAAAATGCGGATGCGGAACCATGAAAGGAGCTGCCGCCACTTTTCGTGACCGCGTTTACAATTCCGCTCATGGCGCGACCGTATTCGGCGTTAAAGGTTCCTTTGATGACCTCAACCTCTTCAACCGCATCGGCCTGTACGTTAACAGATTGACCTTGGCTGCTAAAAGCACTAGTGACCTGCATGCCGTCAATCATATAGTTAACTTCGTTTGAACGTCCACCACGAAAGTGGCCGGCAACCACACCAGCTTGCAAGTTAACCACAGCGCCGACAGATTCGACGGGTAGAATATCCATGGTTTCCGATCCGACGTTACGAATCGAGCTGGTCTGGTCTTTTTTCTGCACAATTTTTGATGCTTCAACCACAACTTCCTGGCCTTCAATAATGGCCGGGTTGAGTTTAAAATCCACATTGGTTGTACGGTTCACATTAACTGTTACATTGGTAACTGTTGTGACATCGTAACCCATAAATTGGGCTCGAACATCATAGCCGCCGGGAGGGACATTGATGATAAAATAGTCTCCTTCCAAAGAGGCAGCCGCACCCATGTTGGTGCCAACGATCGTCACATTCGCTCCCGGTAAAGGTTCGCCGGTTTCTTTATCCAGGACCTTGCCTGAGAGTTTACCAGATTGGGCAAACAGGCTTGTTGCGCCAAATGTGAGGAGAATGGAGACGATCAAAAAGCTGGACATTACTTTTGGACTCTTCATATCTTTTCCCTTGGTTCCTTTAAACTTCTCTTTTTTATTTTGTAACATGGTTTAAATAAAATATGCGCGAATTGATTCAAGTTGCTGTTTTGTTGATGTTGATTCAAATGCCTGCAGACTTGGCATTCTTGATTCTCCTTCATTCGCAGGATAAAGGATTCTCAAGAAGGCTCAGCTCTTGAGGAAGGACATAGACATCTTGTTAAAACAATAACTTGAGAAGCAACCCATTCGCACGAATTGCATCCGTCCTTTCTGTGGTTTGATTATGTAGATGAGCTTTTTACTATTGTGGCCTTGGTTAACTTTGAAAGTTAAAAAAAAATACTATTTATGCAAGGCTAAAAATTAAGGTTATATTAAGCAGAAATAAACGAGTATACAGCACATGAACGCATCTACTTTACAAACCAGAACCGTTTTGCGACAGACGCGCGGCACATCACCTCCTTTCGAGCGCAAAGATGTAACGATTAAATGCAACATAATGTAAAAAAGTTCATGATTTTTTTTGCCCCGTGTTTTCGTGAGGGCCTTGCAAAAAAGAATAGGTGATTTTTCGTAATAGAGTTGCGCAAAAATTTCGTTATGGTACAAAGAAATGACTTTTTAGTCAAGAAAAAAATGGTCATGCCGGTCAAGTCAGCCAATTGTGGTTATTTGATCTAACAAAATTTGTAGCACACCTTTATGTGTACTACAAATAGTCATACGACCTATCTGATCAGCACCATGGTGCGAACCAGCATGTGATTTCCCGTTTCCAAAACGTACAAGAATGTTCCGCTGGCATATCCGGCTGCATTCCACGACACTGTGTGTTTGCCGGATGTCATGCTTTTGTCCACTAATGTTTCCACCTTGCGACCAGTGATGTCATAGATGTTCAGCGTGACATGGTCTGTCGCGGGCAGCATAAAAGAAATTTGCGTTTCCGGATTAAACGGATTTGGATAGTTTGCAAACAACTGCAAATTTCCGGGTACGATAACAGGTTCATCCTTAACAGCAGCACTGTTTTTATTGGATTCGCCCGGTGTTGCCGGTTTAAAGCGTTGCCACACGCTGCTGCCATCGGGCAGGCGGCCTTCACTTTTGTCAGGCTCTTGTGCGTCAAAATCGTAAAAATCGAGACCCGTGCTGCTATCCGGGGCCGTTAACATAATCACATCGTTACCTTCGGAGGCCAATCCAAAGCCCAAAGCATCTTCATAAACCAGTAAAAATGCTCCGGCTTGCAAAAACGTGTCATTGGGAAACGTCCATTTGGTGTTGTTGGCGCGTTCGTCCGACAAAAAACAGCCGGAGAGATCAAATGGCTGGGTTCCACGATTGTAGATTTCAATCCAGTCATCCGGACCGCCAAAATCGCTGGTGGATTGAAATTCGTTAATACAGACCGGTGAAAAATAGGCGCTGCTCTCGTTGCTGCTTCCGGGGGTTGGAGATGCGAGATAGTCCGGGGCTGTGGCATCCAATGTTTTATAACCCATGGAAACATCGGCGCTCATCAATCCAAATTTCCAGCCGTGAATTATTACATTACCATGGTGAATGGTTTCAAACAGGGCGATGGACTCGCCGTCGGAGGTGAGGCGAAAATTGGTATGCAGCGGACCCTGATCTTCGTCATTATCCGCCCATAACAACACATAAGCGCCGGGCGCTAACACGTAGGCCGGCAATTCAAACGTTTTTGTGGAATTGAGCAGGTCACTTGCATACATACCGCCCAGGTTTACGGTCGAGCTTCCGGCATTGTAAATTTCAAACCAATCCTCATACTCTCCGGCCTCATCGGTAATAATGGAATTATTCAGGGCACAGACTTCGGTAATGCGCAAGTCGGGCGGCGTGTATCCGACGGTATAGGCGTGATATTCTTCAGGTGCATTATTGGGCCAGGGATCGGTTTGACCAATATTATCAGTAGCGACTGCATAATATTTCACCAACGTGCTATTGGATTGCGCCGGAATAGTGCCGGTGAATAACGAATCGCTGGCCTGGGCGTCGCCGTGCGAGCCATCATCAAACATGGGAATGGGCTCATAACCGGCACCTGCATCCACAAACAGTTCGACCTTTTCCAAACCTTCAATGTCGTAGGCCAAAACCGTCACGCGCACATTATCCGTGCTCTGCGGAAGTGCAATGGCGCGTTCACCATCCTTGCACACAGGGGCAACATTGGTGGTGTACACGCTATTTTGGGTGCCCGGAGTGCCGCCATCCACTACGCTGGGGTCCCAGCTTGCGGGAAGGGCGTTGTCCAAACTTGGGTGCAGCAGCTCGAGTGAAGGCCCGTTGCCATCCGCATTTCCTGGCCACGCACCGCCATCGTTATAGGCAACACTGTCATGCAGCGCGCCGCCGGTGTCAAACAACCGCACCGCATCGCCATTATTGCCCAATGCCCATCCGGTGCCATTTGGATCAAACGTGTTCGAGTTAACATTGGTTACGCCGGGATAAGTGGCGTCAAACAATGCCCGATCACCAACTACCACCCAATACGAACCGGCATTGAGCGTGCCATTTAAAAGGCAGGGGGTGTGTGTGTCATTATCATCGAGAATGCTCCAGCCATTCAAGTTCATGCTTTGGCCGGATGCATTATAAAGCTCAACAAATTCAACATCGATGCCGTCGCTGTTGTACATAATTTCGTTAATGACAATTTGTGATGCCGCATTCGCCGTTAGAGCGAGCAGTAAGAATAACATTAAAAGTTTCATTCGTAAACGAGCTCCCAAATTAAAGTCCTGCGAATCCGGTCCAAGGTTCGAAAGCTGAAAACCAGCGTGTCACGTTATGAGCCGTGGCAGAGGATTGAAAACCAACGCTAAAAAACTCTGTCCTCGAATTGATTCGACGTTTTTGTGATTAAAATATGTCTGTTTTGTGTCCGCGTGAGTGGAATATAAAGAATTGAAAAGACTAGCCCAACTTTTATTTTGGCAGCATGTTGGTTTTGGCGGAAATGATGGGGGACTCACACGCGATCAAAAACATTTGACGCTGGTGTACAGTAAAATCTGGAGACGCGATGAATCGCGTCTCCAGGTCGCGATTGAATTATTCTGCAAAAAACGTCGTTGCCGAGCGCGCCGGCGCTGTGTATATCAGTACGTCATTGTTTTCCAGGTTAAACGTGCCGATGGGTGAATACAAATCGGTTTCGTCGTCCGTGGTACGAAACGCGGTGTAGGTTTTGCTTTCGCCGCCCAACACGATAGCAGCGATGTCCTTATCCTGTTTGCCAATATTGATTACGACAAAAGCATCAGGATTGTCCGTGCCGTTGCGGGAAAAGCCGATGATAGCGAGCTCCGAATCCATAGCCATAGTTTTGGCTACACCCATGCCGGGTAGACCTGCGCGGCTTACCTGCTTGTAATAGTAATAGCCACGGCGCACGGTATAATCGCCCGCTTCATTTATGTTGATGGCGCAACCGGGATTCGGATCGCCGCCGACCCATTTGGCCGGGCGCTGAATGCCAGCCCACGGAATGATGCCGTTGACTTTGGCAGTGTAAATATTGCCGTGATGCTCTTTTAAATTATCGGCATCCATTTTTGACCATGAGGTGGAAGTGACCCAGGCGTGCATATCCGGCCGTTTTTCGCGAATACGGTCAATGCCCACAGAACGATGTTCGCCAAACCAGCGGCCATAATTGCCGC
>CAYPZM010000391.1:0-5201 GCA_964414825.1 uncultured Cytophagia bacterium | reverse complement strand
ATGTCGAATGCATTCCACTCACCCACCGGCTGGTCCGCGTTTTCTTTGGGCACCGCGGCAGCGCGCACTTCCGGGGGCAGCTCCTTGTTATTGCGCACGGACCACAATTCTCCTGATCCCACCGGCCAACACCAGAGGTTGGTTTGTCCCGCCCCTTTAAGCAAGATTCCAGAGTCGGAGTTGGGCACCAGTTCGTTCACGACATTACCTTCGGAATCGCGCGCCAGATCGCCACTCGGCAGAATAATAGGCCGACTGAACAAATGATCGCCGTAGCCTTTAAAGCGCCATTCGATGTGTAATTCAAAATCCGCAAATTCTTTCTCGCTCCACAAATTCTTATCCCCTTCGGCTTCGGAGCGCGCATCATAATCGATAACGCCATCGATCACAGACCAGTGGCCGTTATCACCTTCAGGAATGACCCAGCCGGACAGATCTTTGCCGTTGAACAGAGAGGTGTAGCCTTTGGATTCATAAAGATTTTCCTGAGCAAATCCGCTTCCGACAAAAATGCACAGCGCAAAAACAACAATTGACATAGATTTAAGAGTGTTCATATCCACTTCTCCTCTGGTTTTAGGGTAAATGTGTGATAAACAAGTTATTGGCTTTCTAAAACAAGTATCCAGTCGTTATCGCCGAAACTATTTTTCCCCGGTGGCGAGAATAGTTGCGTGCCGCGATTTTTTAAGGGAGAGCCATTGATTATATTCGTTTCAGCAGTTTGCGGATCGACCCAGAATGCACGCATAGGGCCTGAAAATACAGTCATATCGATTTCGACGCCGTCTTTGCTATAATCATGCGGGAAATACGCCATCATCAAATCACCATCCGGTGATTTTGCGCCTGCAACGAATTTCGCACCGCGCTGTTCATCCAGGCTCAAGACGTTATCGTACATCTCTTGTCCCGACAGAATAAACGTTTCGCCTCCCTCAATGCGCAGCGGCTCGCCAACGAAAAATTCATCTTTGGGCTGCTCCGGCACAAGTTTCCACCATTCATAACGACTGTAAATCTCGTCAAAATGACCCAAAGCTGTTGAACCCGGCGAGTCGAGTTGATCTTTCCAATCTTCGGCCAATTTCCAAATCGAGCCGTTGCCAAAACCGTGGCCAATGCCACCGCATATGATATTCCAGTGCATCAATCGGCGAATACGGTGCAGCTCGGAACTGCGCTCGTTTTCGTAACCGCTTTCGCCCAATAAAAACGGCCGCACTTGAGAGACAACTTCCGGCACCTTTTGATTGCGATTCCATTCCAAATGATTGAGATAATAGGGATGCGAATGCGCGCGATTGTTTTGGTTTGGCCAATAGGTATACGTCCAACTGATATCGAGATAATCGCCCTGTCCATGCTCATCCAGCGAGGTCGCGCTTTTGATGCCATAGGTGTCCTCGTGACCGTACCAACTGCTGGGATGGTGCGCGATCAGAATATCCGGCGCGACCGTTTTTAACTCGATGGCCATAAACCGAAAAATATCGCGGTTTTCACTGCTGTCTCCTCCCAGAAAAATGATGACATTTCCAGTTTCACCATAGCGCTCACCGACAAATTGGGCATAGTTTTTGAGCGGCTCATAATCGTTGTTGCTGTGGTATTCATTTCGCAGGATGTCATTCCACCCTTCGCCGCAGCAGCCGTTCCAGGCCAATGCCATACACAACGTGATGCCGCGTTCTTTGGCAGCCTGCACAACAAAATCGACGTGCTGCCAGTAGGTCTCATTCGGCTTGTCGAATTGTTGCTCGTGAAATGGTGTTTCGCCGAACCACTTATCGTCGCCCTCGCGCGCCCAGGGCAAAAGCATGCATTGCACGACAGAAATGCCCTTTGCGGCACGATTGTCGAGATAATGCAAGATATCGTCGTCAGAAATTTTAAAGGTCAGAAACCAGCACGTATCGCCGATCCATAAAAAAGGATCGCCGGATTGATCGACCAACCAGGCTTTACGGACATTCGGGACAATTTCCGTTGTCACAACTCGGAGCGGCCAATCGGGTATTTTGGCAGCTAGCGCGGCTTGCGAATGCAGGGGCAACAGGAGTGAAAACATCAGAAAAAGAGATCGAAAAGACATAATCATGAGCTTCTCCAGGTCAAACTTTCTCATTCATTCAAATTGACGGTGTCACCGGCTTGCGCACTCTTGATGGCAGCCGCCAATATTTCCACGACGATCCGATTGTTTTCAAGAGAAGAAAGGTTATTGTCCAGCGGATTTATGCGTCCTTGCAGCACAGCAGCCAAATAGCCAAACGGATCATTATACGGATGAGGTCGCTCCGGCAGATTTTTCTTCACATCCGAATTGTCTCCGACAAAACGCGCTTGCATCTCGTACTTGTTCTGCTGATAAATTTTACCGCTCTGGCCATAAACTTCCATGTCCTTGCGATTGAATGGCCAGTTCCACGAGGCCTGGATGATTACCTGGGTGCCGGGATAGGTCAGCAAAATCGTCGCTTCATCATCGACTTTGGGATAAACATCCGGTTTTATCTGCTGCGTCACTGCTGTGACGGTTTGCGGTTTTTCGCCGCGCATGAGCCAGGTGGCCAGATTGGCGCCGTAACAGCCAAAATCGACCAGCGCGCCGGCGCCGTTGCCCACAGGATCGGTCAGCCACTCGAGAAACTCTTTATTGACGCCAATCTCTTTTGGCCCGGGATGACCGTCCATGACCACAATTTTTCTAATTTCGCCGATAGCATTTTCGTCGTGCACCAGGCGAAAAGTTTCATGAACTGTCGGGTACCACGTGGTTTCATAATTGGTGAGCAATAGGATGTTGTATTGCTCCACAAGCGCCAGCATCTCCTGCAGATGATCCATTCGATAGGTCAGCGGTTTTTCCACCATCACATGAATGCCCAGCGGCGCGCAGGCCTGTACGGTCTCGAGATGACCGTAAATGCTGTTGAATGCCAGCACCGCCTCCGGACGAGTTTCCGCCAGCATGGTCGGCAGATCCTCAAATAATAAAGAGGTGTCGATCCCATATCGTTCCGCATAACGTTCGGCCAATTCCCGGTTGGATTCGGCAATGCCGACCAGTTGGATATCGCCCTTGTTCTCTCTGCCCCAAAGTCCGTGTACATGCGAGTGGGTGAGGCCGTGAATGCCAATGCGTACGGGCTCTATTTTATGTTGTGCGAGCGCAACGAGGGGCAGAAAACATGCAGTCAAAATAGCTATCGTCTGATATATTTTCATTGTTGCTTCCTTTTTCTGATGGCCAATAATAGCAAAGTTAAAACTTGCACGACATGAATACAAGGATAATGTTCGAATATGTCGATCTTTGTTGGAAAGCAAGCCTGCAAACCCGCCAGAAAATTAAATATTGATATTTGTGGGCAAAAACAAGATATTGATCAAGTTCACTTGACATTTGACCGATAGAAGCGACCGTTTATCCATAACATGAATAATTTTGAACACTTTTATAAACAACATTGTCAAAATCTTGTGAGATTTGCTTTTTATTATGTGGGGGATATGGAAGCAGCTCAAGATATCGTCCAGGAAGTTTTCCTCAAAATATGGAACCAAAACCCCACATTTAAAACGCCGGATCATGAAAAAGCCTACCTTTACAAAATGGCCAAAAATACATGCCTGATGCTTCTTCGCAAACATGAGGTGAGGCAAAGATATCAACAACAGAAATCAGAGGTTATTTCTGACTCGCCGGAAGCAACATATATGGGCAAGGAACTCGATGAGGCTTATAAGGCAGCCATTTTCGAGTTGCCGGAAAAATGCCGAATCATCTTTTGCATGAGCCGTTTTGACGATCTTTCCTACAAAGACATAGCCAAAATACAAGGTATATCGGTCAAGACCGTAGAAACGCAAATCGGCCGGGCCCTGGTGTTTTTGCGCAAAAAATTATCCTCTTTTCTTTCATCTTCTTCTTGATACTTTACTGCACATTATAATTTCACTTTTTTTGAGCAAACTGAAAAAATTTGTAAGGGGAATTGATTTCTTGAGCATTGTACTTATAAAGATCGCCCAGACACAATACGCCTATAAAAACAAGGGATTTCTCTGTGAGAGGAAACAAAAGATTTCGATTGATTGCCCGCTTTTTGGGAGGTAAAAAAAGCAAACAATTCGAAAATCTTACCAAAAAGATTGAATCCGATTCCGAGTTTGCCAAAGATATATCTCAGATGAAAACGATATGGGAGCATGATGCAAATCTGATCGAGCCGACATCGGCTGATGAGATGTGGAAGGATTTTCAGAGACGGTTGCATTATAAAGAAAATGCGGCGAGGCAAGCTTTATATCAACATGCCAGGAACCGCCGTGCATCGCGACGTTCTTTTGTCTATGCATTCGCGGTCATCTTGCTGCTCATTGTGCCGGCGTCACTTTACTTTTACAGCAACGTGTTAACAACAGAACAAACCGTTCAATACTCGGAAATCCGGGTCCCGAATGGACAGCGGCACACGTTGCAGCTAAACGACGGCACACGAATTGTCCTGGATTCGGGAAGCTACCTGCGCTATCCGGAGACATTTGCGGATGAACGCGTGGTGCATCTCAAGGGCGAAGCCTATTTTGAGGTGGCGCACAATCCTCGTAAACCGTTTATTGTGAATGCCAACCAAGCACATGTCCAGGTGTTGGGAACGACATTTAATATTCGCGCCTGGGAATCGAGTCATACTGTCAAAGTCGCTGTTAAAGAGGGACTTGTTTCGCTGCGGCATGCCGATTCTTCGGACGCCAAAACTGTGTTTATTAAAAAGAATCAATTCAGCATTCTGGAAGAAAACTCGCCAACAGATCCCCAAAACACCGACATCAATCAGCATCTGAGTTGGATGCAGAATGAGATTCTCCTTGATTCGGCTTCCGTCAGTCAGGTTTTCGAACAATTGCGGCGTTGGTATGACTATGATTTTGTCGTTGCAGATTCCAGCATATTACAGCAAAAAGTGACCGTGCATATTTTGAACACCAACGTAAATGATGTGCTGCAAATCATGGGCAGACTTACGGGCACCCACGTTGAGCGAGAAGGAAACGAAATTCGCTTCATAGAGAAATAAAAGTTTGAATGTCGGAGAGCGCAAAAATGATGTTAAAACGAATAATGCTTTGTCTATTCATAACCCGGATAAACCGGAACCAAAAAAGTTTGAAATAACAAATCAAATTCT
>CAYPZM010000390.1:0-5216 GCA_964414825.1 uncultured Cytophagia bacterium | reverse complement strand
CATTGCGCCTGCTTCGGATCTGCGTTGATCACGGCAACTCGTGATGCTGAAATAGACGCTGTTGTAATCCAGCGGAATCCAGGCGCCGCCCATACCAATGCGCTGCTTTAATCGGAGGTGCGTGTAAATATTTTTGTCCATACCGGTGGCCGATTCCAGCACCTCTCCCAGCAACGTATACGGCGCATTGTGATAAGCCCAGCGCGTGCCCGGTTCCGCCATACAATTCAAGCATTCCGGAGCCGTACAATCGCGACCCCAGGTTTCATCATCCAGGCCGGTGATCATGGTTAATTGATGCTGCAGGGTGATGCGCGCCTCTTGTTCCGCAGTACAGCTTGTCCATCCCACCCCAAGATAGTTGGACGTTAGATTTTCAATATCCAGGCTCCCTTCTTCTTGAGCCAGCCCAATGAGAAAGGCGGTCAGCGTTTTACCGGCCGAGGCCCAGTACCAGACGCTATCTTGGGCAAAGGAATCAAAATACCATTCAACTGCCATTTTTCCATCTTTTAAAATGATGAATGCTTTGGTTTGCTTGCCCTCTAGATACTCATATAGTTGATTCAACTCATTTACCGGCCATCCCAACGAGGCCGCGGAAACTGTATCCCAGTTTTCACTTTTTAGTGGGGGAAAATAGTTTTGAGAAAATGCTGTATTCAGAAATATTGAAATGCCAACAACCCAAACGAACGCTTTCATCATCTTTCCTTTACACTCATGCCAATTGAATGTAAAGGATACGTTATTCTTTTGCAAGATATTCTCCGAGAGTACCTATTTTGTAGGATCAGTCAACGTTTCATTTTGCTGTCATTCGGATGAGTGTCCGAATTCAACACCCGGCTGACATAATTACCCGATGTTAAATTTGGATATCTGTGCCTTTCGCAGATTGTTGAGGATAAATGTCTGCGGTGAGATGTGCAGGCGTGCCTTTATAGGTCATTCGATCGGATGTCCGAACTTGATAGGCATCCGGCACAATTATGCCGGACGATCCGTGGCAGCGTTGTTCCAGTGTTAATCCGTTCCGGTTTTACGTTTTTTTTCATTCCGTACCCGCCGTCTTATTTCGCGTATCTGCCTAGCCGACAAGGCTCGATCTGTTCCATATTTTTCAATCATCGCAGCTCTAATTTTGTATGAACTCAAATCGGCAGGGCGACTCTTTACCCACTCTCGTTGCTTGTCGCTTATTTTCGAGTTGCCAGGGTTCGGTGGGTTCGGAATTAAATCATACATGGTCTTGACATCTTTGTGATAGGTGCCATTAATGGCTTCGCTCGCTGTCGATCGTCGCACGTTGAATTTGCGCGCGATTTGTCGAATCGTCCACCGATCTTTCCTGTGCAACTTTCTCATTTCTGCAACATCGTTCTCCCCCAATCTGTAATTTCCCTGTTTTAATTGTGACATCTACTTTGTTTACTCCTCATGTTACGTTAATATGATACGTGTACCTCAATGGCAAACCTCTTATTTTGCCTGTTTTCTATATGAATATGCGCTTTTGAAAAAGGTTCGAACCGAATGACGTTCATCCCGATATAAAAGCTATATTAAATAACCTCAACCGTTGCTGTTTTATTCTAACGCTAAATTTTCTCCTAGTACACTTTCAGAGATAGTCGAAAAAGTCCAAACATCACGTTCTCCAAGTCACGCCCGCGAAGGCGGGAGCCTATTTTTAAACGAGTTCTGGACGCCTGTCTCCCAGGGTGTTGCAGATTCCAACGACTCGCCCTCGTTCCCCCGCTCTGCGGGGGAATGCAACATGGACGCTCGGCGTCCATTACTTGTTGCGAGTTTCGGACGCAGAGCCTCCTATACGGCATTCCGCCGCTCCCGCGGCGGAACGAGAATGCCGGTACGGCTACGGCCGATTCTGCATCAGCCCGCTCCGCAGGCATGACTTGGTTTCGAGCTTTTTCGACAGCCTCTCAAGGTGTGCTATGAATGAGCATAACAGGATTAAACTCGTTTTGCCCGGCATTTTTTTATGGTGCAGTATTGAATCTAAAAAAATACCATTGCAAAATCCACTCATTTCTCTATATTTACGCAAGCTCATCTCACAAACAAGAGGGAATCATGCCAACTCCGCTCTCCATTCAACAGCTCGTCGAAAAATTTGACCGCAATTTACAGGAATATAAAAACCCAAAATACAACGAAACCCACATCCGCGTCGAGTTTATCAATCCGTTTTGGGAGGCGCTCGGCTGGGACGTCAACAACCGCGCCGGGTATGCGCTGTCGTTTCGCGATGTGATTCACGAGGACGATATCAAGGTGGGCGGCAGCACCAAGGCGCCGGATTATTCGTTCCGCATCGGCGGCCGCCGCATGTTTTTTCTCGAAGCCAAAAAGCCGGCCGTCAATCTCAAGCTCGATCCCGAACCCGCCTTTCAACTCCGCCGCTATGCCTATTCCGCCAGGCTGCCGGTGTCCATGCTGTCCGATTTTGAAGAGCTGAGCATTTACGATACCCGCCTTAAACCGGCCATCTCGGACAAGGCGCACATCGGCCGCATGCATTATTACACCTATGCCGAGTATGTCGACAACTGGGACGAGATAAAAGCGACGCTGTCCAAAGAGGCGGTGCTGCGCGGCGATTTTAACCGGTTCATCGAGGACAAGCAGGCCAAACGGCCCGGCGCCGAACTGGACCGCGATTTCCTTGCCAGTTTGGACGAGTGGCGCATGCTGCTGGCGCGCAACATTGCCCTGCGCAATCCCAGCCTCGGCGAGCGCGAACTCAACTTTGCGGTGCAGATGACCATCGACCGCCTCATCTTTTTGCGCATGGCCGAGGACCGCGGCATCGAAACCTACGGCGCCTTGCAGGCGCTGCAAAACGGCGAGCAGGTCTATCCGCGTCTGGTGGAGATTTATTACCGGGCGGACGAGCGTTACAATTCCGGCCTGTTTCATTTTTCCGGCAAGGACGGCGAGCATCCGGACACCGTTACCCCCGGCCTGGCGCTGGACGACAAGGTGCTGAAAGAGATCATTAAAAATCTCTATTATCCGTGTCCCTACGAGTTTAGCGAATTTCCGGTCGAGGTGCTGGGCAATGCGTACGAGCAGTTTTTGGGCAAGCGCATCAGCCTCACCAGCGGCCACCGCGCCCGCATCGAGGAAAAGCCCGAGGTGCGCAAGGCCGGCGGCGTTTATTACACGCCGCAGTACATTGTCGATTATATCGTCGAGCACACCGTCGGCGAGCTGGTGCGGGACAAATCGCCGCAACAGGTCGGCGACCTGCGCATTGTCGATCCCGCCTGCGGCTCCGGCTCGTTTCTGCTCGGGGCGTTTCAGTATCTCATGGACTGGCACCTGCACCAGTACATCGCCGCGCACGAGGCCACGGGCGCGGTGCCGGCCAGTCCGCCGCCCGCCGGCCGCAAGCCGCGCAAAAGCGATCCCCAGGCCATGTTCCCGGGCAAGGAAGGCGAGTGGTATTTAACCACGACCGAGAAAAAACGCATTTTGCTGAATAACATTTACGGCGTGGACATTGACGCCAATGCCGTGGAGGTGACCAAGCTGAGCCTGCTGCTGAAAGTGCTGGAGCACGAGGACAGCGAAACCCTGAACCGCCAGCTCGGTCTCTGGCACGAACGGGCGCTGCCCAATCTCAGCGGCAATATCAAATGCGGCAACTCGCTCATCGGCCCGGATTATTACGACAACCAACAAAGCGGACTGTTTGATGAAGAGGAGCTGCACCGGGTGAACGCCTTTGACTGGCAGGCCGAGTTTGCCGAGGTGTTTGCCCGGGGCGGGTTTGATGCGGTGATTGGGAACCCGCCGTATGGGGCATTATTCACAAATAATGAAAAACAATATATTAAAGAACATTTTGAGTCATACAAAAATCGGTACGACAGCTACATTTACTTTATTGAGCGTGGTTATTTATTATTAAAATTTGGCGGCCATTTGAGTTATATTACACCCGAATTATGGTTACGATTGGATATGGGGAAAAACATCCGTCAAATTCTGTATGAAAATAATGATTTAGCAGAAGTTTTAGTGCATGGTGAAAATGTTTTCTCTGATGCAATAGTAAATACTTGCACATTCATTATCACCAAAGGTGAGAAAAATAAAAGTATAGCGATAAAATCTGAACAATCTGAATGGGATTTGCCGTACGAACAATGGGGCAATACAGAATTAGTTAAAATTGATTACAGATTAAGTCCAGATATAAGAAAGATAATTGATAGAATTCTTTTTTCATCTTTAGAATTATCCAAATTTGGAAAAGCTACCCAAGGCATTACTCCCTACGACAAATATCGGGGACAAAGTGAGAAAATCATTAAATCACGAGCTTATCATTTTGATCATAAGAAAGATGAGACATGTGGTAAATGGCTTGCTGGAAAAGATATCTATCGATATTACAATACATGGAGTGGTGAGTGGTTAAGCTATGGTGATTGGTTGGCAGCACCCAGATCGTCCGATTATTTTGCAGGTCAGAGATTATTATTTCGTGAGATACCGGGAAAAAATAAAAGGATACAAGCAACTTATATTGAACAGGAGATTTTTTATCATGGTCACAGTATTACTCCTTTTAAAGTGACTACAGATCAAATATCTCCATTTTATTTATTAGCTATTGTTAATTCCAAACTTATTAATTGGATTGGTCAATTCGTTTTGCCAAATTTCGGGAAGAATATTTTTCCTAAATTGAATCCTAAAGATATTTTGCAACTCCCCATCCGAAAAATAGATTTCGAAAATCCCGCCGACAACGCCGCGCACGACCGTCTCGTCGAGTTGGCGCGGCAGATGCTGGAGCTGCACCGCCGCCGCGCCGAATCCGGCGATCCCCGCACCCGGGAAATGCTCGACCGCCACATCACCACCACCGACCAGCACATCGACCGGCTCATCTACGAGCTGTACGGATTGACCGAGGAGGAGATTGGGATTGTGGAGGGAACCTCGTAGTACACTTTCCAAGTGTGCTACGAGTCTGGAGCAATGAGTGATAAATTTGTAGCACACCTGGGAAGGTGTACTACAAAGCAAGTCACCTCGTAGTACACTTTCCAAGTGTGCTACGAGTCAAGAGCGATGAATGATAAATTTGTAGCACACCTGGGAGGTGTACTACAAAGACGGAGCTCCTCGTGGTACACTTTCCAAGTGTGCTACGAGTCAAGAGATGGGGTGATAAT
>CAYPZM010000389.1:0-5232 GCA_964414825.1 uncultured Cytophagia bacterium | reverse complement strand
TCGCTATTGTCGTCCGATTCGACCACTGAACCTTCCGCCACATACACGTCCCCAATGGACGCCACTTGAGAGGATGAGATGTTGATGTAATTATAAATGCTGCCATATTCCGGAAAATCCGGAAAGGTGGTAATATAAACGTAATTGGCGTTCGGATATTCTTCCGCATAGGGTGTGCTGGCCGCGGTTTTCATTTCCTGGGAAATCGTAAACCCCGGGTTTGTAAAGTTTGTAAAATCCCACATTTGGTTTGCGCCTGCCGAACCTACATCCACGGCAACCGTGCCGGAAGTGTCCGCCGCAATCGTGATTTGATAGTTCACCCACGCTGTTAAACTGTTTGCCGTAACCTCAATTTGGGAATAGGCATTCAGAAAAAGCAGCAGATTTAAAACCCATATTGTAGCAATACGTTTCATTGTGTCCTCCATTTTATTTCGTTAAAGTGGTGTATAAAACAAAGCGACCCATAAGAATATTTCATGGAACCCTTTTCGATGTTGACCTCATCAAATTTGCTTTTTCCTGGGAATAACGAATAAATTTTCAGTCATAGAATTGTTTACAATGGTGAACGCCGGAACGAAATATCGATGCAAAATGATTGTTGACAAAAAATCAATCAAGGAGTTTGAACCGCACATGAAATCCTATAGTTTTTTTTTAGCTTTGTTGATTTTTATGCCGCAAGGCGTAACTCAAGAACAGTTGGACGTCAACAAAATTGTTAAAGAAATTGACGAGCTGTACCGCACCGAAACCAGCTATGCTCTGGTGGAGATGAATATCATTACGCCGCACTGGGAGCGCACCCTCAAAATGAAGGTGTGGACCGAAGGCATGGAGAAAACGTTCATCCGAATTTTAGAGCCTGCCAAAGAGGAGGGAGTGGGCACGCTCCGCATTGGCAATGAAATGTGGAATTATTTGCCGAAAACCAACAAGGTGATCAAAATTCCGCCATCCATGATGATGAGCTCGTGGATGGGCTCGGATTTTAACAACGATGATTTGGTGCGCGAATTTACCTGGACCAAAGATTATAATTATTCGCTTTTCCGACCCGACACCGCCAAAGAGGAATTGCTGTACATTGAGCTCATTCCCAAACCCGATCGCCCTATTGTGTGGGGACGAGTCGTACTGGCGGCGCGGCGCAGCGATTATATTCCGGTTTGGGAAAAGTATTATGACGAAACCGGCAAGTTGATGCGGGTGATGAATTTTAAAGACATCACGATGATGGACGGACGAAAAATCCCTACCGTTTTGGAGCTCCTTCCGCAAAACGAAGAGGGCAAAACCGTGCTGCACTATCTTGAGGCCGATTTTGATGCCGAACTGCCGCGCGACATTTTTACGCTGAGGAATTTGCGTTCCCCGGAGGGACAATGATCCTGAAAATAGCGCTGCGCAACACGCTGCGACAGAAACGACGCACTCTATTGACTGCGCTTGCCATGTTGGGTGGATTTGTGCTGGCCTCTGTTTCGGTCGGCTGGTCGGATGGGACTTATTCTTATATCATCGACATGTTTACGCGTAACCAACTAGGCCACATTCAGATTCATGGAGAAGGATATCTGGACAAACCTTCCATTTATAATACGATAGAACATGTGCAGCAAGTAGGGCAAAAGATAACTGACATCAAAGGCGTAGAGTCCTGGACACCGCGGCTGTTTACTGCCGGGCTGGCCTCGGTGCAGGACAAAAGTACGGCGGCCCAAATCATCGGCATCAATCCGCAAAAAGAAGAGCGAGCGACAAATTTTCAAAAGAAAATTATTCAGGGCAAATCATTTGCGGATACGGCCAGCCACAGCGCCATTCTGGGCAAAGGTTTGGCCGAGGTGCTCAATGCATCGGTGGGGGATACGGTGGTGATCGTCTCGCAGGCTGCGGATGGCTCTATTGCCAATGATTTGTACGACATTGTGGGCTTGTACGAAAGCGGCGATCAAATGAGCGATCGTATGTCCCTTTATTTGCATCTTCAAGACGCACAGGAGCTGTTTGTATTGCCGGATCAGGTGCATGAAATTGCGGTGATTGTTGATGATCTGGATAGTGTAAAAAAGCTCACTCGAGAGATAAATCAAAGACTCGGCTCCGATTATAAAGCCACGCCCTGGCAAGAATTTGCCAAATCGTTTTATCAGGCCATGAAAGCCGACCAGCAGGGCATGTGGATCATGATTTTTATTATTGTGCTCATCGTGGCCATTGGCGTGCTCAACACTGTACTCATGTCGGTTCTCGAGCGCACGCGCGAATACGGCGTGCAAAAAGCCATTGGTACGCGGCCCGGTCAGGTGTTTTGGCAGGTCATTTATGAGGTCAGCGCCATCACCGTAGCGAGTGTGCTGGTGGGCGCTGTGTTGAGCATCATCGCCAATTATTTGCTCTCCATTTATGGCATCTCTCTGCCGCAGGCGTTTTCTTACGGCGGCATGGAGTTTAAAACCATGTATGCGGAAGTGAGCCCGCGCAGCTTGTATATTCCGGCGATTACCGTGTTGCTGGCGGCCACTCTGGTCAGCATTTTTCCGGCGGTGCGCGCCGCCAGAATTGAACCGGCACGAGCCATGCGAACTCGATAGGATAGTGGTATGATTTGGATGAATATAAAACTGGCCTGGAGAAATCTGTTCCGCAACAAAAGACGTTCGATTATTGCCGGCACGGCCATGGGACTCGGTTTGGCGTCACTGATTTTTGTCGATGCGTTGATCATTGGCATGCGCGATAATATGATTCGTTCTGCAACATCGTCGTTTTTGGGCGAAGGGCAAATTCATGCGCAAGAATATCCCACAAGCCGCGCCGTGGAGGACACGATCAATCAATCAATTGGATACGGTCGTGCAACATTTATCGCAGGAAAAAATTGTTGAGAATTTTACCGTTCGCGTTCACAGCCGCGCCATGATCAGCTCGGCAGCAAATGTCAGCTCGGTGGGGCTGGTGGGCATCAATCCGGAGAGCGAGCCGGCACTCTCTCAAGTTGATGACGCGCTCACCAAGGGAAATTATTTTCAAGATAACACGGGACGTGAAATTCTAATCGGAAGTAAATTGGCGGAAATTCTGGAGGTCGGTCTACACGACCGCGTGGTGGTCACCGTCTCTCAAGTCGGCACCGGCGATTTGTCGCAAGAAATGCTTCGGGTCTCCGGTATCTACCATTTTAATATGCGGGAAATGGATCGCGGTATGGCGTTTGTGCGCATAAGCAAGGCTCGGGAGCTCCTCGGCCTCAGCAAGCAGGCGCACGAGATTGCTATGAATTTTACGAATACGAGTTATGGTCGAGACGAAGATTTGTCGTTTTGGCAAGAATTTTCGCAACACGGCAACATAGCGCAAGGCTGGACTGAAATTTTGCCACAATTGGAAGCCGCGCTGGAGCTGTCGCAATTTAGCACGTTGCTGGTTGGGTTAATATTGTTCGGTGTGGTAGCGCTGGGTATTATCAACACACTATTCATGTCGCTGTACGAGCGCATGTTCGAGTTTGGCGTGTTGCGCGCTGTTGGAACGCGGCCGGTCAGCATTGCTATGATGATCATATTTGAAGCCGGCGCCCTGGCCATTCTTAGCATTATTGTCGGCAACATCATTGGGTTCGTCGCCACCTATATCACCGCCCAGGTGGGCATCGACTATACCGGCATCGAGTTCGCCGGCGTCACCTTTCGTGAGCTGCTCTATCCTGTGCTCAAATTCGAGCAATTCACCATGTACCCGTTTTGGGTGTTTGTGCTCACGTTATTGGTGGGCATTTATCCGGCTGTTTACGCCGCCAAAATTTCCCCGGCCAATGCCATGCGACGCGTATTATAAGAGGAGCTTTTATGAACGAAAAGGACAACGACAAGATTATTATAACCGAAGATTTGGGCAAAGTATATAGCGATGATGGCGTGCCGGTTCGCGCTTTGGAAGGCGTGGATTTGACCATTCAGGAGAAAGAGTTTACCGCCATTGTCGGCCCGTCCGGTTCCGGAAAAACCACGCTTATGAATGTGGTCTCGGCTCTGGATAGGCCGACTGAAGGCAAGGTGTGGCTCAGCGGCCAATTGCTCTCCGAGATGAGCGGCAAGGCGTTATCGGATTTTCGCCGCGATCACATCGGCTTTATTTTCCAGGCCTACAATTTAATCCCGGTGCTCACTGTAGAAGAGAATATTGAGTACATTATGCTGCTCCAGGGCATTTCAAAAGAAGAACGCCACGAGCGCGTTGTGGATATTTTAAAAGATGTAGGACTCGAGGACTATATCGATCGCAAACCCACGCAGCTCTCCGGCGGCCAGCAACAACGCGTGGCCGTGGCGCGCGCCATGGTCTCCAAACCGTCGCTTATACTAGCGGATGAACCTACGGCAAATCTCGATTCCGAAACCGGCACCGATTTGTTGGATATGATGCGCGAGCTTAACCAAAAAACCGGCATGACCTTTGTGTTTTCCACACACGATAATTTGGTAATTGAAAAAGCGCGGCGCATTGTTACACTGCAGGATGGAAAGATAAAAAGTGATGAAATGCAATAAGCAGCAAGTTCGTCCAGGGATTCTATCCCTGGACGCGCCTATGGATTCGGGCTTCAAGCCCGTTTGGAATTTCTGTATGTCATTCAAAGGTATATTGATACTAACCATAGCTTTCAGTCTATCCGATAAGCTCCATTCGCAATCGTTCTCTTTTGGCGGCTATTATAAAAATTTCACCATGGCCATCAGTCCGCCGCAAATTGATAATGCGCCCGAAGCGTTTTACAATCCTGCGGACATGGGAATAGTCACCAATCGGTTGCGCTTGTTTTTCAATTCTCGGATCGGTTCAAATCTGTCTTTTAAATTGGCGTATGATTTCTCGCCGCGCATCCAGGATCCTAATTTGTTTGGAAATGAATTGATGCTTTTTCAATTCAATCCGCCAGAATACCGAATGGATGATTTCCCGTCGCGCATCTACCCGGAAAGCGACAATCTGCGCAGCTTTGCGATATTTCAAAATCTGGACCGCGCGGTATTAAACTGGAGATTGGATATGGCGGATATTTATATCGGTCGCCAAGCCATTGCCTGGGGCAGCGCGCGTGTAATGAATCCGACAGACATTTTGGCGCCGTTTTCGTTTGATGAACTCGATACCGAAGACCGCCGCGGTGTGGATGCGATCCGCGTGCGCGTGCCGCTCGGTTTTATGGGTGAAATCGATTTT
>CAYPZM010000388.1:2175-5236 GCA_964414825.1 uncultured Cytophagia bacterium | reverse complement strand
CTGTCATTCCATTTAATGATGAATTTGCCGGGGTGTTTCGAATCGACAATACCGTCCGGGAGATGAAACTGCATCGCGGATTCAGCAAAGACGCGATCAACTGGCAACTCGATCCCGATCCCATTGAATTTTTGTGCGAGGATAAAGAAATCGGCCGTTTTGTCTACGGCTACGATCCGCGTGTTGTCAACATTGATAATCGCTATTATGTGCAGTGGTGCAACTGGTATCACGGCCCCACCATCGGTATAGGTTGGACCCAGGATTTTCAAACCTTTCACCAAATGGAAAACGCGTTTTTGCCGTATAATCGCAATGGCGTGCTGTTTCCGCGCAAAATCAATGGCAATTTTGCCATGCTCAGTCGGCCATCGGACAGCGGTCATACAGCGTTTGGCGACATTTTTTATAGCGAAAGCCCGGACCTGCACTTCTGGGGCAACCACCGCTGGGTCATGGGCCCCATTGATAATTCCTGGCAATACACCAAAATTGGTGGCGGCCCGTCGCCCATCGAAACATCCGAAGGGTGGCTGATGATTTACCACGGTGTGATGCAATCCTGTAACGGCTTTGTCTACAGCGCCGGCGTTGCGCTGACGGATCTCGACCAGCCCTGGAAAGTCATTGGTCGCGCCAAGCCCTACATTTTGAATCCGCGCACTAGCTACGAATGTGTCGGCGATGTGCAAAACGTGGTCTTTCCTTGCGCCACGCTATGCGATGTTGACACCGGCCGGCTGGCCATTTATTACGGCGCCGCTGACACGGTCGTGGCCCTGGCGTTTGCGTATGTGGATGAATTAATTGAGTTGATCAAAACACAGTCGTGGAATTGACAATAAAAAAAGAGTCTGAAGACGAGAAGGTCGGTTATTCAACAAGGAAGAATATTAATTTAAGATTTTGCGTTGGCATTCAGCAAAAGTATGCATGGTCGTACATTGAGGAAATTAGAACAGGGTAATCCTGGCTCTTCTTTGATTCGTCTCTCTGCTCACCTTGTCCGTCACGTCAATAATCAAATCATACTCGCCTTTGTCACGATCTTGAAATTGTAGATTCATGTAGATCACATCATCTGGCGTGCGGCCTTCGTTTTCAAACTGGCTCGTCACTTGACGTTGATCGGCAGTAAATAAATTTTTTACAAATCCCACTACAGTCTTTTTGCGCTCGGGATCGTCTGTGCCCGACCGTTGCAAGGTGAACGATACATCGTAAAACGTCTTGCCATCAGTGTCCAGTTGCAAATTGTAGATTTCAAAATAGATCCCAATAAACGCATCGCGCGAAAAAGAATAAAACATGTGCGGTTCCAGTGGAATGCCTTTGCGTTGGTGCGTTGCCGAACCCGAAGGATCGATTTCCTGGGTTATGAGCACATCGCTCAGCATCAATTTTTTCTGATTATAGTTTGGAATGGCGAGATCCCTTTTATAAACGGCTCGCCGATTCCCGATATCATCCACAACCTGAAATTCCATGTGCACCGTTCCGGACGGAACCGGGTATTGCTCATGAATCACAAATCCGGAATTTGCCCACTGTTCGGGTGAGGCATTGACGGTTTGCTGAAATTGCTGAAAGTGGCGTTCCAGCTCGTTCCAGTTGTCATCATGAATCGTCAAAAACGTGTTCAACTGCAAAGCATGTTCCGAATTCAACTCAACGGCGCTGCCGTGTACAAGATAGTGCAGCTCCAACTCGGTTTTATCTTTCCCTTTAAATGTGAGAAATTGACAAGGCAAATTGAGCGGCTCTTCCTCAAACTCAAACCCGCTGGTTTCGGTTTGCAAGCCAACCTCGAGCAACTGCACACTGGCATCGATGATCGATGACGCCACGCCGCGAGTAGCCGGCGAAAATCCCCATTCCGCATCCAGTTGGTTTTGCAGTTCCATGTAGCGTCCGTGCAAGACTTCCATATTGTCGGTTACGCTGGGTAGCGCTTCCAGCATCCAACCCGTATGCTCGCCCAGGCGCTTGAAATGAAAAATCAGTTCCGGACGCTCGGCATTTTTATAATAGACCCACGTCCGATATTCGTTGGCGCGCGCATTCTGAGGTTTGATATCCATATCCGGCTCGCCATGGCGAATGTAAATTACGCCCATGTCGTTAATTGTACGATCCCGCGGCAATGCTTTGGGAAAATGCGCGTTTTCAATAAATTCATCGCCCATTATATTGACATTTTTAAACGCCCCATCGCGCTCGTGCAACAAAATGCTGTGCTGATAACCGATGTATGAACGCCTGTGGTTGGTTTCTGCAAACGTCAGGCGACGATAATGTTCGGGAATGCGCTCGTTTGGTTTGGTGACCAGGTTTGGATCACGAGGCAGCCAAAAGCGCTGGTAAAATTTCGGAATGCTATCCATCGCCATGGTGGTGAGACGCGCATATTCGTCATCTTGCATAATGTAGCACAGATCATTTAGAAACCATTGCGCATCCGCGCTGGATTGAATGGAGTTTATAGCCCGCCAATAGGCCTCCAGCCCCTGGTTTTCTAAATTTTGATCAAAATAGGTTTTGGCGATAACGAGATAACCTTTGCAGGCCGGCCAGGGCATGTTCAATTCTCGCAGTTTTTGCAAAATGTCGGAGGCTTTATCAACATCGCCACGACGACGAAAAGCGTCCGCCAGGTCGACGCTAGCCCGTCCCGGATTTTCGGAAATTTTAATGAATTTATTCAAAGTTTTGATGACAATGTCTTCATACTGATAAGCAAACGCCGTACGCAACAGGTTTTCGTAAAACGGCTCGTGATTTGGATTGGCCAGCAATGCATCGGCAAATGTTTGTGTCGCCGGTTTTTCATTGGCATTTTGCTCGTGCAAATCCGCAAGCAGTTCCCACGCCTTTATGAGCTCCGGCGAAAAATGCACGGCCAGTTTGAGCTGCTCAATGGCCTCCATGTCCGAATTGGGGCGATGCGTATACATGAGGCCCAAATAATAATAGCCGGTGCCATCGCGCCGCTCCTGCCAGATTGCTTTGTTAAATGCACGTTGGGCTTTCATGGAGCCCGGCTCCACGGCATCGTAAACGC
>CAYPZM010000388.1:0-2165 GCA_964414825.1 uncultured Cytophagia bacterium | reverse complement strand
GTGTATTTGCTGTCTTTTTCCAGAACCGCCACAAACGCGGATTCTGCCTGTTGAAAGGAGCCGGCGTTAAAAGACGTAATTCCTTGTTGATACAGAGAGTCAACGGAAGAATTTTGCTGGGAAAAGGCGCTCGTTACAAAAAGCCAGATGAAAATACTCAAACTAGAAAACTTCATAAAAATCTTTCAAATATTAGAATTTGATATTTGAACGATCCAGGTAAGAGAAGGTTCGATAAAATGTGGGGAAATTTTTCCCCACAAATCACGAATATCTAATCCATTTGACCACTTCGGGCAGGTTGGGTTTTTTGCCATACATGAGAATGCCCACGCGGAAAATCCGCCCGCACAACCACAAACTGCCCCAAATCGAGACCACCATAATAACAAGGCTGAGCAGCACCTGCCATAAGGGTGCAGCTTCCAACAAAATGCGCGAGAACATGAGGATCGGCGTAAAAAAGGGTATGAGCGACAACACAACGGCCAAGGTGCTATCCGGGTTGTTATTGATGGCAAACATAAAAAAGAACGACAAAATAATCGGAGTCATAATAATCCATTGGTAGCTTTGCGCTTCGCTGTCGCTGTTAACCATGGAACCGATAGCGGCGCTAAGGGTGGCGTAGAAAAAGTATCCCAAAAGGAAATAGGCGATAAACGCCACGTACACCCACGGCGAGACCGAGGGCAGCGCCAACTCGGATACCGCAGGAGCAAAAGATTGAACAAACACCAGTCCGTACATGGAAATGAGCAGTGCAGTGACCACCCAGATCAAAAATTGCGTTAGCCCGGTGGCGCCGATACCCAGCACCTTGCCGGCCATAAATTGAAACGGCTTGACCGAGGAGATAATGACTTCAACAACTCGGGAGTTTTTATCTTCAATGATGGCGCGCATTACAAACATGCCGTATAAAATCAGCATCATGTAGATCAACAAGCCCATGATCATGCTGAAAATAAACGAGACCTCGGCGCGTTGTGCTTGACTGCCAGAATCGCCGACTTTAAAAGTGGACACGTTAACCCAGCGGTTTAATTTTTCGATCTGCTCCCTGTCCAATCCCGATTCGTCCAAGCGCATGCCACGTACCACATTTGCGACGGTGCGCTCAACTTCTTGGACAAATGTAAAATTGCCCAGATTTTTTGCGTGCAGCTCAAAACGATTTTTCTCAAAAATTGAATCGGGCAACACGATAAATCCGGAGAGCGTACCGTTGCTCACTTCTTGATTCAAGTCCGTTTTGATCTCTTCCAAACTGCGGTTTATATCGACATTCTGAACGAGATAACGCGCTTCACCCTTGCTATTTTTCATCATCGTAAATGCAGCGGACACTGGCGCATGCAGGCGTTGCGTCTCATCCACAATGGCCAGATTTACCTGTTCACCTCTGTTGGCTTGCATCATCAAAGCGGGCATAAATGAAATGGCCATGATAAACACGGGCATGAGCAGCGTGCCGATCAAAAAGCCTTTGGTTTTTACGCGCAGCAAATATTCACGTTTTATAATGGCAAATACTTTCACGATACACCCCCATCTGTTTTCACCACATTAATAAAGATTTCATTTAGAGAAGGTTCGGACACTTCAAAATGCTCGACCGTCACTTGTTTAATGGCTTGCTCGAGGAGTTGTTGCGGTTTGACGCCGGCAACCGGAGTAATTTCCACATATTGCCCATAGTTGTCATGCGCATTTACCAACTGAGGGTCTTTAAGAAAAGCCGCCTCGCCATCATACCGCATTTTGATACGGTTTTTACCAAATTTTCCTTTAATTTCCGAAAGCACCCCTTTTAGCACACTTTGCCCCTTGCTGATGAGACAAATGGATTCGCATAATCTTTCAACTTGGTCCATCAAATGCGTTGAAAAAATGATGGTGGTGCCGTGTTCTTTTAACTCCAGAATCACATCCTTTAATATATTGGTATTGACCGGATCGAGGCCGGTAAACGGCTCGTCCAAAATAAGTAGCTTGGGTTCATGCAGGATGGTGCAGATAAATTGCAATTTTTGCTGCATTCCGCGCGATAGTTCTTCGATTTTTTTGTCGCGCCAGTCAAACAAGTCAAGGCGTTTGAGCCATGCCTCGGCTCGGGGTTGCGAGGCTTTGGCCGGCACGCCTTTGAGCTCGGCAAAATAGGT
>CAYPZM010000387.1:0-5241 GCA_964414825.1 uncultured Cytophagia bacterium | reverse complement strand
GGTAACCGGATACAGATCGTGATGGTGCTCATAAACAAAATCATTGATGAATTTATCAATGGCCAATTCGGGTGAAACGGTTATCGGATATTTTTTCATAAAATGGCGCACATTTTCTCCGGCGAGAATATCTTTAACCAGGCGTTGGCGATAAGAGTTGAGAGAGACGGATCGTAAAAACATACCAATCAAAAACCACCAGATGCCGGCGATAAACGCGCCAGCAAGCACCTGCAGCACACCAAGCGCAATGAGGACAGCGCCAAATATAGAGCCAACGCGCGATGCAATTTTGGTGGCCTGGTTCAGATCTTTTTTCCATTTCCAAAGTGCGGAACGCAACACGCGACCGCCATCCAGCGGAAATGCCGGCACCAAGTTAAACGCCGCCAGCACCAGGTTGATGATGCCCAAATAGTTTACCACGCCAACCAACGGCTCGGGCCAGCCTGCGCGTGCACCAACATAACGTAATCCCAAAAATAATACACCAATAACGATACTGGTTATGGGACCTGCTATGGCCATCCAAAATTCAACTTTGGGACTGGCCGGTTCCTCGTGCATGTGAGCCACACCGCCAAAAATAAACAGGGTAATGCCTTCAATGGGCAAGCCAAACTGGCGTGCAACCAGGGAGTGACTAAATTCGTGTACCACTATGGAAAGAAAAAGTCCCAAAGCCCCCAAAATTCCCATCAGCCAATAGGTGCGCGTAGAATATCCCTCGAATTGCTGCGGAAATAAGCCGACGGCTAATGTCCAACTGATGAGCAGTGCAATAATCAGCCAACTCAAATCAATTTTGACATCAAATCCAAATAATCTAAACAGGGTAATGCTTTTACCAAACATCTTGTATGCCTCTTTTTCTGATGAACATTTCGTTCATTTTTACTACACAATATTGTTAATAATCCGGGCAGCTTGCCTCATGTCACTCCTGCATACGAGCCAACGTGCGGCAGATTATCGTAATTTTTGTTTGCTATTCTTCGTCGTATTCAACAATAATAGCATTGACCGGGCACTTTTGCACCATTTCGAGCACTTTGGTTTGAAGATTAAGCGGGATTGGATCCAGAGTAACCTTTGCTTTTTTATTGCCCGTATTGAACCGAAATACTTGCGGTAGTTCTTTGACACAAATTCCCGCGGTGTTACACTTGTTTTCGTCTACAAATGCTCTCATTCGAGTGACTCCAAAATGTTGAATACATCATCAAAAAGCATGTGACATTTTATGTCACATGCTTGTGTTAGCGGTTTTTACTCTCGTTTGCTATTCTTCAATAAGCAACATGTTGTCAATATCACGAACGCCAATCACCTCGGCGAATTCCTGCTCGATGTTATAAGCTACCCACATCGAATTTACGTCGCCATCTATGGTCACATTGCCATCATTAACATTGACTTTGACGTCGTTGGATGTCGGAAATTGTTCTTCTACGATCATCGTAAGATAATTTTCCAGGTTTTCATCGCTGATGGCCTTTTTAAGGGGTTTTACCGTAATTTCATTAACTACGCCTTTAACACCTTTTTGAGCCGCGGCAAGGTCTTGCGCAATCATTTTTTCAAAATAAAAGCTAACTTTGCCTCGCAAAAATACAACATCGTTATCTACAACGACCTCGATTTTATCATCTTCAGGTATAGCACTGTTGAGTTCGATCATAGACGTTATATTCTGTTGAATAACTTTTTCCGGCAAAACAATGTGATCCACCACAATTTGATTGGAAATGTATTTTACGCCTTTTACTTTGGATGCTGCTTCAAAGGCTTTTTCTTTAGCATACAAGGTTTCTACGCTGCCCTTCAGCGTTACTTTTTTGTCCGAACTTACCTCCGCTGTAATTCCGCGGTCGCCCAGATAAGTCATTGAAATAGCTTCTTGGACGTTTTCTTCGATTTTCGCTGCAGACATTTCTTCTGCAAGAGTGGGCATAACAAACAGCCCACCAAGAATCAGCATAATCATCACATACTTTATGCCTCTCATGATGTCCTCCGGTTAAGTTTCGTTTTTTATTTATTGATACTGCGCTGCTTTTTCTTTAATGGATTGTTGTAAAGCCTTTTGGGCACTATCAACGCGCGTTTTTTGTTGACGCCACTCGGACTCATCCGCTACTTCTAACTTTTTGTATTTGGTCCATAAATCATCCAGCTCGGTTCTCAACACCTCCAATTGCTCTTGAATCTCCTCCTCCGGCAACGTGCTTACTGCAAGAGCTCGTTCTTCCAAGTTGTCAATCCGCTGCTGCATGTTGTCCATTTCATCTCGAACGTTTTGCATGTAGGCCTGTTTTTCTTGGAGTGTATACTCTCGAGTGGTCTCGAGCAACTCTTCCGCTTTTTGCTCCACACCTTTTTGATTTTTTTGCTCCTGCTGACCGCAGGCGAATAATAGAGCCATCGTGATGAATAAAACAACAATTCTGAAACGTGTCATATATGCTCCAACTCCTTTTTAAACTCGTTTGTTAAAGTGCACAAAATGTATGCCAGGCGCGGGAAGGAGTACAGCAACCCTTTGTTTATTATGGGTATAATATGATTGCTGTTATTAAGAAAATTGGCGATATCTGATTGAAAATGGGGGATGTGAGAAAATATTGTACATAAAATCTGCAAATTAAATAATGCCGTAAACATACAGTACATTTTTATGAGATAAATTGCTGCATTCGAGTGTTTTCCAAGTTTTGCGCAAGTCTCAATAGTTTTGCCCGTTAAAATTGTACCAAATCTTCACACCTCACCTTAAAATGAATGTATTATGTTCAAGCTGTTTACATTTTGAAAAAGCTCGCTACTCTTGTGCGCAAACAAGGTTTTGTTATTGTATAAAAAACAATACTGTAAAATTACCCTACACATTGGCATTCTTCTTGTTGGAGAACAGGCTAAAAATCAGTTTATAAAAAAGGAGAACAGTCATGAAGACATTATTGGGCATAACCACGCTTTTGTTAATCTTAGCCTTTGTGACCTGCGCACCTACGGACGAGTTTGCAGCACAGATTGAACAACCCGAAATCGAGAATGCCATTGCTGTTTTGCACCCCACCGAAGGCAATGAAGTTCAGGGTACGGTAAAATTTCAACGTATGGATAACGGTGTTCAAGTTACCGTGACCCTCGATGGCCTTTCCCAGGGCGAGCATGGATTCCATATTCATGAATATGGCGATTGCAGTGCCCCCGATGCGACTTCAGCCGGCGGCCATTTCAATCCGACCGATAGCCAACATGGCGCCCCTCAAGATAGAGAACGGCATGTCGGTGATCTGGGCAACGTGATCGCTGATGCCAATGGCCATGTTGAAATGGAATGGATTGACGCTACAATTCAATTAAATGGAGAACACTCTATTATTGGCCGTGCTGTGATTGTGCATGCCAACCCGGATGATTTTACCACACAACCTACCGGAGCCGCAGGCCCCCGCGTTGCTTGTGGTGTTGTTGGAATTGATGAATAATGCAAGACGGGCCGTAATGGCCCGGCCTTTTTTATAAACTTTTCTGTTTATCTTTCCCGCCAAAACAAGTCAACAGACCGACCATGTACCTTTGCGAGAGCTAAGATTCATGCCAGAACGCTCGAGATTTGTACACCTGGTATTGATTTGATCTGCTACAATAGGTTAATGGATCTTTTTGTAAAATGGCTAGGATCATTGCTTTTATTTTTCCCCCAGCTTTTGTATACTCTAAAAAAGACGACTTGCATTATATGGAGAAACAACACATGAAAGCTTTGATGGTCCTGGTCCTGGTAGTGGTGTCGACCCTGTTGTCTTGTGCTCAAAAACCGTTTCCCGAATTTGAGTACCACGTCATCGATAACATTGGCAAAACTCTTGGGCAAACCGACCTTGTTGATGTAGATAACGATGGTGATCTCGATTGGGTTGTGGCCGAAGCGCCATGGGGTGACAGCCGTTTGTGGTGGTTTGAATTTCAAGGCCCGGACTCCTGGGTGCGGCACGACATTGGCCAGGCCAATAGCGATGTTGGTGGTGATTGTTATGACATCGACGGTGACGGCTGGATTGATTTTTGGGGTGGAAGCGTATTTTTCAAAAATAAAGGCGATGGTACGTTTGAGAGATTTGAGGTGGGTACCATATTTTCTCACGATAGCCAATTTGAAGAGATAAACGGCGATGGCCGAATGGATGGCCTGGCCAATTCGGATAAATACGGCTTGGTGTGGTACGACATACCTACCGATCCCACACAATCATGGATTGAGCACATGATAATGCCGGTTGAGCAGCACAATATCCATGGCGGCGTTTCTCCGCATGCTGCTGGCGATATTGATGAAGATGGCGACACCGATGTGGTCACCGGCCAGGCCTGGTATGAAAATATTGATGGGAAGGGATTGTCCTGGCAACAACATAAAAATATAAATTTTGGCGAGGAGCATAAATACGGTATTGCTCTCAAAACCTGGGTTATTGATATGGATGGCGATGATGATGCGGATGTTGTGCAGGCCGAAGCCGACAATCCGGACAGCCGAGTGGCCTGGTTTGAAAACAATGGCAAGGGCGAGTGGACGCGTCACCTGATAAAAGCAAAGGGCGATAAACAGGACTTTCACTCTTTGGCCGTTGCCGATTTTGATAACGATCGCGATTGGGATGTATTTTCCGGTGGTGGGCCATTGTCGCAAGGCGCCCACAATTGTTATATTTGGGAAAATCGTGCCGGAAAAAATAAACGCCCAACCGCGGGTCTCTGGACGGAGCATCTAATCGCCGACGCACCTTGTCATGAAGCCGTGGCCGCGGACGTGGATGGCGATGGTGATATCGACATCTGTTCCAAACCGTGGCGCACCGGCAATGAGCATTTTTTTCTTGAAAATAAACTTTATTGAGCGATCGGAATTCACATGCCACATGTAAATCGACGTTCTTTTTTAAAAACACTTGCCGCTTCCTGTGCAGTCGGATGGAGTTGTCGCTCTCAACGCAGTCGTCCCAACATCTTGTTTATTTTGGTGGATGACCTGGGCTGGGCCGATTTGGGATGTTATGGCAGCACATTCTACGAGACGCCCAACATCGATTCTTTCGCCGCTACCGCAACCCGTTTTACAGACGCGTATGCGGCTTCACCGGTTTGTTCGCCCACTCGGGCGGCGATTATGACCGGCAACCGTCTGAGCGGTTCACTGTACCGCTTGACAATGACCGAGGACAGCACCGTGAT
>CAYPZM010000386.1:0-5270 GCA_964414825.1 uncultured Cytophagia bacterium | reverse complement strand
TAAAAAGCGCGCTCGCCGTCGAATTTGGGTGTTTGGGAGGAGAAAGAATTGCTCATCAATAGTCCGACCAGACTAAACAAGACAATAAATCGTTTCATATTTTGCCATACCAGGAAGTTTGTTAGTTTCCGCGAATGGAAATGTTCACATTAATTCCGAACTCTTTAAAAGACGTATCGCCAATTAATTTGTTGTGAGTTTTACCAATTTCAAAATAGGTACCACCGCGTACACGGTTGCTAAAACTATAATCCACCGTCGGCTTTAGAATCCACTTGCTGGTTTCAGCGTGTACGACATACTCTTCGCCGCCTTTGGTCTTTTTCGTAACATTGTCGCCCATGGTAAATGTCAAAGCAAAATCGATTTGGTTTTCCAGACGCTTGCGGCTAAGAAACGGTAGCGGAATTCGAAAATCGCCTTTTTTCGACCAATTGGCGGTAAAGGACAAATCATTGCTCGTGGTCAGCGTACCGGCCTGACCAGACGTTCGGGTAACGGTTTCTTTTTTTGATTGATTGTAGCGAATGGTAAACGATAATCCGTTTTTCATCTGCATATTGAGTCCAATTAACGGACGGAATTGAGTGTCTTGATCTTCTTTTGTGATTTGCTCTACACCATTTTCAAACGTAAAGGTTTGATTTTTCTTTCCGGAACCACCATGTTCGATGGAGATACGCTGGAACCAATCTTTGAGGAACGGCAATTTCTCCATGCCATTAACGCGCAAACTCCAGGTCGGAAATGGCATACCCAATGTATCGCCACGGATAAACCAGCCTTCGGAGCGCTGGCCCGTGATGCTAGTGCTCTGGTTCAATGAAGCAGTTTTGTCGTAATTTAAATTCAAGGTTACGTTGCGGCCAAACTTGAGTCCGGATGACAAACCGAACGATTCATTTTCACTACGAGAATCTCGCGTCGTTACGGTGCCGGCGCCTTCTTCAAGTTCATCCATGGCAATCTCGCTCGAATTAAGAGCTTTGGTTCCCAATTGATATTGCAAAGCGGGCACGCCGGCAATGCCGTAAATGGTCGTGTTGTAGCGATCGGTATATTTAACGCTGATGGGGTCAAACACATCAAAAAAGCCGGTGATAAGACCCAGTATGCGAAAGCTTCCGCCTTTGTCTTTGGATGAATTGTTGGTGCCGGACTGCCCCGGTGCTTGCCGGCGAGGCGTTCGACCGCCGGCTCCGGGACGGTAAATTGTTTTCATCAGCGTGCTCATGTTTAGTGAGCCATTCGCAGTAAAGGTGGCGCCTTGCGTGGCACTTCGCGGCGCCAGTTTTTGCTGTCGATTGTAGGCAAAGCGGAAATTGGTGTTGTAACTAAAATTCGAATTCAACCAGGAGAAAAAGCTGGGATTGTATTTGACACCGGAATTTTGATCAATATTGGTCAACACGCCAAAATTGAGTTCGCGCAAATAATCCATCACCATACTGTCGGGAACATCGCTCATGTCGTAGGAGTAATTTCGGCTCATATCTATGGAGAGGCTCTCCATAATTTTCATATTACCGGACAGGCCTTGGGTAACGCGAAAAGCGCTGTTTTCCGACAGCACTCCGGAACGCAGCATGGATTCACTCATACTCCGCGTTCCCGCCATATTGGCAGAAATGGATTGCGGCGTATAGTACAGCTTTATATCCGAAACCTTGGCCATAAATGGCATCCGTTCAACAAATTTGAACGGCATGATATAGTTGTCGCGACCAAACACCAGGCTCCAGCTCAATTTGCCGGATTCGGCTTTATCCTTGCTGTATTTTGTACGGGAGTCGCTGCCTTTGCCCTCGTTAATACTATAGCTCGCTTTAAACGGGGATAACAAATGTTTGACAAGAAAGTTTTGCGATTTGGAATTAAAACCAAGCGACACGCTCATGCCGCGTTTTTCATTGAGATTACGGATTTTTTCCAGCGTCGTATCCGGCAAGTCTTTGGTCACTTCAATATCTTCGCCCGGAATGTATTTGGGCGTGGATTCGCTTTTCGAATAATTTACCGAAACCGGAATGGAAAGGCCCAATTGCGACGGTAGAAATTTATCCAGCGACACACTGGCGCCCATTTGCCCGCTAAACTGATTGTCGCCCGTACCAAAGCGTTCGGCTACGTTGTGAAAATCCGCATCTTTTTTATTGATTTCGCCATTAAAACGAATGAGGTCGGCCCAGGCCATATCCAACCGGGCCCGCATGGCAATGCCCTTGTCTTTTTTGACACTGGACAGCCGCAGCTCGTTCACCCACACCTCTCCCGTGAACGGCAGCGTTTTATCCGCGTTGCGCACTCCGGTTTCGAGCAGCTTGATATTTCGCAGTGCTGGTTTGCCGCGTATGACCCACAATTTGCCATCCGGTTGCAGCTCTTCGACATATCTCACATTCGACGAGTCAAAACGCGCCTGCCCGGTGACTTTGAGCTGCGACAGTTTGACCAGATCAATCTCAATGCTGTTTTTGCTCCAACCTTCGTATACGGGCTGGCGAATTTCATAATAGTTGTTTTCATCGGCGCCAAAACGCAGGAAAAATTCGACTTTACTGGAATCGTTGGAGATATGCTGCCCTGACGGATCGTGCCCGTAGACAAACATCTTCATGCTTTTGTAATGAATATAATCTTGCGGATCGTAAAAGGTTTTTTGTGTCTTAACATTATAGCCGGGAAGAAGATGATTCATGCGCAATACCAGGGCCTGCTCCTTGGCAATAACGCGCGTGATGCGATCAATCTCGCCTTCAACACCCGGAGGCGGCGTGTAGCTCGGATTGTCGTGCGTGTTAACCACGGAAATCTCAAACGTGTCATCGTCTTTGGTATAATTGTCCGGGGATTCCGGCTTGGCCACGCCTTGTTCTTTCCAGTCGCTGCCGACCAGGTTAATTTCAGCGATGGAAATGTAGTGTTTTTTTGTTTCATTTTGCGGCTCTTGAAATCCGTCAAACCAGATACGCACATATTCGACCAAAGACAAATCAGGAGATCCGATTTTTTCGACAAAGTCATTCAGAGGAATTTGATACAACCGCCAGCCCCAGTCATCGCCGGTTTCCAGATCAATGCTTTCGCCAATGACGTATTTGTCATAATCTTCATGGTTGTGGTTCAGATTGATTTTGAAATGAAAATAGTCGTTGCGCAAATCCACATCGCCATTGCCGTTCATATCCTCAGTGTCCGGAATACGACCGCCCGAGTCGTTCTCATTGCCTTCCAAACCATTGATCTGGGAATAATCTATTTGATTATTCTCAATTTTGGTGGGATCGTATCTCCAGTCATCATTGCTGTACGGCTCGCCCGGATCTTTGGTGCCGTTGCCATTGATATCCCAAAAGTCACCTCCAGCGGCGATGGCGCGGGGATCGTTATTTGACATGCCATCCAAGCCTATGTCTTCACCATCATCGAGCAAACCGTTACGCAGACCGCTAATAATTTTATCCTCGGTGTCGTACTGCCGGTTGGGAATAATATCTTCGGAAATTTGACCCAATTCAATATGCATGTTTCCAGTGGTAGTGGAACTGTTTTGCACCCACACTTCAATATACTTGGCTTCGGTTTGGTTGCTGTAGCCGGAGGACAGAGCGCGTTGAATGCCGTTCCACGAGTCTTCGGGCCGTACCGATTTGTCGGATGGCGTAAATTCCAACGTTAAAATATTTGTGGTTTGCGCAACATTGGCGTTGACATCTTTGTTTGGCCAAATTCTACTGATGGAATATTGTGTATACGGATTATAGAACACCAAATGACCGCGATCCGAAAGATCCGTATAATCCCTGCTGGGATACTTGTCCAATGGTGGCGAACAATAATTCCAGCCGCGGCGAATGATGGGCAGCGGCGTTACCCGTTTTGAGGCTTCAAAATCGTCAATATAGGCCACACCGTCATTGTCGCCGGTTTTTTCGTTATTGCGCGTATTCGGATTGGGGATGATCTGCGCAATCTCACCCTCAAACTTGACGGACGACGGCTGCCGCGTATCCACAAACGGTAAAAAGTTGGCCATTTTTGTGAGGAAAAATGGCTTGAACTCCAGCGACGTGTTCACATCCCAAATCATGTTTCGCATCGGGCCTTTGCCGACGCGAATTTTTTGATCCAGGGTGGATTCGTTCAAATACATAAACGTGGCGCCGATAAAACTCTGATCCCACAATCCGTATTCGGCACGCGCCCCCATCACCGTCTTTTTGTCAATTTGAAACAATTGATTGCTCTCGTAGGTGATGTCGAGATTGGCGTTTGCGGCCAGGGCTTGCTCGTTCAAAATCACCAGGCGGCCGAACATATAGTCGATCGTATAATCGACATTTCGGGTTAAAATGCGTCCGTTCAGGTTGACTTCTTCGGAGCCTTCGATCACATTCATGCCCAAACTGTATTCGGCGCTCTTGTTTTGCGATTTGACTTCAATATAAAATTTGGCCTGTTTATCCTTAACGCTTTGAACCGTGGTGTCATAGATGGCGGGCGCCAGTTTATTTTTATTGGGATCGTCGGATTGCAGCAAGGCGCGCAACTCATCATCGTAAAGCGGATCAAACGGCCGTAATTGTGGAAAATATACTTCACCCATGGCGTAATTGATCAGCAACGGATGGTTGTCGATGATATTGTCCGGCTTTGGATCGCCACTCTCGTTACGATTGTCAAAACCAAATGCCTGCAGCCAGGTCATTTTATTGCCATCTGCATCCGTAACGGTTTCTTGTGGATCACCGGCCGAAGGTTCAAAAAATATACGAAATTCAAATCCCTCTTGCGGGATGCTGCGGCCGCCCAGGGCGTAGACGTTTTTCCACTCCAAATTCCAGGTCGGATCGCTAGGGCGCGGCTCTTTGGTTTTGATCAAGCGCAAATAAAGTACATCGTCCACCGCAACATCGTAATCGACATTACCCATAACGCGGCCCGAGCTGTCGCGGTACGCCACGGCCAGCACTTCGCCATCCTGCAACGGACTGTTGAGGCGGATGTAACCCATCTGGTCGTGATAGACATATTCATCCTTTTCGAGGCGCAAAAAATGGCCGCGGTAGATTCGGGTTCCATCGATTGCAATGGTATCGGCAGGTGTGATGACCAGTTCATCCGTGCCCGGATCCGGCGCTTTGGCAAAGCCACGCAACGCGGCTTCTTCCTGCTCATAGCGCGCGGCAGATTTATAGACTTCGATTTCTGCGATATAGCGGGCGGGATCGGCATAGGGATCGCCGTTTTCATCGCGTTCCAAATATTGT
>CAYPZM010000385.1:0-5287 GCA_964414825.1 uncultured Cytophagia bacterium | reverse complement strand
GCAAACGTTCCATCGCCATTATTGCGATAAAGCGAATGTTCATCTTTAACACCTTGCCAGCCATTTTTGACAAACAAGTCGAGAAAGCCATCATTGTCATAGTCTCCCCAACCGGCCGTATTGGAATACTCTCCCTCAGTGATAGGAGGTCCAGCCACAGTGCTTTTACTAAAGGTTCCATTATTATTATTTATATAGAGGATGTTTTTGTAATCCTGCCCCATAGGAGTATCTTCTGTCAATGCAATATAGAGATCGAGGTCACCATCATTATCATAGTCTCCCCAAGTACCTCCTCCAGTTAAATGGACTTCGGTTACAATATCTTGCCCGGTTATCTTGGTAAACGTACCATCACCATTATTTTGGTACAAAAAATCTTCAAATTTATAACTTTGGGCGCCATTTCCCATAAACACATCATCATAACCGTCATTGTTCCAGTCGCCCCAAGCTACACCATTTGAGGTGTATCTATCGCCTGGATAGGGATCTTTGATAATAAAAGGGTCTTGTGCGTAAAGATTCACAATTGTGATAAAAATCAATAGCACAATACCATAAATAATGTTTAATGTGAGTTTCATTTGAAATCTCCTATTATCCAACACTGCAGACCTGCGTTATTGGGCCGGCCTTTACTTTGAGAGATTTAAATTTTGCGATACTTTTAGCAGAGCGAAGTTGGTCTGGTTGCTTAGGCAAGCAGTTCGATCCCTTGCTGCAAATGGCTCATTAGCGTGTTCTGTTTTTAATGACTACTCAGTTTGGTCAGAAAATTCGGCAACGTCATTTGCGACGATAAAGAAAATATATTCTGGCAGAAGGAAACAAATCTCCCCCGCGGTATGGCCATTGCTTTGGTTTCAATAACCCGGACGCATGGTGGAATCGGAAATTTCTGAGCAAGATGAACAGTCACTTTTGGTCACCAACAACGACTCTTGCAATAAAAATGTCTAGTATGTTGAAGAAATATAAAAGGATGCAATACTCTGCGGCGCTCTTCCCTCGCTGCCATACATTTGAGGCCATATCACAATAAAAATGTAAAAAAAGCAGCATCGTTCGAGACGATGCTGCTTTATCGAAGAAAATCGTGCTATTTGAGCAATAGCATACGTTTGGTAGCTGTAAAGTTGCCAGCATCAATGCGATACAGGTAAATTCCTGATGGGAAGTTACCGGCTTCCCAGGTAACGGAATGTTGTCCCGCATTTACCTGCTGATTAACCAGAGTCGCCACTTTCTGTCCAACCATATTGTAAACAGAGAGGGTAACATGGCTATCTTCAGGCAACTGATAATTGATTGTGGTTGTCGGGTTGAACGGGTTCGGGTAGTTGCTTTCAAGAGCGAACTCGTCCGGCAAAGCGGCAATTTCGGTCTCTTCTGACTTGAAGCCATCTTTGCTGTCAAACAACACTTCGAACTCGACCAGTTGACGCCAGCCGCCATCCGGACGAACGATGACGAATTTGACGTATTTGCCAAACACAGTGGGGAAGGAATGACGTTGATACTCGCCCGAAGAGCTGGTACCTTCGAACGCCATTTTCCACGTGTTCATGTCGTCGGAAACATAGATTTTAAAATGACGGACTTGACGGCCTTCATAGGCATCATCATCCAAACCATTGTCGGTAGCCAGTCCAATTTTGTTGATTGGCATTTGCATATCGTTGGTGAATTTAAAGATAGCATAAGCAGGATCGCCTTTGGTGGTCACTGTGCCATCCCAACCTTCGCGGTCACCGTCGATAGCATTGTCCCAACCTTCGCCTTTGCTGGCTTCGGAACCTTCAACCAACATCAACTCACCTTTTTGACCACCGGAGCCAAAGAAGGAAATTGAAGCGATGGTTTCATTATCACCGACAATGTCATTTTTAATTACCGCACCATGAGCGACCGCAACAACCTGATAAGCTCCTGGAACGAACATGGTGAGAGTGGTTTTGTAAACGCCATTGGCTGCATCGGTCAAATCCAACGGACCAAATGTGGCTTCGTCACAATCCCACAGATAGAATTTTACATCGTGTTCATCATAAACCGTGATCGGATCGCCGTTCGCATCCACAAGTTTCAACGTAAGTTGAGCCTCATCGGCACCATTTGCCAAGTGCGGTGTGGTAACGGAAAGCATGGATTTTTCCGGATCCGGAAGCACGATATCCTCATACGCCTCAAACTCTGCAATTTGCCGCCAGCCTTGCAAGCCCATCTCATCATCAATCACAACAAGTTTCAAGAAAGCTGCTTCTACCGGGGGATCCATGACGAATTCATTCCAGTCACCACCCTGAATCGAAGCGGTGAGCAATTCTCCATAATGACCGCCGGGGGTTCCGTCATACGACATAATGCGGACTTTTTTCGCCCAACGTCCGGTATTGCCCATGCCGGCATCCGTTTTGATGCGCAGTTTATTGACCATTTTGGTTTTGTCGTCTTTGAATTTAAAGACTGCCCAGGGTTGTTCGCCGTTTTCAACCCGGACGGTGGCAACACCATTCCAGCAATAATCATCGGCATCGACTGCAGCAGCCCACGGTTCTTTTACAAAATCGCCCTTGCTGTCAAGTACTTCCATGGGGGCATAACCATTAGGCTCGTATACAACAATGAATTCTTCTTTCAATTCGGAAACCGAACCTGCAATATTGGAACCCGTTTTCAATACATCGTGTTTGCCACGGTCCCCTTGCAGCCAATAGCAGTAATAGGGTTCTTTGCCAAACATGTGCACGTTCATGGAATACATGGCATCCCATACGAATTCATCGATAACATTGTCGTCTTCAACTGTGCAATGATCAAAAAAGTTCACCTTCAGCGGTGGATGACCCAGATTGATATCGGAGTCAAAATCGACAACGCGCGGTTGGCGAACAACTTTAACATCATACGTGCCGTACGAATGTTGTACCAATGGACCGGCAGGATCAACAATGGGGCCAATAACGTCAGTCTGCACTACGATATAAAAAGTACCATCATTGGGCAGAACGAACTGAAAACCGGCATCATCGTACAGATTATTGGGGTTCAGATTTTCGTTGTAGGCCAGAATAACCGGGTTTCCATACATATCCATTTTTACCAGGTAAACTTCTGGATTCAAATCATCCATCCAGTCGTTATCCCAAATCGGGCACAAGCCGCGATATTGTACAGGGGTCGAAACTTCAACGCCAATGTTTTCACCGGCCATACCATCAAATTTATACCACACGGGCATTGTTTCCATGAAACCGCCGAACTGGTTTTTCGGGAAATAGGTACCGATACGCGGGAGAATTTGATTTTTCATTGGAACGTTAAAATCAATCGGCATCGCGTACGATGGACTCCAAGGGATGCCGCCGCTGAATTTGTGCGTATTTAACGAAATGGTATATTTGCCGACATCATCTGCTTGTGAATAGCCGATGTGCATATCCGGACCAACTTCAATATAATATTTTCCTGTGTAGGGCAACGGACCCCAAAGAATGTAGGAATCCAGGCCTTTTCCCTGGTCCCAAGACGGTTGAATCAATTGACCGCTGTTCCAGTCTTTCGTCCAGAGAAGCATGATGGGATCGAGGCGACCGCAGGGATTTTCTGTGGTAACGGACACTTCGATAAATTCTCCGGCCTTACCTTCATAAACGTAAACATCCCAATCGTGCGGAATGATGGTGTGATCGTCAATGACATCGCCATCGGTGATCACATTCGCATGCGCCGGGTCGTTATCGTATTCGTAGGGATCCGGGAACGCCATTTCCAGCGAAAATTCGTACGAACCCACGCCGTTTGCCGGCAGTGTCATACCGTTGAATTCACCATCGTGACGAACGACCAGATAATAATCGCCAGCCATCAAGAAGGGATAAATCAATTCGGCATCAAGATAACCGAGTTCGGGATGATACGGTTCGTAACGATCATCGCCTGTATGGTTTGGTGGAACCAAATTACCCCCGGCATCATACAAGTCAATAATCGGATCCAGATGGTGCATAAACCCATCTGACCAGGAATCGAGATATCCATGGAACAGATTCATAGCAGCCGGAGTATTGGCGATGGCCGCTTTTAGTGAGGTATAATCAACCGGAACGTTAAATTTGAAATAATCAACATCGCCAACCGGATAGATGGTACGTCCTTTAATAATCTCAAAATTGTTGATGGTTGTTGCCGAGGCCATATCATTATCAACTTCGGCATCGTCTTCTTCAATAAACGCCAAGCCGAGCTCATAGGGACCAATGCTTGGATTTTTGGGAGAAGACTGAATCGAAATGTAATAGGTGCCGCTTTGCGGAAGCACGATACTTGCAAAGGCATCCCAACCGGCGCCGCTGTCATCATTTTCTACCAGCACAGAGCGATCCGGCAAATAGACGGTGATGTAGGGGTCCAGGTCGCCATCAGCAGGGCCAGTAATCAGACCATCGGAAGCCCAGTATGGATTTGCGGTTTTGGTGATAATTTCCACCGCATCGCCGGCATCTGCATAAAACCAGAAAAAGTCTACATCACCTGCGGGTGCAACCGTGTGCTTTGCGGTCCAGAAACCATGGACCAATTTTTCGCCTTGATTATGGCTGTTATCGGGTTCAAAATCGTCAGGATTAGTCCCTGAACCTAAAACAGTATTTCCGCCAACCTGGCTGCGGATATTCTGCAATACTTTATCTTTTGTTTTGTCGAGCTTTTCTTCCTGCGCACGACGGTGTTCAGCTTCAGCCTGAGCTTCATCTTGCTCATCATTGGCGGAAAGGCGCATCATTTCTCGACGAACATAGTTTAAGCGATCTAACCCTTCCGTATTATCTAAAGGTATATTAAGAGCGTTTTCCTGAATTTTTTGTACAGATTCAGGAACTTCCACTGACGTGACATCGCCGACATGAACTGGCTTGTCAGTGGCTCTATCTTGATTCATGCTTGCTGTTCCGGCATTATCAGCAAATGCCGGGACGACGTACATGATCAAAACAGAAAGAAAAATTAAGCCATAAAGCAGTCTTTTCATTTTATCCTCCCGGAATAAATAATGATTTAATAAATAACAGGCATGAGACGCGAAAACAGATATTCAACAAAACTTTTTCATTTTGAATACACTATTTTCAGTCTCTGGTTTTCATGGACCTCAATCACAATGATATCATCGCTGTATTAATAACTTGTACATCAATGACAAATAGCATGGATTGAGAACGATGAAATGGGAACGTCTCTTTCAGCCGCACACCTCCTTTCTACTCTTCTTTTTTAACTTATTCAC
>CAYPZM010000384.1:0-5297 GCA_964414825.1 uncultured Cytophagia bacterium | reverse complement strand
ACAGACCGCTGGCGACCGTATAAATCATCGCGAGTACAATCATCATGGTCGCGGCCCAAAATTCTGAGGAGAGTCCGAGAAAATCCGGAATGCCCAAAAACTCGCCAATAAACTTTCCCGAGCCAATGGCAAAATAGGTGATCATGGCGATGACCATGATAATTGATGAAAACGCGGCAATGATACGCGCCACATCGCCTTCACGGCCCGGGCCAAAGCGGAAGCGCATCCATTCGGCCAAAGTCATCACCTGGGCGCGGCGGTTCCATTTTCCCATAAAAATCATCAAAAACGCCATAATCAGCGTAACGCCACCACGAATCTCGACAAAAAAGCCCGAAACACCCAGGGCAAACACCAGCGCCGTATTGATCATGGTGCCGCTAACATCCATATTGGATGTCATACCCGATGCGCCCAACGCCCACCAGGGCAAGGTGCGGTCACCCAAAAAGTACGAGTCAATGCCCTGCTGGGCGCGACGCTGCATGTAGACACCGATTAATACAATAGCGGAAAGGTAAATGATGGTGATCACATAATCGATTGCAGTCATAGCACTCCCCATCTGTTTGTGGCGACGTGAACTGATGCGAATGGAACTCTATAAAATGTCTAGCCGCACCCGGTTAGCAATCTGGTGCAGCATGGTGGAGCAAAACGAAAACAGACCGGCATTTTAAAACAGGGCATAAATGAACGGCGCAATAGCCGAACCCTCGGTGAACACAACCAAAAGTCCTAGCAACAGTAAAAAAATAACAATCGGCATAAGCCAAAATTTTTTGCGCACACGCATAAACTCCCAAAACTCGGCTACGATAATGAGTTTGGTATTTTTGTGTTTTCTTTGTTTTTTTTCGGGGCGTGGATTTGTGGCCATGGATTCCTCTGTACTCGTATGGTTTGAATTGATGGAAAATAAGCAAATCCAATATGAAGGACAATATTTTTCTTTGTAAAGAAAAACACACTGACGGGTTGATAATAATTGTTGTTAGGGTTTGTTTTTTGGGGATAAAATCCTATACTGTAGTGAGAGTCCTCATAACCATTGACTTGACCGAAACAGAAAAATCAATAATTCATTGAGGGGAGCGAATGATTAGAATCCACCTTATTCGCCGGTGTCTGACGATTCTTCTTTTTCTCTATTTGACTTTGCCGGTAATGGCGCAAAAATTGGCATCTTTGGACCCACCCAATATCATCTTTATTTTGGCTGATGACTTGGGTTATGGCGATTTGGGATGTTACGGTCAATCGATTTTGCAAACACCGAACATCGATCTGCTGGCGCAGCACGGCCTGCGCTTCAACCAGGCGTATGCTGGCGGACCTGTGTGTACGCCGTCGCGCAGCGTGTTGATGACCGGTTTGCATAACGGACACACCCCGGCGCGCGATAATATCCCGCATTATCACACCTATCTTCAGGAAGAGGATATTACCATGGCTGAAGTGCTGAAAGCCGCGGGCTATCGTTGCGGCGGGGTCGGCAAATGGTCGTTGGGCGATGCGGCAACAGTCGGGCGCGCGACAAACCAGGGGTTCGATATGTGGTTTGGCTATTTGAACCAGGACCATGCGCATTATTATTTTACCGAATATTTGGATGACAATGAGGGACGTCTTGAGCTCATCGGCAATACAGAATCGCGACAATTTTACAGTCACGACTTGATCGCGGCGCGCGCCCTGCAATTCATTAAAGATTCAAAAGATGAACCGTTCTTTTTGTACGCCGCGTTTACATTGCCGCATTTTTCTTCTCGTGATGAAGATGAGGATGGTTTTGCCGTGCCTAGCACGGAGCCGTTTTCGCAAAAGCCGTGGGATGCAAAATCGAAAAAATATGCGGCCATGGTTCACATGTTGGATCGCGATGTCGGGCGCATTATAGATTTAGTAAAGGAACTGGGACTCGCGGGTAATACATTGATCATTTTCACCAGCGACAACGGCGGCCACAGTACCATTTGGAAAGCGTTTGATACCAACGGCCCGTTACGCGGTTACAAACGCGATGTGACCGAAGGCGGTATCCGCGTGCCATTCATTGCCTCCTGGCCGGGTCACATTCCGGCCGGAGAAACTAACGACGCCGTGATTTCCTTTCAGGACATGCTGCCCACATTTGCGGAATTGGCCGGTGTTTCTGCACCGCACAACATTGACGGCATTTCAATAACGTCGGCGCTTTTTGGAGATGAGTTGAGAACAAAGCGCGAGTATTTGTATTGGGACTATGGTCATTGTCGCGACCGCTACGATCAAGCTATACGGATGGGCGATTGGAAGGGCATTCGATTGGGCCGGGGAAGCGATGTTGAACTGTATAATCTGCGAACTGACATCGGAGAAACGCAGAATGTCGCCGCCGAGTTTCCCGAGGTGGTGCAGCGCATCGAAACCATTATGCAGCATGCGGTTCAGCCCAGTCCGCGTTATCCCGTTGGAAAACCGTATAAAGGTGGCCCCATTTGGACCAAAGAAACGCATCAATAAAAATCGAGCAACCCACCAACTTGCTCCAAGGAGAGATTCATGCAAAAGACTCGTCGATTATACAACGTGATGATTTCTGTGTTGCTTGTCAATAGCATACATCCGCTGGGTGGAGACCTTTTGGCTGCTTCTCAACCCAATATCATTTATATTATGATCGATGATTTGGGATACGGCGATCTGGGCTGCTATGGCAGCACCATCAACAAAACGCCGAATATCGATCGTCTGGCCGCGCAGGGCATGCGGTTTACGGATTTCCACTCTAACGGTCCGATGTGCACGCCCACCCGCGCCGCGTTTATGACCGGCTTGTATCAGCATCGTTTTGGAGCCAAGTTTGAAGGCGCCATTTCCGCAAAACGCGATGCGGATGACGGATTGCCGTTGGATGCCCTCACTATTGCCGAGGTGCTCAAAAGCGCCGGTTATGCCACGGGCATGTATGGCAAGTGGCATTTGGGATTCTTTCCGCCGCTGCTCCCGGCAAACCAGGGATTTGACGATTTTATCGGCCTCGGTTCCGGGGACGGCGATTTTTTTACCCACATCAATCGCTGGGGCCGCAAGGACTGGTGGCATAACAACGAGCTTGCCATGGAAGAGGGCTATACCACCGACTTGATTACCGATCACAGCATCAACTTTATCCGAAAACACAAGGACGAACCCTTTTTCCTCTACGTCTCGCATCTCGCTATCCATTTTCCCTGGCAGGGTCCGCACGATCCGCCGCACCGCCAGGATGGCGAGGATTATACAAACGACAAATGGGGCACTATCCCGGATCGCAACAATGTCGCGCCCCACGTCAAGGCCATGCTGCAAAAAGTGGATGACGGTGTTGGCAAAATTATGCAAACCCTAAACGACCTCAACCTGGATAACCAAACCCTGGTTATCTTTACATCGGACAATGGCGGCTATACGAATTACGGCGACACGCATTTTAACATTTCCAGCAACGGGCCGTTGCGCGGGCAAAAAACCGAGGTCTATGAAGGCGGGCATCGCGTGCCGTTTATTGCGCGGTGGCCGGGTTTTATCAAAGCCGGATCACAATCCGATGCCTTGACCATGACCATGGATATGTTCCCTACGTTTCTTGAGGTCGCCGGGCAAAGTCCCGACACTTTGTTTGTGGACGGGATTTGTCTTTTGCCGCATTTATTTGAACAAAACGCCCTTCCGGAGCGTTCAGTGTGCTGGAAAATTGATAATGAACGCGCCATCCGCAAAGGCAAGTGGAAACTGGTGCTGCTGAATGATCACGAGCCGGAATTGTACGATCTTTCCATTGATATTGGTGAAACTCAAAATGTGGCGTCGCAACATCCCGAATTCGTGCAACAATTATTGGACGAGTACAAAAACTGGGAGGCAGAAGTTCTCTTGGACAGATAGGGCGAAGAATCAATTTAATCCAATAATCACTACCCAAAATAATATTTGAGGAGGCCACCGGATTGTGCAGCGACGTTGACATATCCGACGTAACGGTGGATAGCGCCTCAATTCGTATTCTGGCCACAGTGGCGCACTTGGCACACTCATACTGGTGGAATCCAAGACCGTGACCGGCAAAATCATAAAACGTCTTTAGCGCCACGCGAATTTGCCTTGCTGAACAATTATGCGAATCCGTTCAATCCGTCCACAACTATTGAAAATCAGATGCCGGCGATCGGGATTGTGTCTTTGAACGTATTTGACATTCTCGGCAATAAAATTGTCACGTTGGTCAAATTATCATAGCATTCATAAAATTCCTTTATAAACTCGCTTGTTTTTAATACATTCCCCTATTAATTACCCGTTGAGAGTAAGACCCGAAAAGATGAAAGATCAAAAAGATTATATTGTTGAGGTTGCCGCGCAAATGAAAAAATGGGACGCGGAAATTCAGCGCCTGGAAACCGAGGTGGATACGGCCGCGTCCAAAGACGCTAAAGAGTATCACCAACAAATCGAAGAATTGCGCACAAAAAAACAAAATGCACAAAAAGAGCTTGAAAACCACCTCAAAGTTAGAGAGGAGGAAGAAGAATAAGGGTGCTATATGGCGCGGCCTTGTTTTAGAAATTGCATTTGATCGTAACGATATTGCTTCAGGAGAGTCGTCCCGCGAGCTGCCCAAAATTGGCACGGAATTTTGGTATGCCATTGAATGCCCCCACTTGTACCAAAACATCGAGACTATAATAAAAGCGTTGTCCAATTCGTTCGACTTTAAACGGACCCAAATTGCAAGCTTTAATTACAAAATCCATAAAAAAAGCCTGCCCGATCCCTCAAGAACAGACATAATCTCAAATCGCATGATTTTAGGAAGCGAAATATGAAAAAATCAATGTTGTGTGCTTTATTTTTTGTTCTGGCTTGGCCACTTTCGGCGCAATCCGAAAATAATACAAACATTTGGTTTCCGTTCGAGTCCCGGAACAACACTAGCCCTGGCGTCATTGGAATGGCGAATTGGCTTGAAACTCCGGCCGGCAAACACGGCTTTTTATTAATGGATAACGAGAATCTGGTCTTTGAAGATGGAACACCGATTAAATTTTGGGGCACCAATATTTGCAGTTCGCTGCCATATGTAAAAGCAGCACGCGCGGATAGTTTTGTGCAATTCCTCAGTCACTATGGTATCAATGCCGTACGCTTTCATAAATTCACGCGGCATGCCAACGACGAACATACTTCAACGCGGCTCGATCCTGATAAATTTAAACATTTTGACTATTTCCAGTCCAAACTGCGCAAAACAGGTATTTATTACGGCTGGTCGC
>CAYPZM010000383.1:0-5343 GCA_964414825.1 uncultured Cytophagia bacterium | reverse complement strand
ATAAGGAAACGACATGTCATCGGCCTTGATGTAATCCACGCCCCATTCGGCATACATGTTAAGAATGGAATTATAGTAGGCTTGTCCGCCCGGATGATCGAAATTGATACCCAACAATCCATCGTACCAAATGCAGGTATCGTTAGGCGCGACAATATCTTGCGCGGTGTATTCGGTGCCCAAAATCGGCGTATTTTGCTCCACAGCCTGCCAGGGAATGCCGCGCATGATATGAATGCCAAATTTTAACCCTTTCTCATGCACATAATTGGCCAGCGGTTTAAACCCCTGGTCTTCGGAAGCAGAGGAAAATTTAGCCCTATCGGGCAACAATCGGCCATAATCGTCGATGCGTTGCGGCGGGTTTTCGACTTTGAACGTCCAGGTGGTCAGCTCCGGCGGGATGTACCAGCCTAAATCCACCACAATGTATTCCCAACCGTAGCGATTGAGATTCAAGGCCATATAGTCAACATTGGCTTTGACTTCCGACTCGGTGACATCAATGCCAAAGCTATCCCAACTGTTCCAGCCCATGGGCGGGGTTTCGGCTAATTGTTCCAAACGTTTGGGCGAGCACATCACACAAAATACGGTTAAAATAAAACTGCCAATTAGAAACGGTCTGAGCATGAATTCCTCCGTTTGGAGATATGGTACAATAAGATTCGGCGGAAAAATTTGGCAAGCGAGTAAAGCTACACAAATGAGCGGTGAAATTCAATAAAGAAAATAGTTCGATAATGTTTTGAGCACGTTTGACAAGATGAACAGGATTTTTCTACCGTATAAATTTCGCAATTCTGTCGTTTCTGGTAATTCACTTGATCGTAAATTTCTTTGATCCTGTATCGTGCAAATCATGCCAAATAATTTTCCCCACACTCCAGTTATTGCTTGGAAAAAGATTCCACCGGAAAGAAAATATTCCTCACCAATAGGTTTAATTCCCTTGAATCCCTTTTTTGATTACACTATCTTGATGTATGAATATTTTGACGCTGCGGGTTTAAGTCTTGCATTCCAAAATAATCTCATAAACAATGGGGCGAGCCATGAATATTCAATATTTCGAACCCTTGGGCCGCGGTTTTGCACGAATGAAAGCGGCACTGTTTAAACCGTTTGATCTGAAAAAGTGGTTTGTGGTTGGTTTTACCGCATTTCTCGCTGGACTGACCGATGGCGGCAGCGGTGGTGGAGGAGGCGGAGCTGGAGATGGCAATGGCGGTGGTGTTGATACCGATTTTGCTAATGTGCTGGATGCGCCGTATTCTGCCCTGCAATGGTTAAAAGACAATCCGGAATACATGATTGCGGTTTTAATGGGAGTTGTTTTTGTCATTGGACTGATTGTCGTGCTGGTCTGGCTCAGCTCGCGCGGCAAGTTTATGTTTTTATACAATGTGGTTAACGACAGAGCCGAGGTATCAACCCCGTGGCGCGAATACACGCATTTGGGCAATTCTCTTTTTTTGTGGAGGATCGCGTTTATTTTCATCAGCCTTGCTATTGTAATAGGATTTTTTGTGAATGTGTGGCAAAATACCTACAACCTCTATTTTGATCGCGCCGAACAAGTACCCATTGGTTATTTGATCCAAATGGGATTTTTATTTTTATTGATCGTTCTCGTCATCGGCTACATCGACATGCTGTTGAGCGAATTTGTGGTTCCGGTGATGTACAAACACGACTTGACCGCAGTAAAGGCCTGGAACAAATTTTTGTCCGTTCATTGGTCGAATTTTTGGTCGTTCGTGTTGTTTGGTTTGTTTCGGTTACTGCTTTTCATCCTTGTCGGTATTCTCTATTTATTCTTTGGTTTGTTCACCTGCTGCCTTGGATTTCTATTTCTCTTCATTCCGTATATAAATTCCGTTGTCACGTTGCCCATTTCTTACACGTTCCGATCCTTTAGCCTGGAATTTTTAGCGCAGTTTGGCGATGACTTTGTCCTATTCCCCTCGGAAATGGATTCCGACTATCCCTCTGCGGTTGGATAATGTTTGGATAGAGCACGAGTGTACGCGAGTAGCAGAATCTCTATTCGTGTATGCTCGTTTCAACTCGTGAGATTCGTGTGTGCGAGAACAGAGCATTACTTGCCAAATAGCTTGTTTTTTAATCCCTCGTTTGGTAGATTCTACCGTTCATTTCCTATTTTTACCGCAAACAAGTCTCAGGAGCGTTCCATGCCGCGACTCGTACTCTGTTTACTCGTCGGATTGCTGATATCGTGCTCACCTCAAAAAATTGTGCACATCACGTTTACGGAAAAATTTGAAGGACAAACGCAACTGGTACTGGCATCGCAAACCGCTAATGTGGATTTTGTGCAAGATGTCTCCAAAAGCGTGCTTGTCTTTTTAAAAAGTAACGCCAAAGTCAAAGTGATATCGAATGTGACGTATGATTTTTATGTGGATTTTTTAGCGGATGATTACAAGGCCACGCTGGACAAGTCAACCAAAACATTGCATTTTGAATCGCCTCCCGTGCGCGTAAAAAAGCCGGTGATTAACGCGTCAACCGTCAGCTATCCAGAAACCGGGATTCTGGTGAACGAGCCGCAAGAAGCGGTACGCATTTTGGAAACGCTTACAGATACTTTTATAAACGAGGGCGAGGCGCTGCTTGACGATCCCAAAGTAAAAATCATGTGCACGGAGAAATTACAAGACTATATGCTGGGATTGTGCAAAGAGTTTGGCTATGATGTGGAGAGTGTGCAGGTCACATTCCAGGAACCTATTGGGGAATAGTTAATCTTCCTGCTCATCAGTATCCTTATCTGCTGTATCTTCAGCAAGTTTGGGTTGAGAAACGCTGGGCAGGTAACTCTGAAACGTCTCCCCGTAAATTTCCCAGATCGTAACAAACAGTGCGGCGAAAATCGGCCCCATGATAAACCCGACTACACCAAACATACTGAGACCGCCGAGCGTGCTAAACAGAATGAACAGATCGTGCATTTTGGTGTCATGGCCCACCAGTCGCGGCCGCAGAAAATTATCCAAACTGCCGACGACTAGAGCGCAAAAAAGAAACAGTCCGATTGCGGCAATATATCTACCCGAGATCGCCAGCACCACCACCGCAGGGAACCAGACCAGGCCCGAGCCGATTGCCGGGATGATAGACAGGACCGTCATGATGGTAGCCCAAAACAACGCCGCCTCAATCCCAATCACCCAAAACGCCAAACCGGCCAAACCACCCTGCAAAATTCCAATCACCAATGTGCCTTTGAGCGTTGCTCTTGTGACCGAAGTAAATCTATCCAGGATGCGGCATTCATCTTTATCCTGCAGCGGCAAATAGTACAAGATTTTATTCAACAACAAACCGCCGTCTTTGATAAAGAAAAACATGGTATACAAAAACAGGAAAAAAAGAAACAAAAAATTGACTGTGGAGAGCGTAAAATCTGAAAGCGAATTGACCAGAAAATTGCTCATTTTGCTCACCAGTTCGCCGGCGCGCTGCAAAATCGTATCCTGGTATTGCGCAATTGTGTCATAAAACGGCAGGTTGTGTAGAATGGAATCGACATCGGGATCACGGCTGAGCTGCTCTTGCACCCAGGGAGTGACTGACCGGCTAACTTTGATGGCTTGCGCTGTGATAATCCCAACGAGCCCGGTTAGCGGTAACAGTATGACGAGAACAAACAGAGCGAGCGTGGTAAACGACGCCAAACTTTTTCGTCCATTGAGCCACTCGGTCACTTTTCTATAGATCGGTTGTACCATGGCGGAAAAGAGTCCAGCAAGGAAAATGACCATTAAAAACGGGCGAATCATCACCAAAAATAAAGCAGAAATAAAAATCACCACCAGCAGCAGCACTATTTTGTTGAGCCGCAAACGCTCCATATATCACTCCACTTTTATTAAGATATGTTGAATGTACACTGTCCATACCCAAATGGCAAGTGCAAAACCATCTTTATACAATTTTAATGGAACATCATTCGCTTTTTATCATTTCTTTATAACGAGTTTGAATTTGACCTATAGTTTCAAGAAAAACGAGGAGAATGTGGACAGGGTATTGTTTTTATGCACGGGGAATTATTATCGCAGCCGGTTTGCAGAAGAGTATTTTAACTGGCGAGCCAAAAAACTGGGGATAAATTGGAGTGCGGACTCGCGCGGATTGCGGCAAAACATGAATACGTTGAGGAATGTTGGCCCGATTTCGGTCGATACGTTGAATGCATTGCGCAACCTGACGATTTCGCCACGAGCGGCACGGCGTTATCCGATTCCCGTCACCTTGCGAGATTTAAAAAACGCAACCAAAGTCATTGCCCTGTGCGAGCGCGAGCATCGACCTATGATGCGCGAATTGTTTCCCATGTTTGAAGATTGCATCGAGTATTGGCATGTTGAGGATCTGCCGTACGAAGAGCCGCACATTACGTTGCCGAGCATTCAAAAAGCCGTGGACGATTTTATAAAGTACGAGCTCGTTGTAATAGAATCCTCGGAAAATAGACGTTAAAGGTTTGTTCCGTCCGCGGTTTAGGTTGCATAAATCTTGTTTTCAAATTGATGAAACTATATTGATTTGTTCATGCAGCCAAATTTGAAAATGAACATGATTCGAGTCAAAACATCCAATCGAAAAAAAAGGCCGGCCAAACAACCGGCCTTTTTAGCTTTATGTTTAGCGAATGAGCAACATCCGTTTGGTTAAATCAATTTCTTCGCCCTGAAGACGATAGAAATAGACGCCGCTGGGAACTTGTGCACCAAAGCTATTGGTGCCATCCCATTTTACAGAATAGTGACCGGCGTCTTTATTGCCGTTAACCAGGGTTTTAACGCGTTCGCCGCGCACGTTAAAGATGGTCAATTCCACATCACCACTGTTTGCCAATTTGTATTGAATCGTGGTGCTGGGATTGAACGGATTCGGATAGTTGGCCAATAATTCAAACGATTCCGGCTGTTCCCAAACGCCTTCTTCCACCAACGTTGCGGGATCGACAATGCGCACGCGATCGATGTAAATTTCGGTCTCCGGTTGTGCAGCGACTTCAGACACAAACTGCAGTCGTCGTACTCGTGACCAGTCGGGCAAACCTTGGCCGCCATTGTACCATGTACGATCATCCGGATCCCAGGCACCTTGATCCACCATATCGGCCAACGGCACAGTAACTCGTTGCCATTCGCCATCAAACGGCACCAGGGTATTATCAACATGGTAATTCATACGCCAGGGTCTCTCTTCAAAATCTTCATTGGTATCTTCAAAGCGAGCCTGGATGTGGCCGGTCTCATCATAACAATTGATGAAAAAATCGAGCACATAACCATCTTCCATCATCAG
>CAYPZM010000382.1:0-5346 GCA_964414825.1 uncultured Cytophagia bacterium | reverse complement strand
TTCGGTTGACAATCCATAGAGTCGAAAAACTCCATAAAGTCATCCACAGCGAGTTGGTTATCCAGCCAGCGCGCCGGCTGGACATCGCTCGCATCAAACTCTTTGGCGATGAGATTGCGGACCGTTAATTTTACAATATCTTCTGATGCTTGGCTCAAGGGTGTAAAAAATTTATCGGGCCGCTTTTCTAATATTGCTGATCTCACCGCCATGTCTGCCCGTACCCGTCCCCAGTAATCCAATTTCACATCCAATAGATCCCGCACCACAGGGCCAAGCAGAATAAAGTCATTTAACGGATCACTCTCTTCGGCAAAGTTTAGGACAATTTTAGGTCGAAAACTTTTCCAAAACTGTTGCAGCATGCTCAATTTGATCTGCGCTGCTCTATCACCATCAAATTGTTGCAAGATGGAATGCAATGGCTTGATCATTTTTCCGTCCACCAAGATGCCGCATTCATTCAAAGCAGCAAGTACTTCTGGCGAATCGTAAAAGAATCGCCGTAGCCCGCGAAGCAAAGCGGAACGGATAAATGCGTAGGTATTGAGCACGGAAAACATATCACTAGTTGACAAAATGATGCCGTGATCCGCATGCAAAAAAGTGTCGATGCCAAAATCAGTAGATGCAGCGCCCAAATCGAGAATCACGTAATCAGCTTTTAGCTTGCTGATTTCCCGATACAGACGACGTTTTTGCCAAGGCTTAATAGTGTAGTCTGAAGCGTCAGACCGAAAGGTGATCGCATCAAGCTCCTTGAAACACGTTTGCTGAACATAATCCGCAAGGTGTTCGGACCTCCCCGAAATAAAAGCGTTCAGCGATTTTGTTTGATCGTGAATATCGAGGTAACCTTCAAGGTTAGCTCCTGTGAAATCCAAATCGATCAGCACCGTTCTCCGCTTAAAGCCAGCCAAACAAATGCCCAACATGGCTGCAAACAATGTTTTGCCAACGCCGCCTTTGCCACCAGCAACGGCAATTATTTTTGGAGTCCGATCCATCATTATTGAATACCTCACAGAATCCAGGCCTACGGTTCGCTCAATACCTTCCTTACTCTCACAGTTGGCCAAGTCCCACACCCGTCACATCCTCCGATCAAATAGAATCACTGGCTCTCAGTCGCTTGATGCGATACCTGTTTTCGGCCCCCTTCAATTGTTGTTTTAGCAATAAGCAGACCATAAAAATCAGACCAAAAGAATGACAAATTACATTGAAAATATTAGACTTGTATTGATTCAGCGTGAAACAGAAAGCTAACTTGAATTACTGTTTTGTAATTACAGAAATGCAATTTCAAAAATGCAAGTGGAGAAAGTTCAGCTTTGGCGAGTCGGACGGATGTCCGACTCCAATGCACGTCCGACATAAATATGCCGGGCGATCTGGGATTCGGGAAAACATCACAGGAGAGAAGATTGAGCACCACGATTTCGTATTCCTGCGCTAAAGATGGGGTTCATCGGGCATATTTCTGTAAACGATTTTTCTTTATCAATTGCCAAATTTCTTCAAAGGCGCCGATAAACCGCTCCTGATCTTCCGGTGGAAACGCTTCCAAAAAGGAATCAAACATTTCGGTCAATACTGCCTGTCGTTCTTTGAGCAGCTTTAAGCCTTGTTCTGTAACGCGCAGAAGCATATGCCGCCGGTCTTCGGTTTCACCCTCTTTTCGAAAATAGCCCAAATCAATGAGCCGGTTCGCCAGCTCGGTGCCGGTTGATGGCGCCAAACTAAGCTTTTGGCAAAACTGCGTCAGGGTCAAGGTTTCATTGGCATTCAGAACAATCAATGCTTGGTATTGCCGCATGGACAAGCGCTCCCCTTTGGGATGCTGCTGTCCCAGGTCATGAAAGGCCCCCATTATTTTGGGGGCCAATTCTGCAAGTTGTTTGCCTTTACTACTCATGAGCAAACACTCAATTCGTTAGCATACTGGCTTGAAAACTTATCACTCCCGAAACGCCAGTTTCCGGATGATAGTAACTCATCACCTTTAGTTTGGCATACTCACCATTTACGGTTTTGACCACATAGACAACATCCGGTGGCGTGAGACGATGGTTTTCAGAATTATAATCCAAAACCTGATCTCCAATGGCCAATTCAGCCCCATTATCCCGCTTGAATTCCAAGGCGTTTGGCATGCTTGTCATCGCTTCAAAGTCCGCACCTTCAACCAGCGCAATTTCGGCACCGGCGGCGGAGTTGACACGCAACCCGGGATTTTTTATAGTTCCCCCCATTTCCGGAATAAACAGCGGAATGGTTACAAACGCTACATCCCACTCGTCTTTTTCAATTACTTTGCCGGTACTCAAATTGAACATGCCGGGATTGCCATCCGAAGCGGGAATGTTTGCGGTTTGTACCGATGACGGTTTTCCATCCTCGTCCACCAAGGCATAACTTATGGTATAGGATTGATTTTCAAACGTTTCAATTTTATATTTGTAAACATTGTAATCCGCTGCTTTTACGAGATAGACATCACCTTTGCTGGAGACGGTGTGAGTGGCAAAATCGTAATTGTACCATGTGTCTCCAATCACGGGTTGTGACTCGGTATCTGCTGCAAACCCGGAATCAATATCGGCAGAGGCATCAAAATCGACCTGGCCGAGATTTTTTGCCGTAACACCTACTGAGCCGTGCGGACCGCTGTTCAAATAAATGGCCAGATCTCGTCCGGAATTGACAAACAAGATATCAAACGTAGGTACCGCTTCCATTTTTGCAAATGAAAAAAAGGTGGGATGATCTTTAATATTCTCCGTCATTATTGTTTCGGGAGTGTTTCCGGGATACTCAGGGCCGGTTCCTGTATCTTTATCGCAAGCGGCCACAACCAGCAAGAGTCCCATTAGAGCAAATATATATTTTTTCATTATTCCTCCGAATTATATCGATAAACTGAAACGTGAACTAGTAGTTAATATCCAAACTTGTAAAAAATCGCCGGCCAATCCACGGGCCATAACGAATATCCACATAATCCGCCATATTGGTCGCGCCGAATCTGAGCACCAGATTGTGTTCCGGAGGCTGCCATTTGCCAAGGTGCTGACTCATGTTGCAGGTGAGTGTGGCATCCAAAAGATGGTAGGCTTTTTTGGTGACAAAGCGCTCGACATAGTTGCCAAGTCGCGGATCAAATTCAAGCACCTGATGCTCGCCAAACCATTGGTCACGGATGGATATTTCAAATACCTTGAACATCTTGTAATTTAGTTTGATAGAAGCCGAGTGCGGTGGCATGTTGATCACTTCTTCCCTGGCCTCGCGCTCGTTAATGGCTGTGTAGTTGTAAGCAAATTGAGCCGTTAAATTGGACAACAGATACGCCTTGCTTTGTAGTTCATAGGTGTTGATGGTCGCTGATTCGATATTTTTATAACTTAGCAGTCCCGGCAGATTTACCGGATCGACAGGATAATCAACAATCATGTCATCAAAATGATTTCGATAAAACGTAATGTTGATTAAAAATCGATAGCTCCAAAAATATTCGAGCCCGGCGCTAAATCCGGTGGATTTTTCCGGCTCCAAGTCCGGATTGCCAAGAACCCGGTATCGGAACGACGTATGGTCCAGGTCGATATACATGTCATTAAACGACGGCGCTCGAAACCCGCCACCGTACGAAACGCGCGCTTTGAGCTGTGGATTAATCTCGTACATTCCGCTCAAGCGCGGGCTAAAATGGGATTCAATGTCCGACATTTGGTCGTAGCGGCCGCCAATGAGCAAAGTGAATCTTGAAACAGGAAGCAATTCCGCTTGTGCAAACAGTCCGTAAAACCGGCGCGATGCATCAAGTTGCGTGGGCGTTTCGGATTCGACCGAATAGCGTTCCGAGTCATACACATCGTTAGAGTAGTCAAAGCCAAAATCCAGGCGATTCGAAGTGGAGAGCAGGTAAGAAACGTCGGTTTTTGCGCCAACAATCGTTTCTTTGCCGAGGTTTTGTGAGCGCACAAATCCGGACCGGGTGACTATTTCTCTGTAATCTCGCCGATAATCTGAACCATAGACACGAGTCCTAACCTGCAGTTTTTTCCCAATATCGGCATTCCGGTGCAGTCGAGCGTCGTAGCGGCGCACATCCGTATCAAAACTAAAAATGGGATCTTTGCCTTTTTGATCGTCACTCGATTGTGAGACATGGAGCTGAAATTGGCCCAGCGATGGCGAGTGATAATCCAACTTTGCGCCGAGCCGAGTCATTTTTGAATCGCGAATGTTAAGCGAGGTGAGATTGGGATCGACACCGCCTCGAGAGTGATCAGCATCGACCGAAATTCCCAGCGAATCAAATGCCGCACTGAATCGGGCGTTGCCACTGTACAAATCAAACGAGCCGGTTTTTGCCTTAAAATCAACGGACAACTTGTTATCGATGTCTTTGGTGATGATATTGATTACACCACCCATGGCCTCGCTGCCGTAAATCGCGGATGATGGCCCTTTGACGATTTCGACACGCTGAATGGCGTCGGCGTCGATGAGATTTAGCTCCTGGCGATTGTTAAACTTTCCGGTAAGGGGTACGCCGTCCACAAGAATGAGGATGTACTTGCCGTCCACACCACCCATGCGAATATTTTTGCCGCCCACATCATTTTCACTAATAAAAATTCCAGGACGGTTTTCCAGCACATCCGCCAAATCCTCAGCACCGGTTTCCTGGATGTCCGACTCGGTGATCAGCTCGGTCACCACCGGCACATTTTCCATCAATTTGCGATTGCGTGTGGCCGTTACCACCACCTGCTGCATCTGAAAAAAGCTCTCTTGCAATTCAAAGGTGAGAAACGGATTAGATTGATCTGAGACGTCAACGATACGAAAAACCGGTTCGTATCCCATAAAACTCACTTTGGCTCGATAACGACCGTAAGCAACGCGCGAAATGACAAAATAGCCGTCCGAATCGGTTGCTGCGCCGAGCGAATCATTGAGCACCACATTGGCACCGAGCAAAGGTGCAGTGGTGCTTGCGTCAACAACTCGTCCATTAATTGTAATGAATTTGGAAGAGTATAAAACAGAAAACTGGAAAAGTACCAGAAAAACTGGAAGCATTCGCAAGATCATAATTTTTTAGCGTTTATTCGATTTTTATTGAACAGGCACACGTTACTGTTGTGACATCTTTTGTCGAGCGTCGTAACCTTTATTTGCCGAGCCGGGCAAGTGAAAATAAAAACATAAAAGTTTAACAACAAAATAACAATCAATTATTTCGGGTATACGAATGGATTAATCTGCAGAGGTAACACTTTAACCCAAGTTCACCTCTATCTCCGTGAGACAAGGTCTATTTAATGGACTTAT
>CAYPZM010000381.1:0-5358 GCA_964414825.1 uncultured Cytophagia bacterium | reverse complement strand
CACTGGTTCGCACTTCCAGGTTCGGGACTTTGGGTTCGTGCTTATCGTACGTTTCATTTCCGTTCAAGTCTAAAAACGGGACAATCGTGATGCCTCCACTATTCAGCATATAGCGTTTGCTCGACAGCACCTCTTTGGTTTCATTCACATAGGCAACAGAGCCGGACATGGAGTGAATGAACTCATTACCGACCGGCTGATGCTTGACTGCAGCGTGAGTTCTGACCATCGGAAAATCATAGCGAAAATTAATTTGCGCCGAAAGCTGGTTTAAAAAATCTTTACCGACATTCATTGCCATCCAGCCATTTTTAAACAGCGGCCGTTCCAGATCGACTTGAACCTGTTTGAACATGCTAAAGCGATGATCATAACTAACCATCGGGCGCAGCCTAAAAGAATACGGAAGCTTGAGACTACATGCGAAATTTGTTTGCGCCGAAAAGAGATTTGCCAAACCGTTACCTTGCCATACCCATTGGCTGTGAATATGCGGATGAATTTTTCCAAGGCTTGCAGAAAAGTTAAGAGCAAAATTTAGACGCCGATCGGTATCATAGTTTGTATCACTAATCGTCACGTAACTTCGACCGGGCAAACCAAACAGTTGATGCGGAACATTTAAAGAAGCGGCGAACTCTTCGGTAATGCCCTCTCTATTAAAAATGTCGTGCAAGGGTTGCTTGTGATAGGCAAAACGCCAGCCAAAACCAGAGTTGGTATAATAATCGGATTGCAAGCAGACTTTGCCCGCGGAAAAAGCTTTGGCGGAGACCAGCAGGTTATTGCCGGCGCGCAAACTGGTAAAAGCTGAAATATTGTGCAGCGACTGTGTTTCCACGCCATCAATGTGCTGAATTTCCACGCCAGAGGTCACGTTTTTCGAAAATCCGCGCTGCAAACCGAACAAGCCCATATTATAGCCCGAATAGTCGGAGCGCGCCAGCGTTAGAGAAAAATCCGTTTCTCCCGGAGGCAGCATCAAATGCGGCACATCGATCTGCGTCTCCTTGATGATCTCCTCGCCCCACGGACCGTAAAATTTCAGCTTTATATCGTTGGAACCATAACGCAGCGGAATACGAAACTCGTAATAACCGGATTCATCCGTGCGCGCAAAATCCACCAGGCGGTCTTTGATATAAAGCTCAACAACCCAGTTCGGCTCAACATAATCGCTAATCACGTGAGTGCTATAATCCGTGCGCTGAAGCGTACTTGCATTTCTTATGCTAATACCTTGAAACTGCTCATTTATATTCAAGCTATTCGGCACTGAAACATTGCCCACATTCACCTGCTTGAATACTTTATTGTCATTGTTCACATAATGCCATGCCCAATTCACATCTCTTGACGAGATCGCTCGACGCGTGTCATGGCGCAGTTGGGTCACAAAACCGCCGCCCGCCACTTCAAACCCCATGCCCAAATCATAATCGAGGTAATTTTTATCGGAAAGGGTATGCGACGTAATCGACCAATCGACCATTCCAGGAGTGATGAGCGAGGGTTGCAATCCGACATAGTGATCTACGGTTTTGGGTTGAAAAATTAGCTCGAGATTTTTTCGAGCTTTTTCGCGCCGCATAAGCTGGATGGCTGGTATCTCCAATTCGGTAAAAAGAACCACATTCAAATCTCGAAAATTAAATTGGCAATTTAGATCAAAAATTTGGTCAAAAAGCGAAATCTTTATGAATATATTGGTTTCCGTTCGAATGAAATCCGTTCTGTTCAACAAATACTCTTGATCACCAAGACGAATTAGCGGCGGTTCCACGCGAATTTCATAGCTGTTTGATTTTTCCAAAAAAAATCCGGAAATCATAGTGTTATCTTGAGAAACGTTAAATTTAATTTTCAAGAAATCAAAAACATCTGGAATTGGCAAGTAAATATCCGCACCTCTGAATATAGCCGGAATGATTGTATAACCCAAATCTTGCACGGAAAATTGCACAATAACTTCTTCGGCATCGTTTTTAACGGATTGGGTGAGGGACAACGTTGGAGCCGCTAGCACAAACAGAAAAGCCGCAACCATAGCGGTTCTCATCGTTTGCAGAAAAATTTCGACTATGTGCAATTTAGGTTGAACCATAAAAGCAGGCGACTCCGGGGGTTATAACTTTTTTAATGGTTATTCAGAGATTGTGCCAAAAGGAGCCGACACGGGCGTGACAGGCCTAGTGTCTTTATAATTAATTACTTGTCGATAGAAATTAAATTGATATAGTGAACGACTAGACATCAATCTATTTACAAAGGTGAGATTTTTTGATGAGTTTGAGAAAAAATCTCATTTTGAGAATGGCCCCTCGTGGCGAATTCTGGCGCAATGCGAGTGATCAATTATAATTGACGGTCACAAGAAATTCGCCTCGATATGCCCCCTCTGGCAAATTGGGAGTGATTTTTAAACTGGCTCCCACACGCAGCACATCCCGGCCATGGCGATCCAGCACAAATCCTTGCTGCGAATCCATGGTAAAATCTTCCACCTTCATGGATCGATTTGACGGGTGTCGAATTCTGATATTTTTTGGCAGATCAACGATGTAATGTTTATGCGCCTCGCCCGTAATCTCAAATTGAGCCGGTTGGGGTGTCCGGCCGCCAGAGTATCCCGTAACACCCTGGTACGATATAGATCCTTGCGTAGTAATCGTAATGTGTCCACCGCGGCCATCAGTAATAAAATCACCAAAATTTAGATCAGCGCTTTGATAGATTGTCATGGGTGTGTTCGAGTCATTTTTGCCCTTGCCTTTGCCATTTGGTGTGGCAATGGAAACATCAGAATGGAGTAACATGATAAAAATGCAAGCATTTACAAAAAACCGTTTCATTATCGAACCTGCGAGGTATAATTGGATTCTTTTGACAACAACATGTTATCCTTTTAGGCGGCAAACCGCTGCCGGTCAAAGCGGGGCAGCTCATCCTGCCAAATCGATCTCCACCCGAGCCAGTAGATCATCCTTTAAATCCGATCCGCTCATCAGCTCGAGCACAATTTTTCCACTGGATAAATCCTGGCCCTCGGATCGTACGGGAATGTTGAATTTTCGCAGCATATTTGGCGTGTATATCGCAAAGCCTTTTTGTTCGAGGAGCACAAAGGAATCACCTTGCGGCGAGACATACGTGGCTTTGATGTCAAAATAGGCGGATATGTTGCCATCGCGATAGCAATCAAATGCCAAAAACGGTTGTCCGTTCAATTCTTCAAGTTGGGCGTTTTTGATCTGCAATTCAAGACGTTCGGCGTTGTGACGAACAATGACCGGTATGGTGATGCCATAAATCGGCGCCAGCTCGAATGAAAATTTCCCGTCATCTGAGCCGCCTTGAATGGCGCCCAATTCTTCGGATTTGGGAACCGAGCGAAAGCTCAAATGCGAACGATATTCGCCGGGCGGCAAATCCGCAGGTTTGCGCAGTTGCACGCGCACGCTTTGGGTTTCTTGCGGCGGCAGCGCAACCTGCCGGGGGAAAAATCGCACATAGTCGTGCGCAAATTTCTGGTTCGAATCGGGCTCGGAGATCTCTTCAAACCCGCCGGTTTCGGTCATTCGATATTGCACAAACGAAAGCACATAGGTTGTGGTATCGGCGCCCACGTTGGTAACGCCAAGCACTTCAAATCGCTGATTTCCTTCAAACACCACGCGAGAGGGGAAAATCATCAAACTGCCCTGGGCATAAAGCGTCATTTGAAAGAGCAAAAAAGCTGCGCAAATGAGTCGGATACTGAACACACTTTTCCGCTTGAGGTTTCGATGAGCAAACACAATCAACCTCCCTTATTCCTAATTTTTATAGGGTTAGAGATTAGAATTTCACAGGGGGTGCTTGGCGGGGCAGCAATAATCCCCTTCATGCAAAAAAAATGCCATCCCCGTTTAAAGGGTGGCATGTATTCGAGAGAAAAACATATTTGGTTTTTTGAGAATGAATCTTGTTGTGAGATTGGAGAGTTTTGGCGAGAATTGTGAGAATACGGAGAATTTGCGTGCATTGGCAGACGGCAGCCAAAGCACCAAAATCGGGCGGGAAAATTTTCCCGCCCGACTGGCTCTCCCACAGAAGTTAGTTATAGTTGATGGTTACTCTAAACTGCCCCTGATACAAACCACCCTGCTGATTTGCCGAGACATTTAGAGTCGCACCCACCGTCAGCACATCCACACCGTAACCATCCAGCGTGTAGCCCCTTTTTGAATTGACCGAAAACTTGTGAATCGTTAAGCGTTGGTTCTGGTTATTGCTAATCGCAATCTCCTCAGGAAGCTGCGCGGTATAATGTTTATTGGCCTCACCACGCACATGAAATTGCGCAGCTTGCGGGGTTTTGCTGCCGGGAAAGGCATTGACGCCCTCGTACGTGGTTGCACCACTTGCAGAAATGGAAACCGAGCCGCCAGAGCCGTTACTGAGGATTTCGTTAAACTCGAGCTGTGACGTTTGTGTAATGGACAATCCCGAGACAATTCGGGCACTGGCTTGCCCGTTCGTGTTTATTTGCGCCGATGCTTGACCGGCATAAAGTAGAGCAGTAACAATCGCAACGAGAGAACAGCAATGTTTCATAAAAGCCTCCTGTGTGCAGGTTTGGCGACTGTTTTGTATGCTAAACGCGGTATTAATCGATACCGTATTTTTTCAACTTGCGATAAATCGTGGCGCGGCTAATGCCCAGCAATTTTGCCGCTTCCTGAGCATCGCGATTGGTTTTATTGTACGCATTTTGAATGGCCTCCTTTTCCGTGGCTTGCAGAGGCGTCACGTTTTCATGGGCACGGCCATTTTCCGGAACCGGCTTTTTTTGCAAGTTTCCGTTCGTTACATCTGATAGTTCAAACCGGGCAATAAAATCGTCCTGAGCTCGAATCGCGCCTCGTCGCACCACATTTTTGAGCTCGCGAATATTGCCGTACCACGGATGCTCTATGAGATGTTGCATGGCACTTTCAGCAATCTGAATGTCGGGCAGATCATTTTCCTCGCAAAATTCCTGCAAAAAATGGTTCGCCAATAGCGGAATATCCTCTTTGCGCTCGCGCAAGGCGGGCAAATAAATAGGATATTCTTCCAGCCGAAAATAAAGGTCCGAGCGGTATTCACCGTCCGCAATAACTTGCGCAAAATCTCGGTTGGTGGCTGAAATGACGCGAAAATCGATTTTTTTCTCCTTGTCCTCGCCCACACGGCGTATGGTTTTTTCTTCGAGCACGCGCAGTATTTTCGCCTGGATATTCAAATTCATATCGCCTATTACATCCAAAAAAATAGTACCGGCTACTATCGGCAGGGCGACTTCCACAAGGCGGCCTGGGAGTTCGAGGACGCGCG
>CAYPZM010000380.1:0-5397 GCA_964414825.1 uncultured Cytophagia bacterium | reverse complement strand
GGAGCCCCTGTGAAACGCCTCAACCGCTTTTTCGACAACCTGTTGTATATTGGAACGGCGATTTCTTCCCTTTCATTTTTTATCATCGTGATTATCGCCGTGGCCAGCCGTTACATTTTCAAAGCACCGATTTTGGCGTCCATTGAAATCAGCCGACTGCTGTTTGTCTGGTCCTGTTTTTTAGCGGCGGCGCTCACCTATCGGCGACAGGCGCATGTGAGCATTAGCTATATTTTTGATAAATTTCCGCAACGGCTGCAACGTGGCATCACACTGCTTTTGCACCTGCTGATTCTGGCATTTATGGCCATTGTGTTTTATCACTCGCTCATTGTGAATAGCCTGCTCTGGCCCTCGCGATTGCCAATGCTGCAGATTTCACAATCCTGGTTTTATGTGCCAGTGCCGATCATTGCGGTTATTATGATTAGCTACACGACAGAGTTTTTAATTCACGATCTGCGCTCCTCGCAACAGGGTGAGGTGTGATATGCTCTGGACCCTGGTCATCATCTTTTTTGCCCTGGCTGCGCTGCGGATGCAAATCGCCTTTGCTCTTGGCATTGCTTGCGCTACGACCATTATTTTATTTGGCGATATCCCGATCGCCGCTATCCCGCACAAACTGGTAAACGGTATCGATTCGTACGTGTTTTTGGCAATCCCCTTGTTTTTGTTGGCCGGTAATTTGATGAACGCCGGCGGCCTCACCGACCGCTTGTTCAAATTCGGACGTGTGATGGTCGGCAGCATTTACGGCGGACTGGCGCACGCCTGCGTGGTGGCCAGCATGCTGTTTGCCTGGATGTCCGGTTCGGCCGTTGCTACTGTGGGCGGATTGGGCGAAATTGAAGTCAAGGCGCTCACCGACAACGGGTATGACAAATCCTTTGCCGCGGCTGTGGCCACCTCAGCGTCTGTTTTGGGTCCGATTATTCCGCCGTCGATCCCGATGATCATTTACGCGGCCATGACCGAGCAATCCGTGGGCAAGCTGTTTCTCGGCGGCATTATCCCAGGCTTGCTGATGGCCGGCTCGCTCATGGTGCTGATTTATTTTATGTCGAAAAAACGAAATTATCCAAGAGATGAATCGACATCCGTGGGTAAAAAAGTCTCGGCCCTAAAAGACGCCATCATCCCCATTCTCATGCCGGTGATCATGCTGGGCGGCATTGCCAGCGGCATATTTACGCCCACCGAAGCCGCGGCCGTTGCGGCGCTGTATGCGATGCTCATTAGCCTGTTCGTTTATCGCACCGTGCGAATTCGCGATTTGCCAAAAATATTTGTCGAGGCCATGATCACTTCGGCCGTCATCACCTTTATCATTTCCAACACCTCAGCCATGAGCTTTTTGTTAACCGTTGAAGAGGCTGGCGTAAAAATCGCTTCGGCGGTGCTGAATTTCTCCTCGAACAAATGGATTATTTTGCTGGTCGTCAATATTTTGTTGCTAATTTTTGGCGCGTTGATGGAAGCCGGCGTGGTGCTCATTCTGTTCATCCCGATTCTCTATCCGCTGGTGGTCGGCCACTATGGCGTTGATCCGATTCACTTTGGCATCATCATGTGCGCCAATTTGATGATCGGCGTGGCCACTCCGCCGGTCGGCGTCTCGCTCTTTGTGATGACTCACGTCGCCAAACTCAAAATGGAAGATTTGATGCGCGCAATTTTGCCGTTTTTGATCCCAATTATTTTTATCTTGTTGTTACTGACCTATATCCCGCAAATTGTGACCTTTTTGCCGGATGTGTTTATGAAATGATGCTCGATATTTGAAACCTGTCGAGTATCCAGCATCCAGTATCAAACATAGGCAGACCCAAAATGCACATTCAACAGAAACTAGTGCTATTTCTTTCCCTGATCTTGGTCCTGTCCTGTTCCCCCACCAAGCGTGGCCGTCTCATCAAAGTCGGCGTGGGACATGGACCCGGTCACTCGCAGACGCTGGCGCTGCAAAAATTCAAAACACTGATGGAGGAACGCAGCGACGGCCGGTATCGTGTCAAAGTGTATCACAGCGCCACGCTGGGCGATGAAAAGCAGATGCAGGAGCTGTTAACCATTGGCACCGCCGAAATTACGGTCACCGGTGTGTTGAATATTTACGAGCCATTATTTGCGCTGTTCGAAATGCCTTATTTGTACCGCGATCGCGAGCATGTCTTTAACGTCAACTCCGGGCCGATTATGCAAGAGGTGGCGCAATCGCTCATTCCCAATGGACTGCGGTTGATTGGTTTTTATGAAAACGGCTATCGTAACGTCACCACGTCAAAACGGCGGATCGAAACTCCGGCAGATTTGCAGGGATTGATGATCCGCACGCCCGAAAATCCAGCGCAAATCGCTACATTCAACACCCTTGGCGCCATTGCCACTCCCATGCCGTTTTCCGATTTATACACCGCGCTGCTACAGGGCGTCGTCGACGGCCAGGAAAATCCATTGCAGCAAATTTATCTGAGTCGGCTGCACGAAGTGCAAAATTATTGCGCGCTCACACATCACATTTACAATTCCGCTTACGTGATTTTCAGCGAACGTTTTTGGCAAACGTTGAATGCCGCAGATCAACAATTAATTCGCGACTGTATCCTGGAATCAGCGCGCTGGCAGCTCGATTATATGAAAACGCTGGATAGCGAGCTGGAGGTCAAACTCAAGGATGAGGGCATGGAATTTACCTATCCGGATCAGGCTGCATTCGAACAAGCCTGTGTACCGGCGTACGAGACGATTTATGCAAAGCTGGGGCCGCGGGCGAGAGAAATTGTGGCGAGGATTCGAGGAACCGAATAAAAGCTGATTTAAAATTGCATATCTGAGTTCTGAAATCGTAAATCTTCAATCTTCCATTCTAAAAAGAGGATTATTATCATGAGAATTGTAGCTTTGCTGGTGTTGTCCATCCTTCTTTTCACGTCGTGCGGCGCGCCGCCTGCCAAGATATTTTTCCTCAATTCCTATCACGAGGGCTACGGCAGCAGCGATGACATAACCGAAGGCATTCAAGAAACCTTGTCCGATGCCGGAGTGAATCTGGATATTTTTTACATGGACACCAAGCGCCAAAACGCACCCGAGTATTTGCAGCACATTGCTGAACAGGCGCTGCAACGCATCAACAAAGTGAAACCGGATGTGATTATTGCCTCGGATGACAATGCGGTCAAGTACGTTATAGCTCCCCATTTCAAACAGGGCGATATCCCCGTGATATTTTGCGGCGTCAATTGGTCATGCGAGCAGTACGGCTTGCCCACGGAAAACGTCACGGGTATGCTGGAGGTGCTGCCGTTGGACTCGGCATTGATCACGCTTAAAACCATCTATCCTCAGGCCCGTAATCTAACGATTCTAAGCGAATACTCGACATCCGAATTAAACAATAAAGAAATCCTCGATCCTCTGTATAGAGACTATGGCTTTGAGCCGACCTATGCGCTGGTTAAAACATTCTCCGAGTGGAAACAGGCCTACACCCGCGCCAACCGTGAAGCGGATTTGATCTTTTTTGTCACCAATGGCGCGATTCAAAATTGGGATGCAGAAGAGGCCAAAGCATTAATCCAGGAAACAATTGCTACCCCCATCTTTACGGCCGATGATTTTATGATGGATTACGCCGTGTTCGGCTTTACCAAAGTGGCCAAAGAGCAAGGCATATGGGCGGCACAGACGGCGCTGGATATTCTGGCCGGTACATCGCCTGGCGATATTCCGGTGACGAAAAATCAGCAGGCCAGAACTTATTTGAACGATACCTTGGCAAAACGGCTTGACGCTGAGATTCCATCCGAGTTGCAGGGTAAATTTACACCGATTAAATAACGTCCGTCCAAGGCGCGTTCGTAGCCCGAAACGCGCCTGTTGTGGATTACGATCCCCCTTTTGGTCGTTACTTCTATAATCATGGAATTCACCTGGTATGATCGAATTGGCAAAGATAAAGTGGGTTGATTTGCTAATAATTTGAGCAAATAAAATAATAATTTGCGCAATTCATTTGAATGCTACACAATTTATTTGTATATTCTAACTCATTAAATTAATTGGTCTTTTATATGGAAAGCAGGATGTTCAAATGGGATATCATGAGATAAAAAACATCACAATTCTCGGAACCGGGATGATGGGCCCTGGAATTGCGCTACTTTTTGCGCGCGCTGGTTACCAGACGATCATCTGGGGGCCCAATGCTGAGGAAAAAGACAAAGGTAAGCAAAACTTTGAACACAATGTAAATGATCTGCTGCAACAGGGTATTATCAGTCAGAAAGAAGCCGAACGCTGCCGAGCCAATATAAAAGTCACTGAAGATTGGGAGATGGCCATAAACGACACCGATTTTGTCGCTGAAGCGGTTTTGGAAATCCTGGAGCTCAAGCAAGATATTTTTGCCCGCTTGGAAAAATCTTGCCCAAAAACCGCGATCCTGACATCAAACACCTCCACCCTGCTGCCCACGGACATTTCCGCCAAAATGACATCTCCCGAACGTATGCTCGTGGCGCATTTTTGGAATCCCGCCCATTTGGTGCCGCTGGTCGAGGTGTGCGGCCATTCGAATACGGATCCAGCCGCCATCGAATCGACGATGCAGCTTTTGAAAGACATTGGGCACGAACCGGTTCATATTAAAAAAGAAATTTTGGGATTTCTCGGCAACCGCATTATGCACGCCATGAACCGGGAGGCCTTGGCGTTGGTTTCAAACGGCGTGTGCACGCCAGAGGATATTGACAACGTAGTGCTCACCAGTTTTGGACCGCGGTTCGCGAATCTTGGCCTGCTCGAGTATCTCGATTTTGTCGGGCTCGATCACATCCAGCGCATCCAAAATTATTTGTATGCTGATCTGGATGCCACACCTGGCCCGTTACCGGTAATCAATGACAAAGTTAAAAATGGCGAGCTCGGCTGCAAAACCGGAAACGGCTTGTTCGACTGGTCGGCTCGTGACCCCGAGGGCCCACGAGTTCGCCGCGATGCGGAGTTTTTGCGACGGCTTTTGAAAAACAATAACAAAACTGATTAGAGAGTTCGATGCCCGACTATACCCTTGTGGTTTTACATAAAACCGACCACTCGTTCGCGTTTTATGATGTAACGACGGGCGAGCGTATGGACGAGATCCAAACACGACCGTTTCCGCACGAGATCTGTTTGTCTCCGGATCGCCAAAACATCTATATTGCCGAAATGGGCGTACGCGGCGTGGAATCCACAGGTCCAGGCGGACACACCATTGCGGTGTACGACACGAACTCGCACGAGCTGTTGAGCACGATTGATACGGGCGAGTATGATCGTCCACACGGTTTGGCAGCGGCTAACGGGCGCTTGTTCGTCACCAGCGAATCGACAAAACATTTGTTGATTTAT
>CAYPZM010000379.1:0-5428 GCA_964414825.1 uncultured Cytophagia bacterium | reverse complement strand
GACAACGATTCCCGAGTTGTACTAACTTTAGATGCCGGTGGCACCAATTTTGTCTTTTCCGCCATTCAAGGCAACCGGGAAATCGTCGAACCTGTAACCCTGCCCTCCAATGCCCACGACTTGATTCTGTGCCTCGAAACCATTGTCAACGGCTTTCGTCAGGTGCAAAATGAGCTCGATATGGAAATTTCGGCCATTAGTTTTGCCTTTCCCGGTCCGGCCGATTATCCCAACGGCATAATCGGTGATCTGGTAAATTTGCCCTCGTTTCGCGGCGGCGTTGCCTTGGGGCCTATGCTGCAACGCGAATTTTATGTCCCGGTATTCATCAACAACGATGGCGATCTGTTTGCTTATGGTGAGGCCATTGCCGGATTCTTGCCTTGGGTGAACGAGCTGCTGCAAAAGAATGGCAGTCCCAAGCGTTATAAAAATCTTTTAGGAGTAACATTTGGAACCGGTTTTGGTGCCGGCATTGTAAGAGATGGTGAGCTCTTTATCGGCGACAATTCCGCGGCCGCCGAAATCTGGTCCATGCGCAACAAACGCTTTCCGGAATCTTCTGCAGAAGATGGCGTCAGCATTCGTGGCATTCAAAAAGCATATGCGCGGCGCAGCGGACTTTCGCCGTGGAATTCCCTATCGCCTAAAGACATTTACGATATTGCGCTTGGGCAAAAAGAGGGCGATCAACAAGCAGCGCACGAAGCATTTGAGGAATTTGCAGAAATCGCCGGCGATGCTATCTCCAACGCCACAATTTTGATCGACGGTTTGGTGGTAATTGGCGGCGGACTGGCCGGAGCGTTTCAACTTTTTTTGCCCAAATTGGTAGAAGAAATGAATGCGCCGTTGTTATCATATGAAAACCAACGTATACCAAGAATGGAGTCGCGCGCCTTTAATTTGGAAGACGAGCGCCAGCTTCCTTCTTTTATCCGTGGAGAAGCAAAACGGGTGATTGTGCCCGGTTACAAAGCATGTCTCTCTTACGATCCGCTCAAACGCATCGGTGTGGGATTGTCCCGCTTGGGCACCAGCCACGCCATTTCCGTGGGAGCGTATGCGTTCGCTCTGCATGCTTTGGATGGCAAAAAAGAGGCGTTGTAGCGCACCCGAAACTTGAGCCTTGACTTTTTGAAAAAATATATTAAATTATTGTATATATGAATTTTACACAACTTTACATACATCTTCGCACTTTCTTCTATACCATCTTTGGTTTCTATTTTTCCTGATTCTCCGCTTCACCTTTATAATATTTAATTGAACCTATCGAAAGGATAGATATGTCTATATTCACGGAATCACAACAAGAATTAGCCAATAAACTCGATTCGGATGCGGCTTTGGCGCAATGGAAGGACTGGAAATGGCAGCGGCGCCATGTCATAAAAGATATAGAAAAGTTTGAAAAATATACCGGCATTCGATTTGGATCCGAGGAACGCAAAAAATTGCGTGAAACCCTGGAGCACTTTCCGCTCTCCATAACTCCCTATTATTTGTCCCTTATCGACACCGAAAATTTTATAAATGACCCCATTTACAAGCAGTCATTTCCCTTTCCCTCGGAATTGAGTATTGCGGATTACGACATGCAAGATCCGCTTTTTGAAGATAAAGACAGCCCGGTACCCGGAATTACGCATCGTTATCCCGATCGCGTGCTTTTTCACGTCAGTAATGTGTGCGCAATGTATTGCCGCCATTGTACACGAAAGCGCAAAGTGGGCGATGTGGATTCGATTCCGGGACGAACCACAATTCGAGAAGGCATTGAATATATCAAAAAAACGCCTCAGATTCGCGATGTGCTGCTCTCCGGCGGCGATCCGTTTTTGCTGGCCGACAGTTATTTGGACTGGATTTTGGCGCAATTGCACGAAATTGAGCATGTCGAAGTAATTCGTATCGGTACGCGAACACCGGTTGTTTTGCCATACCGCATCACCGATAAATTGGTAAATATTTTAAAAAAATATCAACCGATTTGGATAAATACCCATTTTAATCATCCGCGCGAAATCACAGCTTCCTCTAAGGAAGCGCTGCGCAAGCTGGCCGATGCCGGATTTCCGCTTGGAAATCAGTCCGTGTTGCTGGCCGGGGTGAACGACTGCCCGCGCATTATGAAACGACTGGTGCACAAACTGGTGCAAAATCGCGTGCGGCCCTATTATTTGTATCAATGCGATCTTTCGGAGGGCTTGTCCCATTTTCGCACGCCTGTCGGCAAAGGCATTGAAATTATCGAAAGCCTGATCGGTCATACCAGCGGTTTTGCCGTTCCGACTTATGTGATTGACGCGCCCGGTGGTGGCGGGAAAATTCCAATTATGCCCAATTATTTGATTTCCTGGTCCACAAACAAGGTGGTGTTGCGAAATTACGAAGGCGTGATCACCACTTACAAGGAACCGGATTCCTATGAAGCCACGTTTTGTGACCGCAATTGTGATGCGTGCAATTTGCAATTGAATCTGGACGAAGCCAGCGAATACAAAGCTACGGGTATTTCGCAAATTTTGTCGTACGAGGATGAAAGCGTGTCCTTGATACCGCGTGAAAACGAACGCTATGAGCGAAGAAACAACGGTGACGAATAGATGCACCTGATCGATTTTGTCATTTTTGGCATCTATTTTTCGGTGGTCCTGGGTATTGGCGTTTATTTTTATCGCAAAAATAAAACGCGCGAGGACTATTACGTCGGCAATCGCTCCATTTCCGCAACGCACGTGGGATTATCGATTGTGGCGACCGATGTTGGCGGTGGCTTTTCCATTGGACTTGGTGGTCTCGGCTTTTTGATCGGATTGTCCGGTTCCTGGTTGTTGTTTACCGGTCTGGTGGGTGCCTGGATGGTTGCCGTTCTTGTTATCCCGATCATCAAACGCGTCGATTCTAAACATGGGCTGCTCACGTTCCCGGATTTTCTACGGCTTTCGTATAATGAAAAAGTCGCTGCACTGGCGGCACTTATTTCGGCCATCGGCTATCTGGGATTTACCTCGGCGCAAATCCTGGCCGGCGCCAAATTGGCCGCCGGGACTGTTTTTGCCAACATCCCATTTATGAGTCCGATCGATTTTTCGCTTTACGTGATGGCCGGAATTATTCTGCTATACACGGTTTTGGGCGGCTTGAAAGCGGTCATTTACACGGATACGTTTCAGTGGATAATCTTGCTAAGCGGCCTCATATTGTTCGGCATTCCTTTTGCCGTCTATAAAACCGGCGGTTTTGGCGCGCTGCAAGCCGGATTGCCGGAATCGTTCTTTTCGCTCACAAATATTTCCGGCGTGCAATTCATCAACTGGTTTTTTACCATTGTGCCGATCTGGTTCATCGCCATGACCTTGTACCAGCGCATTTACGCCAGTCCGAATATCAAATCTGCGCGCAAAGCGTTTTTTATGGCCGGATTGCTCGAATATCCGCTCATGGCCTTTTCCGGCGTTATTTTGGGGATGATTGCCCGGCTCTATTTTCCAGCGGCCGATGCCGAGATGGCCATGCCCATGATGCTGCGAGAAGTGTTGCCGATTGGTATTCGCGGCATCGTCATCGCGGCTTACTTTTCAGCAATCATGTCCACAGCAGATAGCTGTCTGCTGGCCTCTTCCGGAAATGTGGTGAACGACATTATCGAGCGCTATTCTTTATTCAAATTTTCGCACAAACAACTGGTTGTGCTCAGCCAGGTGGTCACGCTGCTCATTGGTGTGGTCACCCTGGTTATTGCTCGTTCGTTTCAGATGGTTTTGGACATTATTTTGCATGCCTACTCACTTATGGTTGCCGGCCTTTTCGTGCCGACTGTAATGGCTTATTTTGCGCGTAAAACCAGCTCGCGCGCTGCACTGACGTCCATGGTTTTGGGCGGCGGCCTGACTCTGGTTTTGATTTTTGCAAATATCGAAATGCCATACGGCCTTGATCCCAGTATTTGGGGCTTGACTCTCTCTTTAATGAGTTATATATTGGTACTTGTAGTTGAATTACAAAAAGAAAAAGCATATGTTAGACAAAATAGAACAACTTGAACATTCGCTTGTGCAACACGGAGATTCCAGCGACCGTGTTTACGTGATAAAGCTGGCAAAGGAGGATCGCTTCACCTTGCCTCATCAATTGGAAACATTGGCGGGGGAAAACGATCGCGGAAAAATTGTCGCCAAAGTGCCGCTATGGGGTGTACCTACATTCGAAAATGAAGGATATCGCAAAGAGGCATTTGTGCCGGACCTGTACAACGGACGAACCGGCGCTTATTTTATGTGCAAATATTTTGATCCGAGCCGCCGCGAATTATCTCGCGAAGTTCAGGCAAAAATGAAACAAAATTTAAATTTAGCCAAACGTGCCGACCCCAAACGTGAATCGTTGCCGGAGTATCTCGAGCTTCGAGAGCTCGGAGATCAAGATGCTATGCAATTGACGGAAATCTATGATAAAGTATTTGAGCATTACCCATTTCCAATTCACGAAGAAGATTATATCCGAGAGACCATGGACAGCAACATACGCTATTTTGGTGTATTTAAAAAAGATCAATTGGTAGCAGCGTCTTCCGCGGAAATGGATAAAGAAGGTGAAAATGTGGAAATGACCGATTTTGCCACCGATCCCGAAGCATCGGGCCAGCGGCTGGCAGCGCACCTGTTGCGTGCCATGGAATCCGAAATGCGTAAAAGCGGCATAAAAGTGGCATTCACGATCGCGCGCGCTTTGTCGCCCGGTATCAACATTACCTTTGGTCGAAACAAATACGCTTATGGCGGTACGCTCATTAACAATACCAAGATTTCCTCGGGTATTGAGAGCATGAACGTGTGGCATAAAAAATTATAGTGGTCAATAAATAGTGGAAAAATATTTGGAACCGAAACACTTTTTCTGTGTAGAACCCATAATCGAATTCGCGCCATTTTTCGAATACTGAAAAGCTTTTGCATCGCAAAGCCACCAAGCCAGGAGATGCCATCGCTTAGCAGAACCGAACGCTCTCCCGCTTTTGAATTCTCGAACAGACCTCGTACCTTTAGAACACGGACAAGCCTTGAGCTGCTGACCAACCGGTCAGAACACTTTTGGCTTACGATGGAAACGACAACGCGCACTCTTGTGGACTCTCGAACAGGAACTCTTATGAAATCGACAAACGACATAACGATGGTTTCGCTGGCTAATACAAAACGATATCACCGCTTATTGAATCGAATCTTCTCCCGCTTGTGGACTCTCGAATAGACCTCGTCCGATTGACAGAATATGGACAAGCAACGGTTTCGTGGACCCCTAATCCCATAAAAACCCGTGCTTAATCTGGAGCCGAATACTCATACTCTTGTGGACCCTCGAACGGAAACTCTTGTGCTATGCGAATGGACAAGCGGTGGTATCGCTTTTTAATTAAACACTA
>CAYPZM010000378.1:0-5448 GCA_964414825.1 uncultured Cytophagia bacterium | reverse complement strand
TCCCCTTGAAGCCGGCTTTGATTCGACCTCCTACTCGCTCACCGTGCAACCTGGCACTTATCGATTGATCGGCTCGCTGGTCATTCAAGAAGGTGAAAACATCTCGGTTGAAAGCATTAAAGGCATTTACAAAAAGCGGCCAACAGATTTATTGCCGGGCTCCGTAGCCGTTCAAACCGACTCCACTCGCATCACGGGAATCGACATCACATTGGATTTTGAAGGCGGATTACTTCCATGAAAAAAATAATGAAAAAAATTTGGTCTCCAAGCCTAATATTCTTCAGCATCTCCTCGCTTTACGCGCAAACCACAGGTTCGCTTGCCGGCAAAGTTACCGATGCCGCAAGCGGCGAACCACTGCCGGGTGTCAACATTACGATTGTAGGTACGGTTTTGGGCGCAGCTACGGATGGCGACGGCGAGTATCGCATCAACAAAGTGCCGGTTGACACCTATGATGTGCGGCTTACTATGATTGGATACATGCGTCACCTGCAATCCGATGTAACCGTGCGCGCCAACAGCACAACCGAGGTCGATGTCCAGTTGCAAGAAACGGTTATTGAAACGCCGGAACTCATGGTAACGGCCAACAAGCGCCGGCAAAGTATTCAAGACACGCCAAACTCCGTGGGTGTGCTCACGAATAAAGATTTTGCTCGCCGTAACGAGGTGCACCTGGACGAAATCCTGCAATATGCATCGGGCGTCAATTTTGTCGGCTCGCAGGTGAATATCCGCGGGTCCTCAGGATTCAATTACGGCGCCGGAAGTCGCGTGCTGTTTCTTGTAGACGGCGTTCCGGTGATGCCGGGTGATAGTGGCGACATCAAATGGAACATGATCCCGGCCACGCAAATCGAACGCGTTGAGGTGGTCAAAGGCGCGGGCTCGGCATTGTACGGCTCCAGTGCGCTGGGCGGCGTCATCAACATTATTACCAAAAAGGCTTCGTCAACGCCCATAACCAACGTTCGCGTCGCCACTGGCATTTACGACCAGCCCTTGCATCCGGAATGGCAATGGTCGACCCGGGTGCGCAATTTTTCCGATATCGATATCGATCACACGCGCCAAATCGGTAAAAACTCCGAGCTGCTGTTTGCGGCTGGCCAGCATCAAACCATGGGCTATCGGCAAAATACCGAGTATTTGCGGCACAATGCTTCCTTGAAATGGAATGTCAAACCGAGCGGCTCGCACAATCTCACGCTTTCCATGAACTATGAAGGTGGCGAATCCGAATCCAGCTTGATGTGGCGCAGCCAACGCCGGGCCCTGGAAGTTAGTCCTGAGGCGTTGGGTGATTATGTAGAATCGCAAAAATACAGCGCTACCCTGTTTCATCAATGGGTGTTGGCCCAAAATTTTGGCCTGCACACGCGCGTGTCCTATTTTCACAATTACTGGAAAAACTGGTTTCACGATAATATCACTGCCTCTTCGGCGCACAAGCCCGGTATTGAAATTCAGGGCGATTGGCAAATATCCAACGAAAACTCGCTCATTTTTGGGACGGAAGGTTCGTGGGACCATGTCATTTCCGGGCTGGTGGGCACTCACGACCAATATACCGCAGCCGCTTATGCGCAAAATGAACGCCAGTTGATCAACAACCTGCGGCTAACCCTCGGTTTGCGCTACGATTATCAACATGTGGATAATGGATTTCAAGATTACAAGACGAGCCCCAAAATAGGTTTAGTCTGGCACGCACAAAGTTACATGAGATTTCGCGCGTCGTCCGGTCGTGGGTTTCGTGTGGCCAGCATGTCGGAGCGCTTTCCCAGTGGAATCTACTCGGGTTTGACCATTATTCCTAATCCGGACTTGAAATCGGAAACCGCCTGGTCGCACGAGTTTGGGATCAACCTTAATCCCAGCCCTCTATTTTATCTCGACATTGCTGGCTTTTGGAACGACTATTGGGATATGATTGAACCCAAACCAAATGAAAACCAGGTCATTCAATTTACCAATGTAACTCGCGCACGCATCACAGGCGTGGAGACCATTCTGAATGTATTGCCGATGCTCAATCTCAATTTAAATATCGGCTACACCTATATGAATCCCTACGATGTGGAAATTGACACGACATTGGCGTATCGGCCGCGTCACATTTTGACCTCTTCCGTAACTTATATGCTTGGGAAAGTGGAGTTGGGCGCGGATTATCGATTTGTGTCCAAATTCGAACGCGTCGAAGTGTACCCGAATGATGATCGCGTTGATCAACAAGTGCTCGACTTGCGCGCCGCCTTTATGTTCGATGGCTGGCGGCTGAGCGCTAACCTGAACAATGTCTTTAATCACAACCACATCCAAATGGAGCGCACCTTGATGCCCATTCGACATGTTGTGCTGTCGCTTTCCACACAATTTTAACCAGGCTATGCCGAGGGACATCCACTACGCGCTCTGGTGCATGAGCAAGGTCGACGATGCTGAACACCAGCTAGACGGAATGGATTTCAATTAAATAACCGGCCTTTACCGAAAATAACAGCAAGGTTTTTTTTGTCGCTGTTCCTCTTCTTATAAGCGATTTTGACAAACATTTTCCTGAAAAAAATTGACTTTACACGGCGAATGTTCTATATTTTCGAGATACACAAATATCAGAAAGGACAAGCGATGAAACACGCCAAGCTGTTAGGGGTTTTTATGATTGCTTTAATCACACTTTCCGGTTGTGCCGGCGATGGCGGTCCATTTCCCGGACGCAAATCCGCCGATTATGTAACAAGTGAACTGACCAAGCTGGCGCCGGTGGAACTCGCCTCCGATCTCGCAAATCTCTCCCAGGGCGATCTTGAAGCGCTGAACAAACTGCTGCAAGCCTCCAAGATCATAGACGACCTGTTTTTGCTGCAAGTGGACCCGGATAATCATGTTCTTCGCGAACAACTCGTATCCGCAGACCTGGAAGACCATTTGGCGCTATTTAATCTCATGTTTGGCAAATGGAACCGTTTGGAAGAGAACGAGCCGTTTCTGGACAATCAGCCCAAGCCGCCAGGCGCCGGCTTTTATCCGGAAGACATGACCAAAGAAGAATTTGAGCAGGTCATTCAGGAGAATTCGGAATTGGAGGATGAATTCACCAGCGAGTTTACGGTTATCCGCCGAAATGAGACTGGAACGCTGGTGGCCATTCCCTACCATGTCGAGTACCAGGAAAAGGTTAAAGCTGTTGCTGCTTTACTCAGAGAAGCCGCGGACCTCACCGATGATCCGACACTGTCCACATTCTTAAACTTGCGCGCACAAGCGTTCTTGACCGATGACTATTTTGAAAGCGATATGGCGTGGATGGATCTATCCGGCGATCTCGAAATCGTGATTTCGCCGTACGAAGTGTACGAGGATCAGCTTTTCAACTACAAAGCGGCATACGAGGCGTTTCTCTGCCGTGTTGACCCGGATGAGAGCGAAAAACTGGCCACAGTTGCCGGCTATTTGAATGAGATGGAAGCAAATCTGCCAATTCCGGATCAGTACAAAAATTTTGATCGCGGTTCCTCCTCCCCCATCAAGGTCGTGAATGAGCTGTTTGCCGCTGGTGATACCAAAGCCGGTATTCAAACCACGGCCTTTAATTTGCCGAACGATGAGCGCGTTCGCGAGGCCAAAGGCTCGAAAAAAGTGATGCTGAAAAATATTGCGCGCGCCAAATTTGACAAATGCTGGATTCCCATCGTCAACACTATTTTGGCTGAAGAGCCGCTGCAAAATGTGTCGTTTGACGCCTATTTCAACCACGTGCTCATGCACGAAATGAGCCATGGTTTGGGCCCCGGCAACATCACCCTTGCGGACGGCACGGAAACCTCGGTTGCCAAAGAACTCAAAGAGCTCTATTCCACCATTGAAGAGTGCAAAGCTGATGTGTTGGGCGTCTACAATCTGAAATTTATGATCGATCAGGGCGTCTTTCCACAAGAACTCGAGACCTCCATGTATGCCAGCTACCTTGGCGGCATGTATCGTTCGATTCGATTTGGTATCGACTCGGCGCATGGTGGCGGCGTGGCCATTCAATTCAACTATCTCATAGAACAGGGCGCTTTTTTTGAAAATGAAAACGGCAAACTGGATTACAATGTGGACAAATTTTGGCCTGCCATCACAAATCTGGCGACAAGACTCTTGACCATCCAGGCACTGGGCGACTATGAAAACGCCAAATCATTAATCGACCAGTATCGCAAAATCACCCCATTGATGCAGCGTTATCTGGATGAGCTAAAAGATGTTCCTGTAGATATCCGCCCCATTTATTCACTCGAATCACAATTGGCGGAAATGATGTAAGGGTGGCAATTGTTTGCTGAAGAGATTCAGCGCATCATGCTGTTGATCAAAGGAGATTTGAAAGGAACCAAAATGAAAAAGATAGGAATGATTATCATGTGTTCAGCCACACTATTTTTCTCGCACAACCCTGCCACCGCGCAAATGGAGCGTTCAAAAGTGGACGAACAGTATAAATGGAATTTGGGCGATTTGTATGAAAACGAAACTGACTGGCAATCCAGCAAACAGGACCTTTCAAACAAGATGGACAAGGTAAGCGAGTTCAAAGGTCAGCTCGCTTCCTCTGCCGAAACTCTGCTGAACTGTCTTGACTTTACCAGCGATTTCAACAAAGAGTGGATTCGACTCTTCATGTACGCCCGCATGCACTCGGATTTAAACACCAGCGATCCCAAATACCAGGCCATGACCCAGGAAGTTCAGCAAATAGGAACGCGATTCAGTTCCATAGCGTCATTTATCGAGCCCGAAATCTTAAAAATGGATGCGGAAACTGTTGACAAGTTTATCGCTGAAAAGGAAGCTTTGGAGGTTTATGAATTTTATCTGCAAGATTTACAGCGCAAAAAAGAACACCGCTTGTCCACCGATGAAGAAAAAATCATTGCTGAAGCCGGACTTTTGGTTACCGGGCCATCGGATTCTTACAATATTTTTTCCAACGCCGAGCTTCCTTATCCCGAGGTGAAATTGAGCACCGGCGATACCGTCACCTTGACACCGGCCGGTTTTGCCAAACATCGCGCATCTACCATTCGCGCAGATCGGGAATTGGTGTTTCAGGAATTTTTTGGCGCTCTAAAGGGCTTTAACGGCACGCTGGGCACGTTGATGTCTGCCAATCTCAATACCCATCTGTTCAACATGCGCGTGCGCAATTACAAGTCCTGCCTGGCCGCAGCGCTGGATGAAAATAATATTCCTGTGGATGTCTATCACAGTTTGGTGAAAAATGTGAATGATAATCTGGAATCCTTTCATCGGTATCTGAACTTGAAACGCCGTATGCTCGGTGTCGATCAACTCAAGTACAGTGATTTGTATGCACCGACTGTCAAGGGTGTGGACTTCAGAGTATCCCCCAAAATTTCACTCCAGCGCCAAATAAAGCTGGGCACGTGATTT
>CAYPZM010000377.1:0-5452 GCA_964414825.1 uncultured Cytophagia bacterium | reverse complement strand
TATTTGCTCAAAACCTACGACATTGAAGCCGTACGCCGAATTTTGCGTGGACTCAAACAGGGCAAATCTTTAGACCAATGCTTCATTGCTGCAACAGGTAGCGACTTTGCCACGTTCGAACGCGAATGGCGATCCCATATCGAAGAAACGCACAAGTGGTTCTGGTTTTATGAAATCGAAGAATATATCTGGATTATTATCTTTGTTCTGTTTTTTGCCGTATTGATTATTCGCAAAATCCGCAATCGACGAATTATGAAGCAATGGCAAGAAGAAGAGCCCGACCAGCCGGATGATAAACCTGCTGAAAGATAATCAAACAAATCTTTATCACATCTTATGTTGAATTGATCCGATTATCAAAATTAAAGCCCAGGATACCATCCCGGGCTTTTTCGACAGACTCTATAAATTTAGATTGATCGTGTGCCTATGCGCTCACCGTCACTTTTGTCGTCACTTCAAAACTGGACTTGTCGCCGGTGGCCAAATTCCCGGTAAACACAAACTCCCACTCGCCGCTTATTCGAAAATAGGCAAAATCATCCGCCTGCAAAGCAATGTTCTCACCATCGATAACTGTCGAGCTCTCCAGATTAAAGGTAACGTCCTCACCGGCAGGATTGATTATTTCCACCTTTACAAGTACAACATCTTTGTTCGGTCGTGCGAAAAACTGGATACAATCCTGATTGTTGCCGCATGTCACATTAACCGATGACACGCTAATTTCCGGCGGTGGTGTTTGCTCGGGTGCAGCTGGGTTATCGTCATCACCACCACATGAAAACATAAACGGCAAAAACAATAATGCCGCAGCGAGCATATAAAGATTAGATTTCCGCATTGTGTTCCTCCTATCGCGAAATGTGGGTAAGGGGTTTATGGTTTTATAAAGTTTGTACGATTCAGGTATCCGCTGTCTAACTGCTAAAGAACTTTTCCCTGGGTGGTATTCTCCCGGAGTCCTTGTTTACATTTTTGCAAGGGAGTAGAAAACAGAATTTCCACAAGAAATATTTCGATAAACTGCGAGTGCGAGATAAATCTATGAAACCAGCGGTCTCATTTTATCAACTAAAGTTACGTGGAAAATGTGTATATTAAGCCTCACAATGATTTGGAGGAACGGATGAAAAAAATGGTTGCTATTTTAATGGTATGGTTTAGTCTCGGCAGTAATGCTTTCGCGGTTCAAGCAGATACGGTAAAAGCTCCGATAGTTAACGAACTCCCGGTGTTTGATGGCGAGGAAACAGATGCCTGCTGGCAAAAAGCAGACTGGCAACCGATAGACCAGGTGTGGATCACCTGGGGCGTACCCGTGCCGGAAGACGATTACAGTGGCCGCTACAAAGTGGTTTGGTCCGAACAAACCAACTTGCTTTACTTTTTTGTTGAGGTGCATGACGACGTGGCCGTGGATGGCTACAAGAGCGGCGATGCCGCCGGAACTTATAACTATGACATTGTTGAAGTGTTTATTGATGCGGACAAATCCGGCGGCTTGCATGTATTTGACGGCACCGGCAATACGGGCCGCGACTGGGGAACCAATGCGGAAAATGCGTTTTCCTATCACCTCTATGCTGATATTCCCCAAGACGGACAAACCTCGCCATTGAGCCACGTGAGTGATATTGCCGGAACCGGCTGGGGCAATCAAATCGATCCCAATTATGTCGATCATGTCCCGGACTTTGTGCTGAGGAAACAAGACAATCGCTACACGCGCGAGTTTTCTCTTAAAGTTTACGATGATACCTACAAAGATAACAATCCCGAAGCCTCGCGCGTGTTGCTTGAAGCGGGACATATTATGGGGCTGTCATTGGCCGTGTGCGATAATGACGATCCAAATGAAACTCCGGCAGAACGCGACAATTTTTTCGGCTCGGTGTGGGTTCCGGAAAGCGAATACAACGATCACTGGAAAAATGCGGATGGTTACGGCACACTGCAGCTTGTTTCTTCAACAACCGCGGTAAAGGACCGGGATACTGCCGTTACTGCCCCCAAACTTTCTGTATATCCAAATCCTGTGGACAACCAGTTTAATATCAAATTCAGTGATTCGTTTCTTGGTCCGATTGAGATTACCGTATACAACGTCCTCGGACAAACGGTTTTTAGCACAATGCATAATAAAACCACGACCGAGTTTTTCGCACAACTCCCATTGAATCATTTGCGAGGTGGATATTATATGGTAAATGTGCGGATGCAGGACAAACATTTCACGCAAAAGATATTCAAAACCAACGTTCGGTAATTTTCTTTTCTTCTTTTCTTTGGTCGTCCGGCATATCCATCCAAGATCGTCCGACATATGCATGCCGGACGGGCAATAAATTCGGACATTCGTCCGAGAACGGCGTTGAATAGAGTTCCATGCCAAAACGTTGATTTAGGTGCTTGTTAATAATAGATGTATTTTTATGGAACCTAACGAACCCCAAAATCAACAGACTCCTCAAGAAAATGTTGAACCGCAGGAAGAAACTTGGGAAAAGCCATCATCGAGAGCATTGCAAATTTTGCGAACCGCTTTGCGCTATGTTGGCTATGCGATCGCGGGTTTTGTGCTTTTCTCATTTTTTATCGTTCTGCTTGGCAAATGGATTCGCCCCGTCACCAGCTCGTTTATGCTGCGAAATCGAATTGCCAATGTTTTCGGAGGAGATGAGGCGGCCGTTCAATACAATTGGACGCGGTGGAAAAACATTGCACCGCACGTGCCATTGGCTGTGGTTGCCGCGGAAGATCAAAAATTTCCAAACCATTTTGGATTTGATCTGGAATCGATTGCCAAAGCGCAAGAGGAAAATAAAGCCAGACGCCGGCCGCGAGGCGCCAGCACCATCACCCAACAAGTGGCAAAAAATCTCTATTTGTGGCCGGGACGCAGTTATTTCCGCAAGGGACTCGAAGCCTATTTCGCCCTGCTGCTCGAGCTTTTATGGAGCAAACGGCGCATCCTGGAGGCCTATGTAAACATTGCCGAGTTTGGACCGAATATTTATGGCGTGGGTGCAGCCGCGCAAACTTTTTGGAACACGACTCCGAAACATCTGACAAAACGACAAGCCGCCTTGCTCGCCGCTGTGCTGCCCAGTCCAAAACGACTACACGCTGATCAACCCTCTGCCTATGTTGAGCAGCGCGTTGGCTGGATTTTAACGAATATGCGACAATTGGGGCCGTCCTATCTGGATGATCTTTAAAATCAATATTGCTCGGAATTTTGGTATTGTGAGATCAGCTTTTCGCAAGAATTCTAGATCGTTCGGGATATCCATCGCGAATGGGAGGCTAGATCGTCCGGCATATCCATGCCGGACGTGCAATGAATTCGGACATTCGTCCGAGAGATAGAGATCAACAATTGCGTCCCATATTCGGCATAGATAAGCTAAACCCGTAACCGCCCTGCATGAATATGCCGGACGATCATGCAATGTGATTAGGATTTGGCAGGTGCAGGCCTCCGTTTCCCAACCGTTAAATATAAAAATCGGTCCAATCCCGCAAACCGGCCTGTGTGTGTAACCGAAATCACAAATAACGCCGCCATTTCCACCAAATTTTTATTTACGATTAGATAATTGCCCTCCATGGGAATGGAATAATAAAAGCCGATGAACGGCGGGTTGGCGAGATAATAGAGCAAAATCAATAGCATGCCCATAACCGCGGAAAAGCGCGTCAGCAGGCCGAGGATAAGCGCCAGACCAATTAAAATGAGGCCCCAAATGTTTAACACATTGACCACAGCCAACACGGAATCCGTTTCGGCGATCCATTGAAACAGCGGCGCAAACAAACCACGGGATTGTGACAAATATCCGGCTGCCGACCAGTTGGTTTTTAAAAGCTTGGCAATACCCTCATACAAAAAATGCCAGCCAATCAACACGCGCATTACCACCAGCGCCACCATTTGCACTCGCGTAAATCGTTCTTCCATTTTAATGTCCTTTCTATCGTCAGTTCACGACTCAAACCTCAAATTCTTTCGGGCGAAATGTCAACCGCTGTCCGGTCTCAATCGCTTCGTTTACTTTTAGCACGGCCACAGCAGTCTCATAACCAATTTCAGCCGGACAGTTCAACGGCTCTCGACCACGTACCGCATTAAAAAAGTTTTGCAAATGCGGCTTGTGATACGGATCGTAAAACTCGATGGGAATTTGATGCTCATCCGGCGACACACTTTCGCGTACGTCGAGCTGCGCGCTCAAATCCGGGCCTTGCTCTTGCATTTGAATTTTCGGCGCCGTGACATAGCCTTTTTGCACCCACTGGTCCCACGCCGGAGCCGTGGGCTGACGATAAATGGAGCCGGCCGTACCGCCGGCTTCGGATTCCGAAATGACCAGCGTTCCCTGGTCGCCCATAAAGTTTTCAAAATAACCCAGGCTGCCGTTGGTGGTTTGCGTTTGATAATAAGCACGCGCCACGCCTTGGGGAGTGTCGTATTCGTAAATCGCCATAACCGTATCGTACCATTCGTGCGATTCGGGCGGGAAATAATCGGTGCCACCGCTGGCAATAACAGCGCGTGGACGCGCTTCGAGGAACCAGTTGTAAATGTCGATTTGGTGCGAACCCAAATCAACAATCGGGCCTCCGCCTAAACCCTTGTACCAACGCCAGTTGCGGAATTGCTGCATGGACGAAAATCCGTATTTGCGTAACGTCGCTTCGGGAATCGTATAACGACTCGGCCAGCCATTGTCCTCTCGTAACGAGCGGTTCCATTGTCCGTTTACCGTAACAATGCGCCCCAGCAATTCAGCTTCTTTTATGATGTGATTGTAACAATGAATATACCGCGGATGACTACGGCGCTGATGCCCAATTTGCAGCAGCTTTCCGGATTCCCGAGCCGCCAGCACCATGTTGCGTGCGCCTTCCAACGTGTTGGACATCTCCTTTTCGCAGTACACATTCAATCCCGCGCTCAGGCAATCGACTGTTTGCGGACTGTGCCAAAAATCCGGCGTGGCAATGACGACCGCGTCGAGATCTTTTTCCTTGTCCAGCATCTCACGATAATCCTCGTACCCGTTCACATCAAATTTGTATTTGGTGAGAAGATTAGTGGCACGCTTTAAATTGTAATCGGCCCAAACGTCACACACCGCGCGGAACCGCAGACCGGGAATTTGCAGCATTGCCGTGAGCAGTACCGACCCTTGCTCTCCGGCTCCAATGAGGGCCACATTAAGCTCCTCGGTTTCTTCTTCAACTGCTGGCGTTCCCAGTTTGGCCGCTTTTTGCGCTTGCAGATTTTTCTGCTCTTTGTACAACGCATAGCCAAATAATCCCAGTACCGGAACCGTGGCAACGCCTTGCAAAAAGTCGCGGCGCTGAATACCCTTCGAATCCGGATGTTTTGTTTCTTCGTTCATAAAACGCTCCCAAATTAGACCTGATTTTATGGTTTATG
>CAYPZM010000376.1:0-5452 GCA_964414825.1 uncultured Cytophagia bacterium | reverse complement strand
ACAAGCGTGAAAACAAGCGCCGCACAAACTGGATACATAGGGCGCGTAACGCCCTTCATCTTCGCCCAAATACTGCGGAATCAGCGTGATGCCGATGGGGCCCATGTACACCCAGCCATACGCGTGTCCGCCCACGAGCTGATAAATGGGACAGGCATTCAAACAGGCGCCGCAGCGAATACAAAACAGAGTTTCGCGCAATTGCGGGTCGGCGAGAATTTTCGAGCGCCCGTTATCCAGCAAAATGACGTGCACCTCTTCCGGCCCTTCGCCATTCAAATCGTGCAAGGGACCGCCAATCATGTTGACGTATACCGTCTGTTTTTGTCCTGTGGCGCTGGGAGCGAGCAATTTGAGAAACACGGGCAGCTCTTTCATCGACGGCAACAGTTTTTCAATGCCCATCACAGCCACGTGGATTTTCGGCAATCCGACCGTCATACGCGCGTTGGCTTCGTTTTCGACTATCGTCAACGCACCCGATTCGGCAATGCCAAAATTGACGCCGGAAATGCCCATATCCGCGTTGAGAAATTTTTCGCGCAACCGGACGCGGGCGATGTTGAGCAGCTCGTTCGGGTCTTCGGTATAGTCGACGCCAAGTTTTTCCTGGAAAACTTGAGCAATATCTTTGCGGGTCAAGTGCAGCGCTGGTGCGGTCAAATGCGACGGGATTTGATCGAGCAGTTGCACAATATATTCGCCAAGATCGGTTTCCAGGCTTTCCACGCCGATTTCAGCAAGAAACGAATTCAGATGAATTTCTTCGGTGGTCAAGCTCTTGGATTTGACCACGGATTTGACGCCATGGTCATCCACCAGCTTTTTAATAATCGCTTGCGCTTCCGCCGCATCCTGCGCCCAATGCACGTGCATGCCATTGGCTTGTGCCCGTTCTTCAAATATTTCAAGATACGTATCCAGGTGCTCTATAACGTCGCGCTTGATCGCGTGGCCCTTGTGCCGCAGCTCTTCCCAATAGGGAATTTGATCCACTTTTTCCTGACGCTTTTTCAGCGCTGTGGTCGTGGCCTTGTCCACGGCAAAACGTAAATTTTCGTCGTGCAACGCGGATTTTATATAAGATTTCGTTTTATGTGCTTCAAGATTCATACTACAACCTCAAACTAGCGGCGAGCAGATCGGCAATGTGCATCGTATTAGCAGAATAGTTATGTTTGCGCAGATAGCCTTCAATGTTCATCAAACAACTGGAATCCGCGCCCACGCAAAACTCGGCGCCGCTGTTTTTTATGTAATTGCATTTGCGTTCGACCATGGCCGTTGATAATTCGGAAAACTTGTAGGAAAACGTGCCGCCAAACCCACAACACAAATCCGATTGCTCCATTTCAACAAAGTCGATGTTCTTGATGCCGCGAATGAGTTTCCGCGGCTGCTCAAACACACCCAACTCGCGGTTGTGGTGACAGGAATCGTGATAGGTCACCCGATGCGGAAACGAACCGCCCAGGTTATCGACATGCGCCACATCCACCAAAAATTCTGTAAATTCGTAAATTTTTCCGGCCAGTTCATCGCGTGCCTGATTGAGCGAATCGCGGATATCCAAATCGTAATAAAATTTGCGCACCATGGTTACACAAGAACCGGACGGCGCCACAACATATTCTTTGTCGCGAAACAGTTCGATAAAGTGCTCCGCTACGGGGATGATTTCTTTACGATAGCCGGAATTAAAAGCGGGTTGGCCGCAGCAGGTTTGCTCTTCCACGTACTCGATGTTGGCGCCAATATGATGCAGCACTTTGACCATGGAAAGGGCGGACTCGGGGTAGAGGTGTTCGGATAAACAGGGGATAAACAAAGCAACATTATACATAGGACGCCAAAAATTATTACAAACCCAGTTTGATGTGGCTCAAGTTAAAAGGTTTGCTGGAAAATACAACCGAAAAATGGAGCAATTGTTCGCAAACACAAAATACAATTCGTGCAGAATCACATTTAAAAAAAGACTAATTAACGCAAGTCTACTAGCGTGAATTTGGCCAACACAATCGTTTCATACGGATGCTGCTCGCCGCGTTCATAAAGGCAAAGCGCTGTGCCATCGGCAAGCACAGCCAGGTCCGAGTACGCGCTGGGGCCGGCATAAAGTATGTGTTTAAGCGGCCAGGTTTTTCCATCATCAAAACTGGCGCGAACCGTCATGTTGAAACGCTCTTTCGGATGCGCCGGATTGGAGAACAAAATGACATTTTTTGTTGAGTCGCTGGGCCACGAGTAGCGGCGGATGCTGGCCTGACAGATCGGCTCGACCAACGTCGTGTCAAATCGCTGATGCGTCCAGGTGAGGCCGCCATCCGGACTTGATGCAACTTGGCGTAGCCGGTTGTCCGGATCGTAATTGCGCATATTGAGCAAAAGTTGTCCGTCGGTGCGCTCTACCACCTGGCATTCATTGACCTGATGTTCCGGCGTACTGCCGCCTAATTGCCAGGTCTGGCCGTGATCATCCGAATAAAAAATGTGCGAATAATAATGGTTGGTTTCGGCTTCGATATGGTCACACGGAATGACCAGTCGACCGTTGTACGTTCCGTGTTTCATTTGAATGCCGCTGCCCGGGCCGGTCGCGTACCACGTCCAATTAGGTTGTTTAACGTCCTGGGTTATTTCTTTTGCATCGGACCAGGTTGCACCGTCATCCTCCGAATGCAATACAAAAACGCGGCGCGTATCCTGACTGGTTAAATCGATGATCTCGGATTCGCGATCCTCACCACGGTTCCAGGTACAGAGCAGAAAAATTCTTCCTGTTGCAGCGTCCACAACCGGCGCGGGATTGCCGCAGGTGTTTGTGGAATCGTCCCAAATCACCTTCAGCTCGCTCCACGTCCTTCCGCCATCCTCCGACCGCTTGAGAACCAAATCGATATCGCCGGCATCGGAACGGCTGTGTTTGCGGCCTTCGGCAAAGGCAAGGAGAGTTCCATTTGGACTCTGAATCAAGGCCGGGATTCGAAAGGTGTCATAACCATCGGTCCCGCTTTTGTAAATGATTTGGGTTGAATTGGATAGACAAGGGGCAACAATTAGCACGCTTGTCAAGAAATAAAGGGAAAGTAATGCGAGTCTTTTCTCAAACATGATTGGCCACCTCAGGTAAATCGTAAACCAGGCTCAGATTATTATATTTTCCTGCACCAGTTGCAGGGGAGAAGGCAGTTCGAGGTACATCCAATGGTGCATCGCCGGTATGCGCTCGTCGTGACTGGCTTCCCAAACTTTGGATTTCCGGTACACAGTCACAGGATGTTTACCGTCTGTGCCATAACGGACAACGTTTTCTGAAATCAGAGTATAGCTTGCCGGCTGTTGAGCCGCAGCCGTATTCAAGGGCTCTCAAACGGAACGTATTGATTTTTATCCGGGCACAAATGCCAGTTTACCGCATAATACGCATCCCAGCCGTTGCACGAGCCTTTCATGGTGTCATCCCAGTTGTATACCACCATCCCGTCCTGCCAGTGGAGGACCAGGCACTGATAATCGACAGGACGCACTTTAACGAGTTTGGAGGCATTGGATGTTCCTGCAATACAGATCAGTAGAATAAAAATGCTCAAAGCTGGAACGGTTTTCATCTTCTGGCCTTTTCTATTTTGTTCAATCTATCAATAGAATTTTCAGAGTACAATTATAACATCTTTGGAGAGCATCGACTGTGTTGATGCATGAATTGACACAGCAAATTCACTCCAAATTATAAAAGGCTAATTTTCTGCATAAAGCATATTAATTGTTTCATCTTGCTCCCAAATGTTGGTGGAATTAACGTAATTAATTTCCTGCAGTTTACAAAATAGTTTCTGCCTCGAGTGCGTTATTCATATCTAAAAATCGGAATTCAGCGAGATTCGAGTGAGACCATAAAACATTCACTTTACCGAAATTTCATTTGAGATTGTTATCAAATGCTGCTACATTTTGCACCCATTCTATTAGGGAAGAATGGACATCTCAATTCAATTTTTTCGGAGGAGAACCATGAGAACAAACGTTGTTGCACTGTTGTGTGTGCTGTTGTTGGCTTTGGTGAGTATGGCCGCTGAAGACCTGAAAACCAGTGATATTACGGTTGAAACCATTGAACCGTTTTATTATGCTGCTGTTGAAATGACCGGCAGTTATGAAAAACATGGTGAGGGATTTGAGACGCTCTACCAGCAAATTCAATCCCAGGGACTTGAAACCGGCGAGCAAATGCCGTTCGGCATCTATTACGACGATCCCGCTCAAGTGCCGGTCGATTCGGTAAAATGGGACGTTGGCATGGCCTTGCCTGAAGAGCAAGAGCTACAAGAGCCGCTGACTCTGAAAAAATGGGAGCACACTACCCTGGTGACCATGGAATATGAAGGCCCCATTACCGATGAACACATGGCTATCCTTTTTGGCAAAATGTTTGGGTGGATGGAAGCGGAAAATTATCGTGTTTCCGGACCGTTTATGGAGAAATTCATGAGCGAGATGACCCAAAATGACCAAGGCCAGTGGGTAGGTAAAATCAAACTGCTCATACCTTCAACAAAAAATTAGACATTTCCCGGAACTTGCCTCGGAAGGCTTGAGACCTCGGGAGACTGTCGAAAAAGTCATAGTATCTCCTTAAAAAGGGGCACTTTAGAACAGAGACATTGTCTGAGCAGCTAGAGGAATATAGACTTACAACCTATTCCTGCTATCCGACGTGACACCTTGTTCTGTCATTTTTCTCGTTTTTCGACAGTCTGCCGGGGTTTTCTTGCCACCAAAAGAATCCACTGCAAAAACGCCAAAAAATGAGTACATCAAAAAGGTGATTGTTTTGTAGTAGAATGTTGAAATCATGCACGGAACCATTTTTGATATACAAAAAAGCGCGCTGCACGATGGCCCCGGAATTCGCACGGTGGTGTTCCTCAAAGGCTGCCCCTTGCGCTGCACCTGGTGTTCAAATCCTGAATCGCAATCTTTTTCAATTCAACTCGGTTATGATGCGGAAAAATGCCAACATTGTCTGGACTGCGCGCTCGTTTGTCCAACCGGCGCACTCACATCCCAAAATAACCGTTTGCTGGTCGATGTTTCTACATGCAACGGCTGCGGTGTTTGCCTAAACGAGTGCGCTCAGGATGCGCTCAAACTGTACGGCTGGCAAACCGATGTAAAGACAGTGATGGATGAAGTAGAAAAAGATAGAGCTTTTTTCAAACGCTCCGGTGGTGGGCTCACCCTGTCCGGTGGTGAGCCTTTGGCGCAACCGACGTTTGCCAAAGCCTTGCTCGAGGAAGCGCAAAAGCGCGGCATTCATACCTGCGTTGAAACCAGCGGTTTTTGCAACCCGCACGTGCTCGAATCGGTTCTTCCTTTTGTCGATATGTTTTTATTCGACCTAAATTTCTAAAATAAAAAGCAGGAAAAGTGACCCAAGTTTCTTATTTTA
>CAYPZM010000375.1:0-5456 GCA_964414825.1 uncultured Cytophagia bacterium | reverse complement strand
TACGTTAGGCGTGCTGATTATCAATTTGCCGTACAATCCCAAACGCGATTATGAGAGCGCGAAAAAGTTTTTGCACCTCGTGTGCTCGGCGCTGGTGCAGGCGATTCGGTTGGAACAAGTGCGTAAAAAAGAGCGCCGCGAGTTGTTGGCGGAGAGCAGCCGCATTCAGGAAAAGTTGCAGGAAGAGTACAGTTTTCAAAATATCATCGGCAACAGCCACGAAATGCGCGAAGTATTTGAAAAAGTGATGCAAGTGGCGCGCGCAGATACGACCGTGCTCATTCGTGGCGAATCCGGAACCGGCAAGGAGCTCATTGCCCAGGCGATTCATTACAACTCTTTGCGCGCCAACAAACCATTCATTCGCGTCAACTGCGCCGCCATACCCGAAACCTTGATTGAAACGGAATTTTTCGGCCATGAAAAGGGCGCCTTTACCGACGCCAAAGCGCAAAAAAAAGGACGATTCGAACTCGCTAACGGCGGCACCATTTTTTTGGATGAAATCGGCGATTTGTCCCCCATGACCCAGGTGAAACTACTGCGCGTGTTGCAAGAGCAAGAGTTCGAGCGCGTCGGCGGCACGCAATCCATAAAAGTAGATGTGCGCGTGATTACGGCCACCAATGCCGAGCTGGAAGCGAAAATGAAGTCGAATGCGTTTCGCGAGGATTTGTACTATCGCCTTAATGTGTTTTCGATTTTTTTGCCTTCCCTGCGCGAGCGGCAAACCGATATTCTATTGCTCGCCGATCATTTTATGCTCAAATACGGTCGCAAGCACAACAAGCCGATCAAGCGCATTTCTACACCAGCCATCGATATGCTGCGCCAATACCACTGGCCCGGCAATGTTCGAGAGCTGGAAAACTGTATTGAACGCGCCGTTCTGGTGTGCGACGACCAGGTGATTCACAGTTACCATTTGCCGCCCACGCTGCAAACTGCGGAGAGCAGCGGTACGATGCCCAAGTTGTCTTTGGATGCGTCTGTTGCCAATTATGAAAAAGAGTTGATTCAGGACGCGCTAAAATCAACCCGCGGCAATCGCGCCAAAGCGGCTCGACTGCTGGATACGACCGAGCGCATCATTGGCTATAAAATTCTAAAGTATGAGATTGATGTCAAGCGATTTAAAACGGCGAGTGTTTAAAGATTGATAGTTTTATTCAAGCTATTCAACAACAGTAAAAACGAGACGCATGCACACGAATTTCGAGGATTAAATGAAGCTATTGACGAGTGTTCTACCTTTTGCGGTTTTTTTGTTTTGTTCATGTAACCAGGAAGCTTTGACCATGAAAACGCCCAATGAATTGATCGTGTATGTCGGTACCTACACCTCCAAAGGCAGCGAGGGAATCTATGTTTACAAACTGCACATGGAAACCGGACAACTGCAGCCTTTGCACAGCGTAGGTAATGTCGAGAATCCTTCGTATTTGGCCATCGATTCGCAGCAGCGGTATCTGTATTCGGTGCACGAGCTCAATGATTACCAGGGCAAGCGCACCGGTGCGGTTCGTTCGTTTAAAATCGATCCGGACACCTGGGATTTGCAGTTGCTCAGCGAGCAGCCCTCATTTGGCGAACATCCTTGTTATGTAGCGGTGGATAAAACGGACAATTACGTTTTGCTCGCCAATTACACCAGCGGTAGCATCTCCTTGTTTCCCGTTCAAGAGGGTATACTCCAGGCGGCCAGCGATACGGCGCAGCATGTCGGATCGGGACCGAATGAAGGGCGACAAAAAGGGCCGCACGCGCATTCGATTAATGTGAGTCCGGATGGCCGTTTTGCCTATGCCGTGGACCTGGGTATCGACAACATTAAAATTTATAAACTGGATTTGGGAAATGGGTTATTGCTTCCAAATGATCCGCCATTCGTAAAAACGGCTCCGGGCGCCGGACCTCGGCATTTTACGTTTCATCCCAATGGCGAATTTGCGTATGTGATTAACGAATTGAATTCGACTATCACGGCCTATCGTTATATTGCTCAGAACGGCAGCTTGTCGAAAATTCAAACCGTGAAAACTTTGCCGGCCGATTTTAGCAGCAGAAACACTTGCGCCGACATCCACGTGTCGCCGGATGGGAAATTTTTATACGGCTCCAATCGCGGTCACGACAGCATTGCGATTTTCCGGGTTGATTCTGGTAATGGCGAGTTACAACTCGTGGGGCATGAATCCACACGCGGACAAACTCCGCGCAGTTTCGCGATCGACCCCACCGGTACCTTCTTGCTGGCCGCGAACCAGGATAGCGACACCATTGTGGTGTTTCGTATCAACAAAAAAACAGGAGAATTGCAGGCCACGGGGCATGAAGCGAATGTCTCCATGCCGGTCTGCGTAAAAATGATAGGGAATTTGTAGTACACCTTTACGGTGTGCTACAAATAAAAACGGCGATCAAGGAAACGCCGGCAATAATAACTTGAGAAACTCGTTCGAATCCCATGCCTCCTTGTCGGCGGTCGCGCCAAATCGAACAACAATCAATTTTTTCGACGGAATCATCATCACCCGTTGCTCCATGTAGCCTTGCGCCACAAACATATCGATCGGAGCATCCGGCCATTTTCGATGTTCCGGATTTCCGGGTGCGCCGGCATTCAGCCAAAACATCGCGCCATACTCACCCATGGGCGCATTGGGCGTTGGTGTCGTGGAGTATTTCACCCATTCTTCCGGAAGAATGCGCTCACCATTCCAGACACCATCCTGCAAATAGAACAAAGCAAAACGCACCCAATCGCGCGGTGTGGCAAAGCCATACGAGGAACCGACAAAGGTGCCGGAAGGATCGGGTTCAATCAGGGCGCTGGTCATGCCAATTTTGTGGAATAATTCGGTATTTAGAAAATCATAATAGGGATCGTACAAGGTCTCGGCACGTTGGCGAACAATGCGCGCAACGATATTTGCGCTGCCGCTGGAATAATTCCACACCGAATCGGGCGGATGGTTGAGCTCTTTTTGTGCGGCATAGGCAGCAAAATCACTGGAACGGTATAACATTTTTGTGGCGTCAAACAGTGGCTGATACACCTCTTGAAAGGCCAATCCGCTGCTCATGCGCAGCAATTGGTCTGTGGTGATATGATGCCGAGGATCGGCCGGATCACTCCATTCCGGCACCGGAGCGCGTTTGTAAATATCCAGCTCGCCTTTTTGCACCAGTATGCCCACGAGAGCATTGGTTAGACTTTTGGTCATGGACCAGCCGAGAATCGGCGTGTCCGCACAAAAGCCGGGGGCATAGTGTTCAAGAATCAGATTGCCGACGTACACGACCAAAAGGGCGCGCGTCTTGCGCGGATGGTCCGGCGAAGGCTCGGAAAACGCATAATTTAACGCACGATCCAGAGGTTCGGGATTTATACCAAGCGATTGCGGATTTATCGGATCTCCGTCTCCTTGCGGCCACGGTAGTTCCGAGTTTTTAACAGCTTTCGAATCCGGTCGCTGAAAAAAAGCTTGCTGGCGCAACTCTTCTTCAGCAGCACCACTCATCAGCGTGCAGCCGCATCCACGACGATAAATGGCTTTTGATTTGATGCCGAACGCCGACGCGGTAACAGCCGAGTCATCCATATTAATTTTCCATTTGATAAAATAGGAGAGAGGATTAATCGGCTTGATCTCCTCCTCCCACACCGTATGCGGCTCGCGCTGCGAGATAAACGTGCTGGAGCACAAGTATTTCGCTGCATAGCCAGTCCCAATTGGAATGGCCTTTCTCAAATACCATACTGCCGCCACAAGAATAATAACCAGCAGAATTGCCAAAATCGTAAACACCAATTTGAACCCGCGCCTTGTTTTATGTGATTTATCCATCTTTTTCCAGTCTCGCTTTTTCACCGCACATACACATATCGTATATAACGAAAAATTCACTCCGTTTCCAAGGGAAAATCGGATAAATTTGCAAGCTTGTAACGAGCTCGTTGGCATTGCTGATTATGTCTTGAATTTTATCTCATGCATGCTTAATTTGCAAAAAGGAGCCCGAAACCAAAAACGCCCGCGTAGAGTGTTCGAGACTGTAGATTTGACATCACGAGAAGCTTTGATACAAGAATACGTTTAGTCAAAAGCTTAAATGAAGGAGCACCAGACCTGCCATGACATTTCAGGAGACGATTCAACGTCGAGTATCCGTACGCACATTTTCCAAAGCACTCTTGTCTGCCGGACTTGTTGCAACCGTAAAACGGCTCATCAAACAACAAATGTCTCCACCGTTTGGGAACCAGGCACGATTTCACCTGCTTGAAAAAAATAAAGTTGAGCAGGACAAAAAATTAAAATTGGGCACCTATGGATTCATAAAGAATGCTCGCTATTTTATTGTGGGCGCGGTGCCGAAAAATCCGTTCGCCGAAGTGGATTATGGCTACCAGTTGGAAAAAATCATTTTGGAATTGACCGACTTTGAACTGGGGACCTGCTGGATCGGTGGCACGTTCAAGCGTTTCGAGTTTGAAAACGCCATTTCACTGCAATCGAATGAAGTCATCCCGTGCATCACGCCGGTCGGGTTTCCAGCGGATAAGCGTCGGTTGACAGAAAAATTGATTCGCCGCGCCGCGGGTTCAAGTTCGCGGAAACCGTGGAGCGAGCTGTTCTTTTTGGAGGATTGGATGACGCCACTCAACCCACAGGATACCGAAGAGTATGAGCCGCTTTTTGAGCTGGTGCGATTGGCGCCGTCCGCTTCAAATCACCAGCCGTGGCGCATTGTCAAAGGTCGTGGAATTTCTCATTTTTTGCTATCGCGGACGCCCGGATATCGCCAGCAAGTCAAGGCCGCGGATTTGCAAATGGTGGATATGGGCATTGCCATGTGTCACTGGGAACTGGGAGCACATGAACTTGGTATATCGGGACGCTGGGTGCAGGAACCGCCGTCTTATTTCTTAAGGAGTAAGGAACATGAATATGTGGCGTCGTGGGTAGATTAATTCGTCTAGTTGCGCTCACGCAAAGACACAAAGCCGTAGAGAAACGCAAAGAGAAAAAGCTATTTACTACTTAATTTTATCCTGTTTCAACTTAAATCCTGTCGAAAAGTTTTCTTTGCGGCTTGGCGCCTTTGCAAGAGTGGTTTTTTGTTTCCGAGAATAATTCCACGCCAGCTCCATAAAAATCTCCAAATCACTTTCCACATCGGTTTTTAGACCATCAAAATAAAACACGCGGATGGGAAAGCCATCCAGGTCACGGCTGACACGCGGGTAGACCGCTTCGGTGATGATGCCGTTCATGCAGGTAAATGGGCTGATGTCGATAACGCCGGCCGCTCCTTTTTTGTGATACCAGAGCGCTTTGCCCATACTCATCACCATTTCGCCGCGCGAGCCTTCTCGAGGCAAATAGGGGTGGGATTCGCCGGCGAGAGCGACCTCGTCCTGGTGGCCGTCGAGGCCGACGGGCTGGGCG
>CAYPZM010000374.1:0-5479 GCA_964414825.1 uncultured Cytophagia bacterium | reverse complement strand
ATGTAACATTTTTTTTGATTTTATGCTATAGTTTACCTTTTTAAAGTGGACTCATAGTTTACACAAAAAAAAAAGTGCGCGCCCCTGTAGACACAGCTTCGCCATGTCACTCCATACTGCTTCCTTGAAGTTTGTGGGAAAATTTAAAAAACAGGAATTCATGAGGTCGCCCCGGGTAAATTTACCAATCACTTGGCATCTCCTACCAGCAACCCATCCACCAATTACTCATTCCTGGTGCGAGTTGGGCGTGCAACAACCGTTCCAAAATGAGATTTACCCTCGCTTTCCCCTCTATCAGACTCGCGATTTTACCACGTGTCCGGCAACGCCGTGTGTTCTATGGAACTGATATACTTTAATCCATTTCAATTGCAGACTTGAAAGTTAATATTATCTATCAAATGTACAAGTAAATTATGCAAAGATTGCGTTAATTGACCATATTTTTACATTTCCACAAACGGCCGAGTTGCGCAGTTTTTGCCTGTAAGCCGAGCTGAATCGAAACCGATTCTGAGGCGAGATACACGTTGCTAGTCGTAAAGGGCTATTAAAATCACCGGCATACGATTTTGAAACCCGGCCTTTTTTAGGATTTTATCCGGACAAACCCCATTTTTGATATTAAAATCTTGATTTTTATCGTTTGCCTTTGTATATTTTCCGATTGTATAAATTAGAGTTAGGAGAACATAATGGCAAAGCGATGTGATATTTGCGGCAAAGGTCCTCAGGTTGGGCACAGTGTCAGCCACGCGCACAATTTAAATAAAAAGCGTTGGATGCCAAATTTGAAAAAAATGCGTATTAAAAAAGGATCGGGAACGCGCCATGCCTACGTATGCACCAAGTGTCTGAGAGCAGGCCGAGTGGTCAAGGCATTATAACATAATCTATGGGGGAAAATTTTCAAAATAGAATATAGGACGGCCTTCTTTGGAAGGCCGTCTTTGTTTATACTGCGGCAGCTCGTTGCAAACCTTGGCTTTTATGCCTTGGTTTCGCACGTGTTGGGGTTTTACGAGCGCCGCAGGAGTGGGGCCAAAGTAAGAATAGCTGTTCAGATGTCAACAAACCCAATTCCCCGCCAAACAGAATTGTCTATTCTCGTATTATCTGCTGTTTGCATCGTTTTTATGTATCAATCTGATTCATGTGTTGCTGAACTGAATCCTCTTAATGTGTTACATCAGCAGAGACACAAGCTGGTCAATTTAATGTATTCCAGCGCCGGCGACGAATGGTCGGGATTTCATAATCTTCTCGACGCATGTCCTCGGAATCGAGATGATTGTCGTCATCTTCCTTTTCCAAATCATCCAGCGAATCAATCACATTTCGATGTCGACGAATGGCTTCATCATCCTCTTGATTCGGCATCGGTTTTTCATCTCGCGGCTCCGGCCTGATCGGGCGATAGCGATCCACCCCATCCTGATAACTCAAATGCTGCGCATTGGTATTTTTCAGCTCCTGGCTGATCTCTTCCATGCGGTCGATGGCCGGAATTTCGCGGCGATCGACACTTTTGACGCGCGACACATCGTGGCGCGGACGGTGCAAACTTGGATGGTGAAAACGATTAGCCGACGCCGAAAGTCCGGTGGCAATGACCGTAATGCGCATTTCGTCACTAATTTCGCGATCAATCACAGCGCCAAGAATCAAATTGGCGTTGGGACCGGCTTCGGTCTGGATGATGCTGGCCGCCTCACTGACGTCGTGCAACGTCATGTCCGGACCGCCGGTAATGTTTACCAGTAATCCGCGGGCGCCACTGATGGAAATATTTTCCAACAATGGACTGCAAATGGCCTGTTCCGCAGCCAATTTGGCTCGATTTTCACCGGACACAATGGAGGTGCCCATCAGCGAGTCTCCGGCTTCAGACATGACCGTCACAATATCGGCAAAGTCCAGGTTGATGAGTCCGGGAATGGTAATCAAATCCGAAATACCGCGAGTGGCGCTAAATAAAATCTCATCCGCATAACGAAAGCCTTCGTTTAAAGGAGTCGATTTGGGGACAATGGCCAACAAGCGTTCGTTCGGGATTACAATCAGCGTATCGACCGTTTGTTTAAATTCACTGATGCCCTTTTCGGCGCGCTCCATTCGTTTGGGGCCCTCAAAATTAAACGGCGTGGTCACAATGCCAACGGTGAGAGCGCCAATGTCTTTAGAAACCTCGGCTACAACCGGCGAGGCGCCAGTGCCTGTGCCGCCGCCCATACCTCCGGTGATAAACACCATGTTGGCATCGGACAACACATCGTGAACGGCAGCGCGGTCTTCTTCAGCAGCGCGGCGTCCTTTGTCCGGATCGGCCCCGGCGCCCAACGCTTGCGTGGTTTTGGTGCCAATTTGCACTTTGACCGGCGCTTTGCACATGTCCAGCGCCTGCTCGTCCGTATTGATGGCGATAAACTCAACGCCCTTTAGCCCTTCGTCAATCATCCGGTTGATGGCGTTGCCACCGGCTCCACCAACGCCGACTACTTTGAGTTTGGCGCGCTGCTTGGAACCATCTTCAAAATCAATTGATAACTTCATATCCCACTCCTTGCTTTTGTACAACTTGGATGCCGCGTTCCCAACAACGTGGCATCGCTCTAACTTGTTTTGAATCTGAAACAAAAAGCCTCAGTGCACACATCCGCATGCTCGTATAAAAAAGCACTCTCTGCCTGTCAATAAACACTAACTGTGCTAAACCATCGCCGAAAGCGTCGTTTGATGCTTTCAAAGGCGCCGCTTTCACCTTTGCTCATAGAACTGTGCACTTCGTCAAGATGTTTGTTTCCGTAAATGACCAATCCGACGCCAGTTGAGGACTGCGGATTGCGAGCTTCCTCGCGCATTCCGGTAAATCCTTCCGGGATGCCCAATTTGACCGGCATGTTAAAAATATCTTCAGCCAGCTCAATGGTGCCGGGCAGTAGCGAGCCGCCGCCGGTCAACACCAGGCCGGTGGTCATGAGATTAATATAATCGGATTTTTTTATTTCTTCGTAACAAAGCGTTAAAATCTCGGCCATGCGCGGCTGAATGACATCAACCAGCAGGCTTTTGGAGATTTTGCGATCCGACACGTGATTAACATCGGTAACCGTTACGTATTCATCGCGGTCGCGTTCAAAATGCAACACGCTTCCGTATTGAATTTTCAATTTTTCCGCTGCGTCGAGGGGCGTGCGCAAGACAATCGCAATATCATGCGTTACGTTTTTTCCACCCAATGCCACAACCGACGTGTGGCGTATGCAGCCCTCGTAAAACAGGGCAATATCACTGGTGCCGCCGCCAATATCGATGAGCACACTACCGAGCTCTTTTTGATCCTCATTCAAAACCGAATAGCTGGACGCCAGAGGCTCCAGAACAAGATCGGCAACCTGGTAGCCGGCTTTTTCGATACAGCGATGAATATTTTGCGCCGAAGCAATAGCGCCGGTGACAATGTGTACTTCGGCTTCAAGCCGTACGCCTTTCATGCCGACCGGATCGCGAATACCCTTCATATCATCCACCATAAATTCTTGCGGCAAAATATGAATAATTTCGCGATCGATGGGCAAGGCTACGGCTTTGGCCGCATCAATTACCCGCCGCACATCGTCCGAAGTGACTTCGGAATTTTCTCCGGAAACCGCAACCACACCACGCCCGTTTATGCTGCGGATATGATCTCCGGCAATTCCCACAAACACCGCATCCACATCCACATCCGCCATGTCTTCTGCCTTTTTTACCGCAGCCTGGATGGAGCGAACGGTTTTGTCCACATCGACGACAACGCCGTATTTCAGGCCTTCGGACAGCGCAGAGCCAACGCCGATGATGCGAATTTCATCACCGCTGATCTCCGCAATAAAACAGCCGATCTTGGTTGTGCCAATGTCGACGCCTGTAATAATGTCTACATCTTGCATAATTGCCCCACATTAAGTACAACAGTTAAACACTCTTTTTAACAACCACGCGATCTTTGACGCGCAAGTCGAGATAAACGGCCTGGCGATTCAAATCACTTGCACCCAACTGCTCGTAATAAGACTCCAGATTGCCTATTTTTTCATTCCAATTGTCTTGCCCAAAAATGACCGGCACCACATCGCCAAAATTCATATAAGCGACAAGGTTTTCTTCCAACACTTTAATTTCCGATACCAAAACATGCAGATTGCGGAATTTTTCCATTTCGACAACAAACGACAGCGCGCGCTTTGTAAAATCATCGGTTAAAATCTGATGTTCCTGATCGATCTGTGCGTTGCTGCCGGAGATGATCGGCACGTCCACATGCTGCACAGAGTCGGAGGACCCCAAAATTTTGCCGTGCCGGTTGACCAAATAAAGCTCATTGTGCAACACATAAGCAACCGGGCGACCCGTAAACGCGAACGCCGGGCTCTCAAATTGCGCTTCAGTAATCGGTACAGATTCGCCCGCTTGCAGGTTCGGAGCAAATATCTGATACACTCGATCCATCAACGGCTTGCGCACCTTTTCTGCGCGCTTGTGCACCTTTTGCGGTGGTCCTGCTTGCTCGGACGCAATGGCATCGATGATCCACAAGTTTAACATCAACGCCATCAGCACAAGTGAGCTGATGAGTGCTGAAGCTTTGCCAATTTTATCGATTTTTTGACTCATAATCCTCCTCCGAAATTCTGGCAATCTCCAAAACGGAATCGACAATATTCTGGGTTGCCTGTGGAAACGCCGCTTCACGCGCCGCCGCGGCCATACGGAGACGCTCGGCCTCATCCGCCAACAGGTGAAACACAGCATCGCGCAGTACGTCTGGCGTCAACTCTTGCTGCAAAATAACTCGAGCCGCACCGTTTTCCTGCAACGCTTGCGCATTGGTCACCTGATGGTTTGCCGCCGCCGACGGCAAAGGAATTAAAATGGACGGCAGGCCACACAAGGTGACCTCGGCCAGCGTTAACGCGCCAGCGCGAGACACCACAAGATCGGCTGCGCTGTATGCCGTAGCCATATCTTTGATGAATGAACCTGTCCACACTCGTTCTCGCCATTTGGCCGTTTTTCGTTGCACAACATCGGCATCAAACAATCCGGCACTCCAGATAAATTGCACATCGCTTAGCTTAATCAGATCATCCAAACAATCGAGCAGCGCCGTGTTAAGCGCGCGTGCACCCTGGCTGCCGCCAAACATCAAAACAGTGAGGCGATCTGGATCGAGTCCAAACGCGCGCCGCGCCTCTTGCTTGTTGCCATCAGTGTCGAATGGTCGAACCGGATTACCGGTTACGCGGATGTTGTCCTTTTTTTGAAAATAGACTTGAGACTCTTCAAAACTCAAATGCACGCGCTGGGCTCGCGGGGCCAATAGTCTGGTAGTGGCGCCGGGATAGCTGTTTTGCTCTTGAATAAGCGTCGGAAAACGCAGCAAGCTGGCCATAAACAGAACCGGGCCACTCACATATCCACCTGTGCCAATGAC
>CAYPZM010000373.1:0-5481 GCA_964414825.1 uncultured Cytophagia bacterium | reverse complement strand
GGCCGTCACCAATTTTGGCGGAAAAATGCGCATGGATGGGCCGGATATAAATACCTCAACGGATACTAATGACCAACTGCAAGGCAATCGACAAACCGATGCCAAGCTGCGCACGATTGATTGGCCGCTGCCAATGATTTTCCGCATGGGTATTATGATGGATATTTGGGGCGGCAGCAATTCAATAATTCCGAATGATATCAATCGTTTGACCTTGATCGCCGATGCCAACGACCCGCTGGATCATAATTTGCGCGGCAATGTCGGGGTGGAATACGAGTGGAATAACTTGCTGGCATTGCGCGCCGGCCAGCATATAAATTATGACAAAGATACATTGGGCTTAACATTTGGTGGCGGTTTGAAAATGAAATCCGGGGGCATGAACTTTACGTTGGATTATGCGTACCAGGATTTTGGATTGCTTAACGCTGTGCATCAATACACACTTTCCTTTTATTTTTAAGAATTCACGTTTCGTCAAATAGCAAGGCCTGCGAAAAATCGCAGGCCTTTTTTTATTTCACCGCATAAGAGAAATGTGTTGCGTATATACTTACCGTTAGGTAAAAAAATGTCATTCAGTGGGGTCAAGGCAGCACTCTGGCGAAACTTTTATCTTGAATATTCGTCACTGTTAGAGTATCTCAAAAAAATTAAATGACTTGGAGGGTAACATGACCGCAGAAACTGTTGGAACTGGACCTGGCGATAAAAAACCAATGAACATTTTTAGCAGAATAATCAACGTTTTTGTAGCACCACAATCAACTTTTGAGGCAGAACGCGAACAGCCAAAATGGCTGGTGCCATTCATCATCTATATGGTCCTCATGCTGTCCTGGACCGCTATTGTGCAGCCTGTCCTGGTCGAAACACAACGTGAAGCGATGATGGAGCAATTTGATAAACAAAATTTATCCGAAGAACAGCGTGAACAAGCTATGCAACGCGCCGAGCAGATGCGTGGAATTATGACGTGGGTCGGCGCTGTCGTGTCTCAAGTCGTCATGCTCTTAATTGTCGCTGCTGTTTGGCTATTTGTGTCCAACGTCATTCTTGGTGGAGGCGCTCGATACGTTCACACGTTGAGTATTACGGCCTATAGCTGGCTAATTATTGTGGTTGGTTTGATGATCAAGGCTCCCATCATTCTCAATAAAAATACAGTCGATGTCCATTTTAGTCCCGCAACATTTTTGTCCGACACCGATTCCTTCGTGTACAAGCTTTTATCGCAATTCGATTTGTTCAATATTTGGTCCTTTTTTATTGTGAGCATTGGAATTGCCATAGTTACCCGAAAACGTATGCAAAGCGTTTGGCCCTGGATTGCTATCATTTACCTCGTTTACTTTGTGGGGGCAGCAACCCTACAAAATTTATTTGCCGGATAACAAGCAAGATTACAGTTTATTTATGGAGTTGAAAACATGAAGATTTCAAGTTTTGTTGTTTTTTTCTGTTTGGTAATGGGCATTGCCGCGGCCCAAGAAACAGAACAGCTAACCATCGACCAATGTATAAATATTGCACTCGAAAATAACTATCAATTACGCGTTGCCGACTTTAACGTGGAATTGGCTCAAAAAGATATTGTAACGGCCCGTTCGGCGTGGTTGCCGCATTTGAATAGTTCCTTTCAATTTGGCAAATATATCCAAGGCAAGCGTTTGGTAAAACAAGATGTACCCGTAGATTTTGATCCCGTAACCGGAGATGTGCTGTATCAGGAGCGTAATGTGTTTTACGATCAAACCGAGCGCAATACCTACAGTGCGTCGCTCTCATTGAATCAACATATTTATGATTTCGGGCGCACCGGCAATAACATTCGCTTTTACAAAGCGTACCAACAGTTTTATGAGCACAGTTTGTTCAATCAGCGCCATCTGGTTATCGCCAATGTAAGCGATAAATATTACCAGTTGCTCAAATCCAAAAAGCTTTTTGAGGTGTACGAAGAAGCGGTTCACCATGCCGAAGAAAATCTCGATTACAATGAAACCATGTTGGATGTTGGATTAAAATCCCAGGCCGAAATCTACCAGGCGCGTGTAAACCTCGGAACGCAACGCACTCAGCTCATCAATCAGGAAAACAACATCGAGCTGGCAAAGGCAGCGTTAAACAATGCCATGGGACGCAGTCCGGAAACACCGGTAGAAATTGCTGAAGATTTACCGGGTCCCATTTATCCGGACTATGACTTTTCTAAAGCTGTGGAAATTGCTCTTGAAAAGAATGAACGCTTGAAAGCGGTGGAGCAAGAGTTGCGCGCGTCAGAATATGCCATTCGAGCCGCCAAAGCGCGCTATGCGCCGAGAATTAATGCAAGCGTATCGTACAATAGAAATAATGATGACCTCAATCGCGTTTACTCTACAACACTGGATGAAGATTATACTGCCACATTGGGTGCAGGAATTGATTTTAATATTTTCAACGGTCTCGCCGATAAAGCTGAGATTGAGCGACAAAAGCTTCAGTATGAACTAACCCTGGAAAAATTAAAAGAAGAAAAGAGAATTCTCTTGACCGATATTCGCGAGTATTTTCTTTTATTACAATCCTTTCAAAATATTATCAATATAAATCGTGAGAACATTGATGCTTACCAGGAAAACTTGCGTCTGCAGCAGGAAAAACGTCGAGTTGGTTCCGGAACAGAGCTGGAGGTTATGCAAGCTCAACTCGATGTGGTTCAGGCGCAAGAAACTCTGGTTCGTGCGGAATATGATGCAAAGATAGCACGTGCCTATCTGGAAGCCGCGCTGGGAATCATCGACAATGGTGAAAACTGATACGGTGGAGATGTAACATGAAACGTCTGTTGAAAAAAATGCCTCTCCTGTTATTCGCACTGATTCTGTCACTGGCATGTGAATCTACCGAAGGCGGCGGCAGCGGTGGTACCGAGCCCGTGCTCACAGCGCCGGAAATTATCGAAGGTTTTATGTGCACCGGCATATTTGAAGGCAAGCCCGTTGGCATTGACAACGACTTTTTTCTGGATGAACGCGTATACGTTTGGCTTTCCTGGACGAATGTGGTTGGAACCCATGAAGTAAAAATTCTTTGGGTAGCTCCCACCGATAAAATATTTGAAACCAAAGATACATTCGAATCCGCAAATGGAAAAATGACTACGTACTTTTGGTTGGATACCACAGATTCCGCGCCGGTCGGACAGTGGCTGGCAGAAATCTACCTGGATGACAACTTTATCCGCAGTTATACGTTTTGGTTAAATCAAGGAAACTAAATCTTTTGTGAGTGGAGTGTTTGCATGTCGAAAAAAATGAAATGGATCATCGGAATTGTTGTGCTGATCGTCATTGTGGTGATGGTCGTGTTTAACCTTCGAAAAACACAAGGCAAAACGATTGATGTGACAACAACACAAGTAAAACAAGGCGAGTTGACGCGAACGGTTTCCGGCTCCGGTTATATTCAGCCCGAAGTAGATGTCCAAATTTCTGCCCGTATTTCGGCTGAAATTATCGACATTTTAGTGGAAGAAGGTGACCGCGTTGAAAAGGGACAATTGCTGGTTGAGCTCGACAGCCAGCGGTATAAGGCGCTGCTGGAGCGCGCCGAGTCCGGCGTTATGTCGGCTCGCGCTTCCTTGGTCAAAGCGACAGCCGATTTTAGCCGGGTTAAAAATTTGTTCGAGCAGAACTTGACATCGCAAGCCGATCTTGATGCTGCTGAAGCCGAACGACTACTCGCTGAAAGCCAACTGCGCCAGGCCGAAGCCTCGCTTCGTGAAGCGCAAGACAATTTGAACAAAACACGCCTTATGGCACCCATTTCCGGCGTGGTGACCAAATTGAATAAAGAAGAAGGTGAAATTGCCGTGGGTTCCGACTTTCAAGCCGATCCGATTATGACCGTCTCCGACCTCAGTCGTATGGAAGTATTGGCCGAAATTGATGAAAATGATGTGGTCCTGGTGTCGCTTGATGATGCCACAAAAATTGAGGTCGATGCCATTCCGGACACAATTCTGGATGGCCGCGTATCTGAAATTGCGCACGAAGCCACCACGCGCGGTCGTGGTACTCAGGAGCAAGTGACCAACTTTGAAGTAAAAATTGCGGTTACTTCACAAATTGAAAGATTACGACCCGGCATGTCCTGTACGGTGGATATTAACACCGAAACTCGCAACGATGTTTTATACGTGCCCATCCAATGTGTAACCACGCGCGAGATAGAGTCGGACACCACTGAGAATTCCGATACGCTGAACAATCCCGAAGACAATATGCATGAAGTGGTCTTTGTAGCTGAAAACGGCACTGCCAAGATGGTGCCGGTTGAAACCGGTATTAGTGACGATGCAAATATTCAAATCATTTCCGGGCTCGAACAAGATCAGCACGTCGTTTCGGGCAGCTATAAAGCGATTTCGCAAGAGTTGGAAGACGGCAGCCCGTTAAATGCAAAAAAGAGTGGCCAGCAGAAACAGAAAGAATCTGAATAGAAAGGAGCCCCGATGTTGATCGAGCTATCTGACATAAAAAAAATATATCAGATCGGAACCGTTGAGGTTCCCGCGTTAAAAGGCATAAATGTATCCATAACTAAAAATGAATATGTTGCGATAATGGGACCGTCGGGTTCCGGAAAATCCACATTGATGAATATTGTCGGCTGTTTGGATACGCCAAGCGATGGAAACTATATCCTCAACAATAACAAGGTGAGCGATATGACCGATGACGAGCTGGCGGAAATTCGCAATCGCGAAATCGGTTTTGTCTTTCAAACTTTTAACTTGTTGCCGCGTGCCAATGCCTTGCATAATGTCGAGTTGCCTCTTATTTATAGCGGAGCCGCCGCTTCACAACGCCGCAAGCAGGCCGAGGAGGCATTGGCAAAAGTTGGGTTAGCGGATCGTATGGACCATAAACCCAACGAACTCTCCGGCGGCCAACGCCAGCGTGTAGCCATTGCGCGCGCGCTGGTCAACAATCCTTCCATTATTTTGGCAGATGAACCAACCGGTAACCTCGACAGCCGAACGGGCGAAGAAATTATGGAAATTTTTGAAGACCTGCACGACGCCGGCAATACCATTATTTTGGTCACGCACGAAGAATATATTGCCGAACATTCGGATCGCATTATCCGCTTGCGTGACGGATTGGTTGAGCGCGATGAAGCTGTAAATTAGGCAAAGATAAAGCGTATGCGAATTTTAATCTACATTGGCGAAGGTTTCAAAATTGCATTTGAGGCATTACGTTCCTATAAAATGCGATCTATTCTGACAACTTTGGGCATTGTCATTGGTGTGACGACCGTGGTCACCATGGTTGCGCTCATCCAGGGGCTAAACAAGTCCTTTGAAAATCAAATATCCGCTATTGGCTCAACAACCTTGTACATTCAGAAGTTTCCCTGGGTTATGAACGATCAACAATGGTTCGGAATACTTATCACCTGCAATAGCAATGGTAAAATTAGACATTT
>CAYPZM010000372.1:5033-5484 GCA_964414825.1 uncultured Cytophagia bacterium | reverse complement strand
CGAGCTTGTGCGCCTGGTCCAGAGTGGCCGAGCCGATTAAATCGTGCAACTCGGGCGGCATGGTATCTACCGTCATTTCCATAGCAGGGGGGAATTTAAAGCTGGGCTCAATGTCTTCTGCCAACACGCGCTCAAAATAGCGGCCAACCGAGGCTTGCGTGAGCTTCCAGGCATCGCCTTCGTTGGGTACAAATTCCTGCAGCAGCGCGAGAACGCGATGTTCTTTTGCAGAGCTGTGAAATTCCAGGCTGCCGGCATACAACGGCACATTTTTATAATCCGTTTCTTCGGTTAAAAATTGTATGATCTCCGGGTCCGGGTTGATGCCGCTTTCCACACGGCGGTATAGTTTGAGGAAAAATTTGTCGTCGTACAAAATGGACGAGTTGCTTTGCTCTGCGCGCAGCACGCGAGAATTATCAGTATTGGTCTCGGAAAGTTGTTTTTGCAG
>CAYPZM010000372.1:0-5023 GCA_964414825.1 uncultured Cytophagia bacterium | reverse complement strand
AGCCGTTAGCTATAGGTGCTGAGCAATTCGCCATTTTTGCCACCAATTTTTTTGCGATGTGATAACAAATAAAACAGGCGCTGGCGAAACGAATCGCTGTAAATGCCATCATACAACACGCCCTCTTTGGTACTTACCTGCAGATTGGCGATGACGCCTTGCGGTGCGTCCACAATGAGCTCGTGCGCGTGCTCGCTCAAAGCAAAGGCAACCGGCAACACATAAGAGTCGGGCGAGCCCAGCGCGTATTCTACGGAAATTAGTAAGATGAGCGCATCTTTTGAGCGAGAATCCAGAGGAATGGATTCGATGACCGAAACTTTGCGCACGGTTCGTGCTTTGCCGCCAAACCAGCGTTGCCGACGCAGATAGTTCGGCAAAATTTGTTTTTCCAATTTGGTGCGTATGGGCTGCTCGAAAATATTGGTCCAATGCCTCTTGACGTTTAGCGTGGCGAGCTCTGAGACATCGGAGACTTGTATCAACTCTTTTTCTTTTTCCAGCATAAACCAGTAATGACCGTGCGGGCCGAGCGATAAAAAATAGGGATAATCATCGATTACCGGAAATTTGGTTTGGCTGAACACGTCTTCCGGCGTGTAACCGATATATTGCGACAAATCCACTTCAATGTATTGCGAAAATCGGGAGAGATTGATAACAATCAAAATGGTCTCGTCCCGAAAAGTTCGCGTAAACACCAACACTTTGGGATTTTCCGGATAAAAGAATTGCACATCGCCGCGAGAAAACGCCTGGAAACGTTTACGCATGGCGATAACGCGTTTCATCCACCAAAGAAATGAGGAGACATTGCGATCCTGATTTTCGACATTCAAGGCTTCAAAGTGGTATTCAGGATCGATAATGACCGGCAAAAACAATTTTTGTGGATTGGTGCGAGAAAAGCCGGCATTGCGGTCGGCGCTCCATTGCATGGGCGTGCGCACACCGTCGCGGTCGCCCAAATAATAATTGTCGCCCATGGCAATTTCATCGCCATAATAAACCACGGGCGTTCCCGGCAGGGAAAACAGCAGCACATTCATCAATTCTATTTTGCGAAAATTGTTATCCAGCAGCGGCGCCAACCGGCGACGAATTCCCAAATTGATGCGGGCGCGCGGGTCCTGGGCAAAGACGCGGTACATATAGTCGCGCTCTTCATCGGTCACCATTTCCAGCGTAAGCTCATCGTGGTTGCGTAAAAACATAGCCCATTGGCAGGTTTCCGGTATTTCCGGCGTTTGCTCCAAAATGTCGATGATGGGAAAACGGTCTTCCATACGCAACGCCATAAACAAGCGCGGCATCACCGGAAAATGAAATGCCATGTGGCATTCATCGCCATCACCAAAATAGGCGGCCGCATCTTCGGGCCATTGGTTGGCCTCGGCCAGAAGCAGCTTGTCTTTGTGATGCGCATCCACATGTTTGCGCAAGGTTTTGATGTATTCATGCGTTTTGGGTAGATTTTCGCAGTTGGTGCCCTCTTTTTCAAAAATATAGGGAATTGCGTCCAGCCGCAGGCCATCCACACCCATGCCGAACCAGTAATCGAGCACCTTGAAAATCTCGTTTTGTACGCGCGGATTTTCAAAATTTAAATCCGGTTGATGTGAATAGAATCGGTGCCAATAATAGGCGTTGGCAACTGGGTCCCAGGACCAATTCGAGGTTTCAAAATCCTTAAAAATGATGCGGGCATCCTGATATTTATCCGGTGTGTCGCTCCACACATAAAAATCGCGAAATGCGGATCCCGGTTTGGCGCGGCGTGCGCGTTGAAACCACGGGTGCTGATCCGAGGTGTGGTTGATGACCAGCTCGGTGATAACCCGAATGCCGCGTTTGTGCGCTTGTTTTAAAAACGTGCGAAAATCGCGCAGCGTGCCGTAATCGGTATTCAAATTATAATAATCGGCAATATCATAACCATCATCGCGCAAGGGCGAGGGATAAAACGGCAGCAGCCAGATGGCGGTGATGCCGAGATTTTCCAAATAGTCCAGTTTCTCGACCAGTCCTTTAAAATCACCAATTCCGTCTTCCGAACTGTCGTAAAACGATTTTACGTGCAATTCATAAATAACAGCGTCTTTATACCATAGCGGATCGCCCGCCAGTATGGTTTCTTCCGGCATATATTCAACCTCAATCTACATGAAATAATCAAAATCTTGTTCGCGGTGCAGTCGGTGATGAATGTTCAGAATGTGTGCAGGATAGGTTTCATGACGCAGCTCAACGTAATTGGACCATCCTTGCCAAATGTAGCGCTCGTTGCTTAGCAGGTCGTGCGCCAAAAACGGATCGTGTTCGTTTAGGCCAAGCTCGTGCAGGGGCAAATCCACCATGCCGCTTTGCGAGGAATGCACATCCAGGTTGACCACCACCAGTGCTGTCGAATCCGAGGTTTCATCGCGTTTGAGGAACGCCAAAATATTGTCGTTGTGGATATTCACAAAACGGATATTATTGGTCTGCTGAAACGCAGGATGTGCCCGCCGAATACGATTGATTCGCTGGATGAGCGTTTTAATATTGTCCGGATGATCGCGATCCCAATCCTTGATTTCATATTTTTCGGAATTGAAATATTCTTCGCGCCCAGGAACCGCCTGGTTTACACACAATTCAAACGCCGGCCCGTAAATGCCGTAATTCGAAGAGAGCGTTGCCGCTAAAATCAACCGAATGACAAACGCATTGCGGCCACCGTATTGCAGATGGTCGGCCAGAATGTCCGGCGTGTTGGGCCAGAAATTGGGGCGAAAATAATCGCGTACCTGGCTCTGCGTCAGCTCGGTCATGTATTCGATAAATTCCTGCTTTGTATTTCGCCAGGTAAAATAGGTGTACGATTGCGTAAATCCGACTTTGGCCAGGCGATACATGACTTTGGGCCGGGTAAAAGCTTCGGACAGAAAGATGATGTCCGGATGCTCGGCTTTGATTTCGCCAATCATCCAATCCCAAAATGCCATGGGTTTGGTGTGCGGATTGTCGACGCGAAACACGGTCACGCCCAAATCGATCCAATAAAACACCACGCTTTTTAATTCTTCCCACAACTCTTTCCAGTTGTCGGTTTCAAAATTGATGGGCAGCACATCCTGATATTTTTTCGGCGGATTTTCCGCATACTGCACCGTGCCATCTGGCCGCCACTTGAACCACTCCGGGTGCTCTTTGACATAAGGATGTTCGGGCGAACATTGGTAGGCGAGGTCCAGAGCAATTTCAATATTATATTCTCTCGCTTTGGCGATCAAATGCTTAAAATCCTTGACCGTGCCCAGTTCGGAATGAATGGCCTTGTGGCCGCCCTCTTTGGCGCCAATAGCCCAGGGACTGCCCGGTTCGCCAGGCTGCGCGGTTACCGCATTGTTTTTGCCCTTGCGCGCCGTGATGCCAATGGGATGAATCGGCGGAAAGTAGACGATATCAAATCCCATGGCCACAATTTCCGGCAGCAAGCGCTCGACATCCGCAAAGGTACCGTGCTTGCCCGGGGTTTGGCTGGTGGATCGCGGAAACAGCTCGTACCAGGCGCTAAAAGCGGCCAGTGAGCGCTCGGCCAACACCGGCAATTCGCGTTCATAGCGGTTGGCGAAATCTTTATTAACATATATATCCATTAAATTGGCGAGCTCTTTTTCCATGGCAAAGCCAACGGCCAGGGTTTGGTCGCTTTCATTTCGGATTTTATCGGCATAAGATTTTAGCGTTTTCGCGTCTTTGCCCGTGGCGCGCTCGGCTGCTTCTTCAATCAGGTTCACGCCAATGAGCAAATCCACGGCAATATCCTGGCGCACGGCAAATTTTTTCTCAATATCGCGTTGCCAGGATTTGAAATGGTCGACCCAACCTTCGATCGTGTAAAGGTAGCGACCGATTTTGCTGACCGTAAAATGGCCGCGCCACCGGTCATTATCCACAAACTGCATGGGAATGGGATGCCAATTTTTATCATCCGGGTGTTTGTAGAGCAGTGTTGCGGAAACCACGTCGTGGCCATCGGCAAAAACATCGGCTTCCACGGTTACGCGCTCACCCACCGCGCGTTTGATCGGGTATGCGCCAGAATCAATTTCAGGACTAATAGTTTCTATAATAACACGTCGTCTTCCATCAGATACCATAGTTCTGTTCCAGTTTATTTCAATGCATCGAGCAGCTCATCCACTCGATAGTTCGATTCTTTTCCTGCCTTTTCGAAGGCTTGGATGACTTTGGCGCGCTTGTTCACCAGTTTGGTGATTTCAGAGTCAGATTTTTCATCGGTTAGCACATCCAACACTGCGGCCAGCCACAGCCAGTTGAGCAGCTCTTCAAATCGCTCCTTGTTGTACCATAAAATATCCTGATGGCGATTGACCTGAATGAATCCCTGGAGCTGCTGATCTTTTAACAAGGACTGCATCACTGTGTACGGCAAGCCATCCTCTTTTTTGGTTTTGAACCACAATTGCTGGCCGGCAAGTACTTTGAGCGTGAGGATTGATTCGTACGAATCCGTTTCGGACCACCCGGCATCGTGCATGGCTGAGCGAATGAGTTTGCCAAAGAGATATTCATCAATCCAACTGCGGCTGCGATTTTGAAAATCTTCATCGCCAGTCACTTTGCCCAAATGGCGAACCAAAATCCAACTGAACAACGTGGTCCAACGGTGCGGTTTGGCTTCCAAAAAGTCGACGAGTGCTTTGATGCGCTTTTGATTTTTCAACGCCGGATACTTTTGTGGCCACACCGGAAGGTAGAGCGCTTCGCTCAGATCGTCGTGAATGGATGCGGCAATATCCGATGCCTGGTCTTGCAAATCCGCAAAAATGTAAAGCTCTTTGACCAGACGATCGGCTTTGTCTCGCACGTCATCCAGAACCGCTTTGTCCGGCTTGCCGGCAGGTTTGGTGACGCGCGCTTTGAGCAATTTGGCAAATACATCAACATTGGCCAATTCTTTAAAGGGATTGTGAATGGGCTGCAAAAAGATCTCCCGCAGCGTTTCTTCGACACT
>CAYPZM010000371.1:0-5491 GCA_964414825.1 uncultured Cytophagia bacterium | reverse complement strand
GTTCACCGCACCGGCCGCATTTTGCAGATCGGCAGTCAGCAGCGCTCCATGCCGCAATTTCGCATCGCCTGCGAGCTGGTGCGAAATGGACGTATCGGTAAAGTCCATACCATTAAAATCGGCTTGCCCGGCGATCCCGCCGGCGACGAAGAACCGCCCATGCCGATTCCGGAGAATCTGAATTATGATATGTGGCTCGGATCCACGCCGTACGTTTATTACACCGAAAAACGCGTGCATCCGCAGCACGACTATTCGCGTCCCGGTTGGCTGCGCTGCGAACAGTTTGGCGCCGGCATGATTACCGGTTGGGGCGCGCACCATTTCGATACCGCGAATTGGGGCATGGGCGCCGAATACACCGGCCCGATTGAAGTTGAAGCCAAAGCCGAGTTTCCTCGGTCCGGGTTATGGGATGTTCATGGTGACTTTAACGTGGCCGCCAAATTTGCCAACGGCGCCATGATGTACGTCAGCGGCGAGTACCCGAATGGCGTGCGCTTTGAAGGCGAGGACGGCTGGATTTTTGTGACGCGCGGCAATTATTCGGTCACCGCCAGTGATCCCGCCACCAACACGGAAAACGTCAAGGCGCTGCAGGCGAGCGATCCGAAAATTTTGCAATCGGTTATTGGCCCGGATGAAATTCATCTACATGTTAGCGAAGAGCAGCACGGCGATTGGCTCGAAAGCATCAAAACCCGCAAACCGCCGGTGGCGCCGGCCGAGGTCGGGCACCGCGCCTGCTCGGCGTGTCTGGTTAGCCATATCGCCATGAAACTGCCGCGCAAATTGTACTGGGATCCGCAAGCCGAACGCTTTAAGGACGATGACGAAGCAAACTCGATGCTGTCGCGCCCGCAGCGCTGGCCGTATGGGACAGAGTATCTGAATATCTGAATATCTAACATGATTGTTGAGAATAGAATCCATTCAATATATAAGTGTAATAGAGAGTTTTGCTATTGAGGGAAAGGAGTGCAAGCATGAAGCAACAATCACGACGCGATTTTATCAAAACCAGCGGTGCCTTGGCTGCGGCAGGCATGGCTATGCCGTTGGCTTCGATGGCGCAGCAGAAAATCAAAGTGGCGCTGGTGGGCACAGGCGTACGCGGTTTGGGAATGTGGGGCCGCGATTTGTTGCGCGATCAAGGCGATAAAGTGGAGATGGTTGGACTGTGCGACATCAATCCGTTGCGCGTCAAAGTCGGACAACAATTTTTGCAGGAAGCCGCCGGTGGCCTCATTCCGACCTATACTGATTTTGACAAAATGGTCGAGGCAACCAAACCGGATCGCATCATCGTCACCACGGTCGATTCGACGCACCACGAATACATTATTCGCGGCATGGAGTTGGGATGCGATGTCCTCACCGAAAAGCCCATGACCACTGATGAAGTCAAGACACAACAAATTTTGGACACGCAGAAAAAGACCGGCAAACAGGTGCTGGTCACGTTTAATTATCGCTTTTCGCCGCATCGTCAGGTGATGAAAGAAATTTTAATGTCCGGCGAACTGGGCGAAATCACCTCGGTCGATTTCCATTGGTATCTCGATATTTATCATGGCGCCGATTATTTTCGCCGCTGGCACCGTCTCATCGACAAGAGCGGTTCGCTCTGGGTGCACAAGGCGTCGCACCATTTTGATCTCATTAACTGGTGGTTGGAAGCCAAGCCCACAGAAGTAGCGGCATTTGGTGAAATCCGCAAATACGGCAGCCAGGGCCCATTCCGCAACGATACCTGCCGCGGGTGCCCGCATCAAGACAAATGCAATTTTTATTGGGACATTACCGACAATCGCTATTACATGAAATTGTACGTCGAGTGCGAAAGCGCCGATAGCTACCACCGCGACGGCTGTGTGTTCCGCGAGGACGTCACCAGTTGGGATACCATGACCGCGACGGTGAAATACGATAATGATGTGAGCATGAGCTATTCCCTGAATGCCTTTATGCCATACGAAGGGTATCACATCGGCTTTAACTGCACCAAAGGTCGGCTCGAGCACCGCAATTACGAGCGCCAGCCCTGGGTGATGCCCGAACAAGATGAAATTGTGGTGATCAAAAATTTTGGTCATCGCGAGGTTATCAGTGTACCGCACGGTGGCGGTGGACACGGCGGCGGCGATACCCGCTTGCGCGATATGGTGTTTACGCCCGGCATGCCCGATCCATACAAGCAAGCTGCGGATCACATGGCCGGTGCTTATGCGATTCTACCCGGTATTGCTGCGAAAAAATCGATTTTTGAGAACCGTTCGGTTCGGATTGATGAATTGATTTAGGATGACCTTCCGTCATCCAGTCAGGGTTTCAAACCCTGACGAGGTTGTTGAAAAAGTCCAAAAACCTCGTTTCCCAAGTTACTGTCGCGGAGGCAGAAGTCTATTTTTAAAGGATCTATGGATTCCTGCCTCCCAGGGTGTTGCAGATTCAAACCACACACTCTCGTTCCCCGTTCTGCGGGGGAATGCAGCATGGACGCTTAGCGTCCAGTACGTGTGGCGAGTCTCGGACGCAGAACGTCCTGTACTGCATTCCGCCGCGGGAGCGGCGGAACGAGAATGCTGGTAATGCAGGGACGGCCGATTCTGCAACAGCCTGCCTCCATAGGCATGACTTGGCTTTGAGTTTTTTCGACAGGCTCGACTGGGTGGGAAGGCTTATTTTAGGGTCTTTACATGCACAAAGGAATGGCAGTCATTTTCCTTTTTCTCTCCCTGCTCCCGCCGAGCGCGCACACCCCGGACTGTGAATCCGCTTATCGACAAGGAATGAGTTTTGCCGAGAACGACCACATCGCTCGTGCCGATTCTATCTTTCAACAACTCCTGCGAAACGATAAAAAGTGCGTTTGGGGATGGATCGGCAAAGGCGTGCTGGCGGATATTCGCAAGCCCGGTTCGCGTAAGGCGGTGCGTTTTCTCAAACGCGCGTTGCACTGTGACGATGAAAATGCCGAGGCCTATTATCGCTTGGCCGTTGTCTATTCGCATCAGGAAAATCAGTATCTGCGCGTGCGGGAAAATTTGCAGCGCGCTGTGTGGTACGAGCCCGAACGCACCGATGCATGGGAAATGATTGGCGAGGTGAATGCCTCGTTCTGGATGGAAGAAGAATCGTTTCGCCTGTACAGCCGTTCCATCAAACGTCATGAATCCGTAGAGATGTTGAGCTCATTTGTCGATTTTGGCCTGCATTATGGCAAGGACGATGAGCTCATCGAGTTGCTGCAACTGTTGAAGAAAAAAGCGCCAAATAATCATAAAATTTATGTGGCAGAAAGCCGGGTCTATCTCAACAACGGCTTGTATACCCCGTGTATAAATTTCCTCGATTTACTTCCGGACTCTATTTATCAACAAAACATTTCCGAATTCAAATTGGTCAAGGCGGATGCGTTGCTCAACTTGGAAAAAAACAAAGAGGGCGACGCGGACTTTTGGGAGGCGATCGAGGCTATGCAGGACTCGGCGCAGGCCGCCGCAATTTTTCATGATACCGAGTATTTGTTTACGGATGCTGAAAAGCAGTTTTTCGAGACCGCGCCGATCGATTCCATCCGCGTCTTTTTCAAGCGCTTTTGGAACCAGCGCGATCCGAATCCCGTGACACCGGAAAATGAGCGTTTGGCGCAGCATTATCAGCGCCTTGGGTACGCGCGGCGGCATCATCGCCGGTTTAGTTCGGTGAGCAAATCGTTTCAACTCATCGGCGATCGCGATCCCAACATGTTGGTGGGCGAGGAAATTGATGTGGCGCCGAACCAGCCGGTGATCGACGATATCGGCGTCACCATCATCCGGCACGGCTTTCCGGATGAACAGCACATGAATCCCGATGCGAAAAAAGACGGCAACTTTCAGCAGGCATCCTATTTGTATTATGCCAATGCCGAGCGCCCGAAAATGGTCTTTCACTTTATATTGTTCCCCAGTTCGGGCTGGACATTTACGACGCTGCCGTTGAGTTTTCAAGGCCTGGATTTCCTCGGTTCCGAGTATCAGCGGCTTTCGATGTACGCCGAGCGTTATGAAATCGAACAACGCATTTATGAAAACGATGTGGCGACGCAAGTGTTGTTGCAAGAGTTACAAGACGAACATGAAAGCGAGAACGGCACGTCGCCTCTGGAAGACCGTGCCGTATGGGATAATACGCTGTATTCCTGGTCCGGTGCGGTTCTGCACGAGGAGAACTTGAATTTTGAAATCCGGCAAGCCGCCCCCATTTTAACGCGTGAGAATCTGGAACATATCAAAGTGGGGATGGAAACCGAATCTGCTTCCATCGATTACACGCTGTTCGACATGCCGTTGGTCTGTCTGGCCTTTAAAGGCAAAAACGGCGGCACGGATGTGGAGGTGTTCAACGCCATCCCCGGGTCGCAAACCGAGCTCGCCTGGAGCAGCGGCCGATATTTTCTCGCGCTTTCTACGTTTGTGGGATTGTACACGGAACAGTGGGACTTGCTGACATCGTTCACAAAGGCGGACACGTTTCAAATCAATGTGCATGAGGATTGGGCCGGTCGGTCCTTGTTGCAGCAGAAAACGTTAAGTTTCGATCCGGGCGAGTACAATCTGGTGTTTCAAACCCTGGATCAAAAGTCCAAGAGCACGGCCATTCATCGATTTGCATATACGGTGCCGCAGTTTTCTTCAGATGCCCTGCACGTAAGTGATATTTTGCTGTGCAGCGATATCGATCCCGCCAGGCGTGACAGCCGTTTTCGGCGCGGCGACATTGCTTTTACTCCGCACATGTTCCATGCCTTTAAAAAAACTGAATCGCTTGGCCTCTATTTTGAAGTCTATGGCCTTTCCCTGGATAACGGGGCGAGCGATTATACCGTATCGGTCAATTTGCAGGAACAGGGCAGAGGCGCCACACAGTCGTTGAACCTTTTTGATCGCTGGTTTGGCCGGGGAGCATCCGTAGGATCGACAGTCCGTTATCAGGCGGCCGCTTCGGACGAACCGATTACGTTAAGTTTGGGGATTGAAAATCTCACTGCTGGCGACTATGAACTCAAGCTGATCATCCAGGAGTCCGCCACAGGACGCACCGCCGAGAAGACGTGCGGTTTTTCTATCGAGTAAGTCAAGCGGGAACGTCGTCCGAAGGTGTGTTCGCCCCGATTAATTCCCGCCACAGGTGTTGATGCCGGTGCAATTCGGTGTTGAACCGTTTCCACAGACCTTGGGGATTCTGCATATCCAGAAATGTATCATAATAATCGGAAAAAATCTCCGGAATCAACTCTTCCTGGCCTTGCATCAAGCGGTTCATATTTCCGAGCAATTGCAAGCTTTCTGTCTGTACGCGTTCCGCATAGAGGTAAAGCTGCGAGCTGAATTGTTCAAATAGATTCAAAAATTGGTTCCGAGTACCCGCCCGGCTGCTTGGCTTGTCCAACTGCTTCTGCATTTCGGAATTTAGATTTTCCAAATAAAAGGTCAAGATATCCATG
>CAYPZM010000370.1:0-5515 GCA_964414825.1 uncultured Cytophagia bacterium | reverse complement strand
GTCGGAGAGCGCCTCGGACGCCGCGTCGGCGGCGCTCGCGGAGCGGCACAACCGCTCGGATCTGCTGGCGGGCTTTCAAGTATTATCCCCATGGGGATGCGCGCCGCAACCGTCAGCGTCAATGTGGTAAGCGGCGTTAGCGGATTTGTTTTGCCCGACACCTATGTGGATGTGCTTGCAACCGTAAGCCCTACATCGAAAAAAGAAGATACGGGCAGCAAAATTGTGCTCGAAAATATTAAAGTGTTGGCAGTTGACCAAATTTATCACCGGCAAGGTGATGAGCCTATGACTGTTCAATCCGTTACGCTGCTGGTGACGCCGGAACAGTCGGAAAAATTGGCACTGGCCAGCACCGAGGGTACGCTACAGCTCACCATGCGCAATCGTGCGGATAGTCTCCAAGTTGACCCGACGCCCGGTGTGTGGCTAAAAAATTTATTAACAGAGGAGCAGCCACAGCCCGTTGGTTATGTGCGCCAGCGCCCGAGAACTGCAAAATCGTCGCAAGATGAGCAACAAAAACCTCGAAAGATTGAAGTGATTCGTGCCGATAAAAAAGAGGTGATCACGTTTCAACATTAAAAGCTTGGTAAGCATGGTACCTCGAGACTATCGGCAGGATTTTCTCAATAAAGGCCAATACATGTCCACAAATACAAAAAAGATCGTTTTAATTTTTTTAACACTCTGCGCTGTAATGTTTGCGCCCCCGGCGATTTGTGATGATTTGAAAGTAGAATCTGTTGAATCCATCCACGTTCCGTTGGGCCAATCGGTTTTGCTGACGGTCGATTATCCGATCATTCGTATGTCGATCACCGATCCGAATATTGCCGATGCAATTGTTACCTCGCCGTCTCAAATCTTGATCAATGGTGTATCGATTGGCAAGACGACTTTGATTGTGTGGGATGAGCATGAAGAGAATCGCATCGTTCATGTTGTCGTTCATAATGAAGCATCATCGCATCAAATAACATTAAAAGTCAATTTTCTCGAAGTCACCAAAGGCGCGCTAAAAGAATTTGGTGTGGATTTTCTCCTAAAACAGCAGGCGATCGGCAAACAGATTTTGGATTGGGGCAGCTATGCCGGCAAAGTAGGTACACCATCGGTCCCATTGACGGTAGGGGAGGGCGTCGATTTTTTCTTATCGTTGCCCAACCAAAATTTATCCGCCATCATAAAGGCTATGGAGGCGAACAATTATCTCAAAGTTTTGGCCAAGCCCAATTTAACGGCCATTAACGGCGCCGAGGCCAGTTTTTTGGCCGGTGGCGAATTTCCCGTCCCCATTGTCTCGGGCAGCGGAGGGATGCAATCGGTGTCAGTGGAGTTTAAAGAATACGGCATACGATTACGATTTAGACCCACCGTTTTGGATGCGGATTTGGTAAATCTCCAGGTTTCAGCCGAGGTGAGCAGTCTTGATTTCGACAACGGAGTCACCTTGAGCGGTTTTAACATCCCGTCTTTAATCAGTCGAAAGACCGAAACCCAAGTAGAATTGAATCGAGGGGAGTATTTAATCATTAGCGGACTGCTTTCCAACGAAACGACAAAGTCTATTTCCAAAGTACCGTTTCTGGGCAGCATTCCGGTTCTCGGCAAATTATTCAGCAGTACACGTTTTCAAAACAAGGAAACCGAATTGTATATTTTGGTTTCGCCGCAAGTCATTGAAACCTTGTCGGAAGAACATATTCCTGATACGAATAAATTTTTAAAGGAATAGACCTATGAAAAAATTACTCAAACGCGAGCACGGAAATGTTATGGTGTTAACCGCAGCCTCTTTGATGGCTATTTTTAGCCTGGCTGCTTTGGCGATTGATACCGGATACATGTGGACCGCCAAAAATCAACTCCAATCCGCGGTGGACGCCGCAACATTGGCCGGCGCTGCCGGCTTATTGGAGAGCCAATCCGAAGCCATCGCGCGAGCCCTGCAAATTGCCGCGGCCAATGATGTTGCGCATCAAAGCATTGTATTGTCGCCGCAAAACATTACTTTTCCAACGATAACCCGCATTCAAATTCAGGCCAGCCAAACAATTCGCCTATTTTTTGCGCCCGTTATTGGTATCAACACCACCACGCTTTCAGCCTCGGCATCCGCCGAAATTACGAACATAGTGGGTACTCGAGGTGCTCGGCCCTGGGCATTGCCCAATCTGGGCACCCCTGTCGGTACGGAAATTCTTGTCAAAGCCGGCGGCACAGGAGCACCAGGCACCACCCCCAGCTTTTTTTATCCAATTTGCTATCCGCCTGTTAATAAGGGAAATCCCAAAAGGGGAGCCAACGTTTATAGGGAAAATATTGCCAATGGCTCGGAAGATATTGTCGAGCTTGGCGATGAGCTGATGGTGGAGCCCGGCAATATGGTTGGCCCCACAAGTCAGGGGGTGGCGGAGCTTTTGGAGCTCGACCCCGATGCGTTTTGGAATGGCCAAAAAGTGGTGGAAAGTGCTTATCCTGGATTTTCCAGCCCGCGTATTATCAAAATTCCCTTGTTTGATCCGGATTTCCCGCCGAGCCCCGGCCGCGGCACGATTACGGTGAATGGCTGGATCGCTGTGTTTATCACCGGTTTAAAGGGAAAGGATGTGATGGGCGTGGTGATTGAGATGGCGACCACCGGTATTGCAGGTACGCCCGAGAGCAGTACCACGCTGTACGGTGTGCGTTTGGTGGGCTAAGGAGTATGCATGGATTTAACATAAATGCGGTTATTGTGGATAGCGAGGAAAAATCAACGCAGGCCGTACGCTCCGCGTTGGCAGACATTCCGGGTATTCATATCGTAGGGTACGTTCAAGAACTAACAAAAGCATTTGACGTCGTGAAAACCTCCGAGCCGCAACTGGTTGTACTAAATCTATTTCCCTTGCAAGAGGAAGCGTTGGACCTGGCTGAGAGAATTACACAAGAGTTTCGCAACACGACCGTATTTGTCTCCTCGCCCGAAGCCAAGCCGGAAACCATCATCAAGGCCATGCGTGCCGGGGCGCGTGAATTTTTGATACAACCGATCAAAAAGAATGAGCTGGATTATGCAGCGAAATTGCTTTTGAATAAAGTCCGCAAAGCGCATACGAATGGCAAACCCGAAAGCAAAATTATTACTGTGTTTGGCGCCAAAGGCGGTGTGGGTACCACAACCATTGCCACCAGTTTGGCAACTGCCCTTTCTACCCAAAAGAAAAAAAATGTGATGCTCATGGATTTGAATTTCAAACTTGGCAATATCTCCTTGTTTCTCAATATAAAACCAACCTTTTCCATGTTGGATATTGCCAATAATATCAATGACATTGATTATGAGATGCTCAAAAAATCGTTGCCCACACACGCTTCCGGTGTGAGAGTCTTGACCGGTCCCACGCACATTGAAGATGCCGAGGTTATTCTGCCTGCTCATGTTGAGCAAATCTTGACCATGCTGAAATATCACTTTGACGTTATTGTCATTGACATTCCCCCAACATTTGACGATGTCTCGCTAACAGCCATGGATCAAGCGGACACTATTTTTGTAGTTTCGACCATGGAGCTTGCTGCTATTTACAATACCAAAAGCTGCCTCAACCTTTTTTCCCGATTGGGCTATAATAAAGAAAAAGTAAAACTGCTGCTCAATCGTTATCCGTCGCCACCACGCACGGTGCAGCAAGAGCTTGAAAAAACGTTTGGATATCCGGTATTGCAGCGCATCCCCAATGATAATTATCGTGCCGTCTCCAGCACGATTCATAAAGGTGAACCGTTTTCTGCGCTGACGTCCGAATCAAAATTTCGGCTCGGAATGCTCGAACTGGCCGCTAGTTTGAATGGCCATGTGGAAAACGGGAGAAACGGCACTGTTGGCAAAAAAATCAGCTTTTGGAAAAAAATGATCAAGGGATGAGCGGATTATGGGATTGATGAAACGGTTACACGTTGAAGACACAGAAACACCTGTCAATGGAAACGGCCAGAAGAATCGGGAGCCGCAGAAATCCAAGCCGAAATCCAAGCCTGGCACCATCAACCAAAAAGAAAAAGCGTATAATGAATTAAAAGAAAAAATTCACCGCCGGCTCATCGATCTTCTTGACCTTGTGCGTTTGGAAACCCTACCCAAAGAGGGTCTGCGCCAGCAGGTAAAAGAAGTTGTTGAAACGTTATTGACAGAAGAAACCGAGCTGGCGCCGAGCTTGAACAAGGAACGCCTCACCGAAGAAATTCTTAACGAGGCCTTTGGCCTGGGCCCCCTGGAGCCGTTGTTGAACGACCCGACTGTATCCGATATTCTCGTCAATGGGCACAAACAGGTTTATGTGGAACGATCCGGAAAATTAGAGCCGACCAATACGGTATTTAAAGACGATAATCATTTGTTGCACATAATCGACCGAATTGTCTCCGCGGTTGGGCGGCGCGTGGATGAATCTTCTCCCATGGTGGATGCCCGCTTGGCGGACGGCTCGCGCGTCAATGCCATCATTCCGCCGCTGGCCATTGACGGCCCCAGCATATCGATCCGAAAATTTGGCGTGCGCAAATTGATGATGAAGGATTTGCTCAACATCAAATCGTTAACGCCCAGTATGGCGGCGCTGTTTCAAGCCATGGTCAAAGCCCGGTTGAACGTATTGGTTTCCGGCGGTACCGGTTCTGGCAAAACCACGTTTCTCAATATTTTGTCCAATTTTATTCCATCGAATGAGCGCATCGTCACCGTTGAGGATGCCGCCGAACTGCAATTGCAGCAGGATCATGTTGTACGCCTGGAAACGCGCCCTGCCAACATTGAAGGCCGCGGCGCCGTTACACAGCGGGATTTGGTGATCAACGCGCTGCGTATGCGTCCCGATCGTATCATCATTGGCGAATGCCGTGGAGGTGAAGCGCTCGATATGCTTCAAGCCATGAACACGGGCCACGACGGCTCGTTGACCACCATGCACGCCAACTCCCCCCGCGATGCGTTGCGCCGCCTCGAAACCATGATTTTGATGGCCGGCGGAAATTTAACGGACAAGGCCATGCGCGAGCAGATCGGCTCGGCGATTGATGTCATCATCCAAATCACTCGTATGAGCGATGGCTCCAGAAAAGTCACCTACGTGTCCGAGCTCACCGGCATGGAAGGTCAAACCATTTCCTTGCAAGATATTTTCCTGTACGAAAAAATTGGCATTAATGAGGAAGGCAGAGTGATGGGCGGATTTCGAACGACCGGAATTCGGCCCAAATTTTATGATCAACTCAAAGCTTCCGGAATTGAATTGCCCAATGATGTTTTTGAACCCGGGATTGAACGAGATTTTGAGGAAAATGCAAATGATTGAAATCATTATCCTAATCATATTTGTGTCCTTGGCCCTGCTGTTTCTTTCATGCTCGAATATTGTGCACAGGAAATATGGCAGCGAAGAACGACAAATTCGCAAACGACTGGAAGAGTTGCGCAGCGGCGGTCAGGACGCCAAAAAACAAGAGCTCTCGTTTATCGTTCGCGACGAGC
>CAYPZM010000369.1:0-5523 GCA_964414825.1 uncultured Cytophagia bacterium | reverse complement strand
TGCTTGAAATCTTTTGCCGGATGTGGTTAAAAGTTTACTTGTAAAGCATTAACGAAAGGCGTGGGGAAAAAAATCCATTGTGCAGAATTGGAAATCATCAAAGGATCGGCGATTTTTGGCGCAGGTCTTATTTACGAAAGTGCATAGCCAACCCCTTTATATTATTTTTTGCGCTTTATATATGTTATTTGGAACTTTTTATGTGATTTATTGTAATATTATATTGACAAAATAGAATATTATCCGTATTTTTGTCATAATAAAAACGGAAAAGGAAGATGATCTCACAAAATCACATTACGCGACTGTCCAAGTACAAAAGCGTGCTCAAGCAGCTCAAACGTTTCGGCATGATCAAGGTGTTTGCTGAAAACATCTCCGACGCCTCGGGAGTCAGCGCGGTGCAAATCCGCAAGGACTTTTCCATTTTTGGCATTATGGGAAACAAAAAAGGCGGATACGTCATTAGCGAGCTGATTCAGCAAATTGAAAACAAACTCGGCGTATCGCAGGAACGCGATGTTATCCTGGTTGGTTACGGCAACATTGGCATGGCGCTGGTCAAGTTTCCGGGATTCGCTTCGGAGCATATCAACATTGTCGCCGCGTTTGATGTGGACGACGCCAAATTGAACCCCAAAGCCGAAACGCCGATTTTGAGCATAGATGAGCTCGAAGCGTTCGTCAAAAAAAATAACATCAAAATGGCGATTCTTGCCATTCCCGATTTAGTGGCGCAGGATATGTTTGATTTGTTGGTCGAGTACGGCATTCGCGGCGTTCTCAATTTTTCCTCCACCAATTTAAAGGCCGATCTGGAGATTTTTGTGAACAATATCGATTTGACCATGGCGCTGGAAACTGTGATTTTTTATACACATGCGGCAAAGAATTCTGATGAAGGATAAACTAAATGACCCAGGACTTTAATGGACATAAAATTTCAATCTGCATGGGCAGCTCTTGCTTTTCGCGCGGCAATAAAGATAATTTGAAAATCATCCAATCCTATTTGGACAATAGTGAAAAACATGCCGAGGTGGAGCTGGTGGGTTGTCTGTGCCAAAATTCATGTAAATCCGGCCCCATCATCAGCATTGATGAACAGGTGTTTCAGAATGTTGAACCGATTACGGTCGTCGATATTCTAAATGAAACGCTGAAAAGGTAATCACTATGAATCCATATTATCCCATATATACTGAAAAAGCCGAGTGCCAGGACTGCTACAAATGCGTGCGCCAGTGCCCGACCAAGGCGATTACGGTGCACAACGGCAAGGCCTCGGTCATTGAAGAGCGCTGCGTATTGTGCGGCAATTGCGTGCAAGTGTGCCCGGTGGGCGCCAAACACGTGCGCAACGACATCCAGCGCGCCAAACGGTTGTTGACCACGAAAGAAAAAGTGATCGTGTCGCTGGCACCATCGTTCATCAGCGAATTTCGCGATATTTCAAAATCGCAGTTGATTGCGGCCATCAAGGCGCTCGGCTTTTACGGCGTGTCCGAAACCGCGCTCGGCGCGCAAGAAGTGTCGGCGCATGTTGCTCACGACATGCAAGAAGCGAAACCGGCTATTCACATTTCTTCGGCTTGTCCCACGGTGGTGCAGATGATCAAAAAGCATTATCCGCAGCATGCGGATGTGGTAACGGATTTGTACTCGCCTCTGTTGGCGCATTGCTCCATGCTGCGTCAGGAACATGGCGACGATATCGGCATACTGTTTTTTGGCCCGTGCATTGCGAAAAAGTCCGAGGCGGATGGGTATGAACATCTTCTCGATTTGGCGATCACCTTTAAAGGCTTGCGCGCCTGGTGGGCGGAAGAAGGAATCGATCCCACACAAATGCCGGATCATCCGGAGAATATCTTTATCCCGCGAGAAGCTCAGGAAGGCGCCCTCTACCCTATCGATGGCGGCATGATTTCGAGCATCAAGGCGAATTGCACCTACAATGATTCGTCGTACATGTCGTTTTCCGGCATGGAAGAAATTGAAAATATTCTGGACAATTTGGACACGTTTCCAAAATCCCCGCTGTTTTTGGAGCTGCTGGCGTGCAAAGGCGGCTGCGTGAACGGCCCGCAAATGACCGACAAAACCTCGACGGCGCTGAAACGACTTTCGATTCTGGATTATGCGGCGGTTCCGCAAAACGAGATCCCGCGGCAACCGAGTTGCAACATCAATAACCGGTTCGAATTTGCGACGGTGCAAAACATCAGCTTTGAGGAAACAAAAATTCGCGAAACCCTGAACGACATTGGCAAATACTCTGCCACCGACGAGCTGAATTGCAGCGGCTGCGGCTACGATAGCTGTCGCGATTTTGCCAAAGCCATTTTGGCCGGCAAGGCGGAAAAGGACATGTGCGTCTCCTACATGCGCGAGTTGGCGCATAAAAAGGCCAATGCACTCATCAAAGCCATGCCTTCGGGCGTGGTCATTGTAGATGAAAAGCTGCACGTAGTGGAATGCAACCGCAACTTTTCGCGGCTACTGGGATCGGATATCGAGATGGCGTTCGAAGCCAAACCCGGCATGAACGGCGCCAATCTGGCCAAGCTAATCGATTTTTCCAGCTATTTTCAAACCGTGCTGAATACGGGCGACGATATTTTGAACAAAAATATTAAGAACGGCGATACCGTGCTGAACGTGTCGATTTTTAGCATTGAACAACATCGCATCGTCGGCGGCATCATTCAGGACATTACGGCGCCGGCCATGCATAAAGAGCAGATTATCAGCAAAACGCAGGAAGTGATTGAAAAAAACCTGGCCACCGTGCAAAAAATTGCCTACTTGCTGGGCGAGAACGCATCCGAAACGGAAGTACTGCTGGACTCGATCACACAGTCATTTCGCGTCGAATCGGTGAGGAAATAGCCATGTTTCAGCCGTTTATTGAAATCGATTATTTCCAAACGCACAAAGTGCAGCAGCATGTGCCGGGCGATGCGTTTTTGTCAAAGCGACTCAAGGACGAGCAGCGCATCGTCTCAGTGTTGTCGGATGGTTTGGGCAGCGGCGTCAAGGCGAATGTGCTGTCGACGTTGACCGCCACCATGGCGCTGAATTATGCCTCGAACAATTTCGACATCCGCAAAACCGCGCATGTGATTATGAAAACGCTGCCGGTGTGTAGCACGCGAAAAATCAGCTATTCGACATTTTCCATTGTGGATATTGATGCGGCCGGACACGCCAGGGTGATCGAATATGACAATCCGTCGTTTATGCTCATTCGCAACGGCAAACTCACCGAGCTACCCAAAGAAACGATTGAACTGGATACGCCAAACAAGAGCCGAAATATTTTGAAATTTTCAGAATTCGACTGCCAGCTTGGCGACCGCCTTGTGCTCATTTCAGATGGCGTTTCGCAATCCGGTATGGGCACGCCGCAATTCCCGCTTGGCTGGGGCGAACCGGCGGTGGGCGATTTTGTCTGCCGCAGCATTGTTGAAAACAGCGATATATCGGCGCGTGACCTGGCGCGTCGCATTGTACAGCGCGCCATAACGCACGATAAAAACTGCGCCAACGACGACATCACCTGCGGCATTTTCAACATTCGCCAACCGCGCGAATTGATGGTCGTGTCCGGTCCGCCCATCGCGCAGAAAAAAGACCCCGAATTGGCGCGCATTGTTCGGCAGTTTCAGGGCAAAAAAATCATTTGCGGCGGCACCACAGCCAATATTGTGGCGCGCGAATGGAACGAAAAGATCGACGTGAATCTGAAAGATTTTAGCCGCGAAGTTCCGCCGACCAGCCGCATGAATGGCGTCGATTTCATCACCGAAGGCACCATCACCCTGGCAAAAGTGATCGAGATTTTGGAACGCGATAAATTCCACGAGCCCACAACGGCAAACGGCGCCGAACAACTGGTCAGCGCCATGTTGAACAGCGACATCATTCACTTTGTCGTAGGCACGAAAATCAATGACGCGCACCAGGACCCGAATGTGCCGGTGGAGCTGGAAATTCGGCGCAATATTTTCAAGCACATTATTCGGATTATGGAAGAGAAGCATTTAAAATCCACAACGCTGCAATTTATTTAGAGGAAGAGAATGAACGATAAAATCAGAATTACCATTTGCACCGGCACCGCCTGTTTTGTTATGGGCGGCTCGGACCTGCTGTTGCTGGAAGAGCAGTTGCCGGAATCGCTCAAGGAGCGCGTGCACATTACCGCCTCGACCTGCATCGATGTGTGCCAGGAGGACGACCAGGGCAAGCCGCCGTTTGTGGAGATCGATGGCGTGGTAATGAGTCAAGCCAGCATCCCGAAAATTGTCAAATATTTGAACGAACTCAAAACCGCACGGAACTGATTATGAATTACGTGAATAATGCAACCCTGCTAAAACGAGAATTGATGGTTCGTCTGGCCAAAATGGTATTTGAGAAAAAGACGGATCAGATCAACCGATTGCCGATCGAACTGTTTCCGAAAAACAATCCGGCCATTCGCTGCTGCGTGCATAAAGATCGCGCCGTGACCAAATACCGCTTGATGGCGCTGATGGGCCATGGCGCCGAGGACGAGCAGGATGAATTGACGCCATTGTCCGATTATTATAAAACAGCCATGGAGCGACAAGAGGTCAAAGAACCGGTATTGACGGTCATGGACGACGCATGCAGCTCGTGCGTCAAGGGCCAATATTTTGTCTCCAACGCCTGCCAGGGCTGTGTGGCGCGACCGTGTATGCTGAACTGCCGCAAAGAAGCGGTGACTATGGAAAACGGGCGAGCGAAAATCGACCCGGAGAAATGTGTCAACTGCGGCATTTGTATGCAGGAATGTCCGTACCATGCCATTATCTACATCCCGGTGCCGTGCGAGGAGGCGTGCCCGGTGAACGCGATCAGCAAGGACGAAAACGGCAAAGAGCAGATCGATTTTGAAAAATGCATTTTTTGCGGCAAATGTATGCGCGAGTGTCCGTTTGGCGCCATTACCGAACGTTCACAACTGGTGGATGTGCTGAAACATTTGACATCCGACAAATCTTTGGTGGCGATGATTGCGCCGGCGATTGTCGGACAATTTTCCGCGGACATGCCGCAAATGGTCAGCGCTCTCAAAGCGCTCGGATTTGACGAGGTGGTCGAAGTCGCTCAAGGTGCCGATGCCACGGTGCAACACGAAACCGCGGAATTTGCAGATCGTTTGGAGCGAGGTGAAGCGTTTATGACCACGTCGTGCTGCCCGTCTTACACAGAGGCAGTGAACAAACATTTTCCGAATTTAAAACCCAATGTCTCGGATACGGCAACACCCATGCACTACACAGCCCGATTTGTGCGTAAAACCTGGCCCGATAGCTTGAACGTATTTATCGGTCCATGTGTGGCCAAACGCCATGAAGCGCTGAATGATGAGCTGGTCGATTTTGTGCTGTCGTTTGAAGAGCTCGGCGCGCTGTTCATCGCCAAACACATTGATGTGCAAAAATGCGCTCCCGCCGCGTCCAGCCATGTTGGGTCGCGATGGGGACGCGG
>CAYPZM010000368.1:0-5535 GCA_964414825.1 uncultured Cytophagia bacterium | reverse complement strand
CCGCCGCCAAACAAGAGCAAAATGCCCCATGGCAGTTTTTCCGCCGTTTTCCAATCCAGGATAAACTCTCCTTTGTTCGTACCGGATGGGGTTAGAAATGTGAGCAGCGCACCAAAAATGGCAATGCCGGCATCGGACAAACCGGGAATGACCGTGCCAAGCAGCGGGCGGGACATCCACAACACGGCCACCGTGACAAAAATCAGCGCAACGCGTTTTTCGGCGCGGGTCAGCGAGCCCATTTTTAGAAGTTCATCTTTGATAAAGCCTTTACTGCTGTGATCTGCTTTTTTCTTTATTGGAAAAACGACATAGGTCAAAACGATATAATTTATCGGCAAACCGAGCAGAACGATGGGAATGCCAATCATCATCCACTGCGCAAACCCGATGTGCACATTATACGCTTCATTCATATAGCCAGCCAGCAGCGCATTCGGCGGCGTGCCGATGAGCGTACCAAGGCCGCCGATGCTGGCAGAAAAGGCTAATCCCAAAAGGAGCGCAACGGAAAAGTTGTCGCGTTTATGCTCTTCGGAAGCTGTTAGCTCAATCACGGAAAGCGCAATGGGCAACATCATCAACGTTGTGGCCGTGTTACTGACCCACATACTGAGGACGGCGGTTGCGATCATGAATCCGGCGATGATGGAACGCGGGTGCATGCCAACGGCGGCAATGATCGATAGTGCAATTCGGCGGTGCAAGTTCCACCGCTGCATGGCAATGGCAACGATAAATCCGCCCATAAATAAAAAAATGAGTGGATTTGCATAAGGCGCTGCCGCTTCTTTGACCGCTCCGATTCCGAACAACGGGAACAGCACTAACGGCAACAAGGACGTCGCCGGGATCGGGATGGACTCTGTCACCCACAATACCGCCATCAATACCGCAACCGCGGCCGTGCGCCAGCCTTGCAACCCTAATCCCGGCGGAGCCGGCAGTAGAAGCATCAACAGGAAAAGCGAGGGAGCGAGAAAAAAGCCAACTTTTTTCAAATAGGTCAGTTTTGCAGGGCCCATCACGTGATCTCAGATTTCAGATTTAATATTTACATTGTGTCGAATTAGAATCGAACCTACCACAATCCAATCACCTTCCACCAGATACCGCCGACTCCCAGCCAAATGATAATATTCACCACACTTGCCAAGCCGCCCAGTTTCCACCAATCCTTCATCTCCACATAACCGGAGCCGAACAACACGGGCGCCGGCCCGGTGCCGTAGTGGGTGATGCCGCCAAACAGGTTACTAAAAAAGCCCAATACCAGCGCGGCGAGCAAGGGCGGTGTGCCCACGGTAATTGCGACGGCCAGAAACGGCAGATACATGGCGCTGACGTGCGCGGTGGCGCTGGCGAAAAAGTAGTGGCTGTAAAAGTAAATCAAGCTCAATAGCAAAAAGGCGCTCATCCAGGAAAGGCCGGTCAAGGAACCGCCAACCATATCACCGAACCAGGGAATCAGGCCAAATTCGTTCAGGTAACTGGCCATCATAACCAGGGCGGAGAACCATACCAACGTGTTCCAGGCACCGGTTTCGTTCAAAATATCACTCCACGTGAGTGTGCGCGTAATCAGCAGGATGCCAATGCCAGTCAGCGCTGCGGTGGTGCTGTGGATGTTGAGCACGCCGCCAAAAATCCATAAAATTAGCAGCAGGATAAATGTGCCCAGCATAATCCATTCTTCACGCTTCATCCGGCCCATGTCCTGAAGATGCTGTGCGGCAAGCTCGGAGGCGCCCGGGGTTTCTTTAATTTCCGGAGGGTAAACGCGATAGAGAATGAGCGGCACGAGCAACAGGCTGATCAAACCCGGAACTATCGCGGCCAGCGCCCACAAACTCCAAGTGATTTCCACGCCTTGCTCGGCAGCTAATTTGGCGGCCAACGGATTTGCCGCCATGCCGGTCAAAAACATGCCGCCGGTCACGACCGTGCCTTGAAACGAGGCTTTGATCAGAAACGAACCCATACGACGGGCGGTGCCGTCATCCGGCTCGCTATTGTATACTTTGGCGATGGAGCGCAACAACGGATAAATCACACCGCCGGAGCGTGCGGTAATACTGGGAATCGCTGGTGCCAGCACCAAATCGGTGGCGATCATACCGTAGGCCAAACCCAGTGTGCGCTTTCCAAGAAGCCGCATAAATTGATAGGCGATGCGCTCGCCGAGACCGGTTTTAATAAAACCGCGGGAGATAAAAAACGCTATGACAATAAGCCAAATCACCCGGTTTCCAAAGCCGCTTAAACCCTGGTTGATGGTTACTGTGCCGGTGAGCACCGAAACCGTAATTCCGAGAATGGCCACGGCCCCCATGGGCAGCGGTTTGAAAATGATGCCGACAATGGTCGCTACAAAAATAGCAAGCAAATGCCAGGCTTGATCTGTAACTCCAGCCGGATGCGGTAGCAGCCAAATGACAACTCCGGTGAGAAGCGTAATAATCCAGGGCATCGCGTTTTTCATAGGGCTCTCAAAAGGTTACGGGTTTGTGTTTAGCGACAAAATCGGGATCGATGGTAATGCCCATGCCCGGAGCGACAGGCACGGTGACAACGCCGTCCACACTTTCCAGGACGTAATCGGATTGAATCGGGATATTTCGATTAAATCCTTTAAACTCGTGATACGGCCCGGCATTGGGTGTAGCCGAGACAAAATGCAGCATGTATAAATATCCGAGTCCGGAGCCGGAAATATGCGGCACACATTGCAAGCCCTTGGCTGCGGCCATACGCGCCACGCGCATAGAGCGGATCATGCCGCCGAAATAAAACATGTCCGGCTGCACGACTTGCAAGGCGTCGTTGCCAATCAGCCAGCGGAATTGGTGCATGCTGTGGGTCTGCTCGCCGCCGGCAATGGGAATCGCCAGGGCATCGGCCACAGCTTTGGTTTCTTCGAGCCAGTCAAACGGACACGGTTCTTCGTAAAAATCAAACTTGTATTCTTCCATAAGACGACCGATGCGAATCGCTTCCTGCACATCGTACGAGCCGTTGGAATCGGCGTAGATCGTCATGTCGTCGCCAAACGTCTTGCGCACCAAAGGAATCAACTTTTCCGAGCGGCCGGGCGGTTCTTCCATATTGGCCATACGGCCACCGACTTTAAATTTGACCGCTTTGGCGCCGGTTTCGGCAACCTGGTGCTTTATCCCTTCGATGCTTTCCTCAGCAGGCTTGCCGCGAAAATTGTTGGCCTGATACACCGCGACTTTTGGATTGTGAATCGTACCAATCAGCTCGCCTATTGATTTACCCGCAATCCGGCCCAACATATCCAAAATTGCGAATTCGACGGTTGCCAACGGGATCCACAGCGCCAGGCCCTGCAACTTGTAATTGCTGTCCCAGGTGTAAATGCCATCAATGAGTGCGTCAAGATCGCGCGCATCTTTGCCGATGAAATACGGAACAATTTCACTCAGCAAAATCGGATACATGTAAACCATGTGCATGTTGTTGCTCACCGAAAGGCCTTCGGCGCCGTCGGTGGAACGCACGCGGCAGATAAAATTATTTTCATAACGGAGCAGCTCAACCGACTCGATGGTCACGGGTTGATTGAGATAGTGTCGATTCAGAACCGGCTGCTTGAAAACCTTGTCCAGCTTGGCGTATTTTTGCAGTGCATTGGCAGGGATTTTTCCCTGAGCTTGGGCTGCAGGCAAACCGAGCGCGCCGGCTGCTAGGGTCGTCGATTTTATAAAATCTCTTCGTTTCATAAGATTTTCCCGTAAAAAAGTAGTAATCGAGTTCTATTCTGAAAAGCTGTTGATAATTCATTTAGACGATTTTCATCAGGGCCCTGAAAAGGAACCGCCATAGGTTTATCTGGCCAATTCAGGGAATCGATATTCGAGATATCCCACAAGGTAATTTATCCGGCTTCGTCGCCTGCAGCCAGAATGTCACCTCTATTGGCATCCTGTGATTGAGCTGCTATACTCGATATTAACATTATAATGAAAACAATTCTATTAAGCATTGAAGATCCTGCTACCCGTAACGTTGAATATACAATGTTGATTATTGCTGCGCATCTTTTTGCTGGCCGCGAATCCACGAATGCCGGCGGGCGTTCAAATTGGCATCTTCGCTCATCCACACCCATAATTTAATCAAACCGTTTTGATGGGCGCTGCACAAAAAGCTGCCGTCGGCGTTGAAATCAATATACTCGGCATTGTCGCCGGCCCAGACTTTGTGGGCCACGGGAATCGAGTCGTTGCCGTATTCCAAAATATCCGCCACGCGATAGACATAGATATAAGGATCGTGGCCGGCGTGAGCGATATATTGGCCGTTGGGATGCCAGGAAATCGATTCAATTTTTTTGCCGGTATGATTAAACATTTTCAGCAATTCGCCGCTTTTCCAGTCCCATAAATAAACATTGCCGCGCGAAGTGCCGCCCTGGCCGACGGCGATGACATATTTGCCGTCCGGGGAAAAGACACCGCTGGTAAAAATGACCCAGTAATCCGGTTTGAGAGTTTGCGCCAGCGACCAATCCGAAGCATCGTACACCTTGACCGCGCCGTGTCCGACTGCCAGCAGATAGCGGTCATCCTCTGTGAAAAACAACTCGTTCACCGTATTGCCAAAATCCAGGGTTTGGATTTCATCACCGGTGTTCATGTCAAACACGCGAATGAATCCCTGGGTGGTACCATCGTCCAGTTCGGTGCGTTCTTCGCCAGTGACCAGCAATTGCCCCTCATGCGACCAGGTCAGCCCATCGATACCCTGGGTGTGCTCGATTGTTTTGTGCACCTCACCGGTTTTGGCGTCATAAACTGTAGCCAGAAAATCCTCGCTGCCTGCAGCCACCCATTTGCCGTCAGCGGACCAGCCAACGCGCTCGACTTCTTCCTCAGTGACCTGCCGCCACAATTCGGCGCCGTCCGACGTGCGCCACATAATCACGGAATAGTTGTATTTGCTGCCGCTGACCATATATTTGCCGTCCCGCGAAAACTCGACACTTTCGACCGAGCCGGGTTCACCCAGCGCATCCGCAACCCGGGACCAGACCGGTTCCAGGCGGAGTTGGTGGTTCAAATATTGTTGACCAAACAACGGCACAATGCTGATAAAAAGCAAAATAATGATGCAATGTCTCATAATGACGACCTCTCTTTTATTTCACTGCGATTCAACCCATTATCGCAGTAACATCAATTTACGGGTCAGTGTATGCTGACCTTTATTGTTGGTGATTTTCAGTCTGGCAAGGTAAATCCCGGACGGTAGTAAATTGCCGGTTTCGTTAACCGCCAACCACGCAATCTGATGTTCGCCGGCTGACTGCGATCGCTCTGCCAGACGATTGACACGGCGACCTCTGGAATCAAAGATATTCAGAACGATATCCGATTCAGATTGCAAGGTATAATGTAATGTTGTAGAAGGATTGAATGGGTTCGGATAATTGCTGAACACATGCAGGGTGTGGGGCATATCCGTTCCCTGCACAAATCGGGTGTCGTCCAATTCGTACTCGATATATAACCG
>CAYPZM010000367.1:0-5546 GCA_964414825.1 uncultured Cytophagia bacterium | reverse complement strand
ACCATGAATTCCAACTGTAATTTCTCCTTTTTCAACGGCAAGCCCAATTCTTTTAGCAGCGCGAGGACGCGACCGACATCGCGGTCAAAACGCGTCACCATACCGGCAAAGGCGGCTTTGGGTTCGAGCTGGGTGGCGTAATGGCCGCGGCCACCGTCGGTTTCGTCGTAATGCGGCGTTTCCGGCCATTTGCCGCGATACGGCTGCATCGAGTCCTCGGGCACCAACATTTCGGCGTGCGGAATCGTCCAGGGCAAAGAGAGGAAAAACGGCTCATCTTTGTGGCGTTTGATGAACTCGAGCGATTCATTCACAATCAGGTCATGCGAATACTGCTCACGGTTTCCATCCTTGTTGCCCTCCAGAATTATTTTTTCACCATTCTTCCACAAATAATCCGTGTAAAAGAAATGCGCGTGCCCCTGGTTGAGATAACCGAAAAATTCATCCACGCCTTTTTTGTTCGGCTGGCCCGTAGTGGTCATCACCCCAAGTCCCCATTTGCCGAACACGCCCGTGGTGTAGCCTTGCTGCTTGGCGATTTCCGTGATGGTAAAATCTTGAGGACGCAGTTCCAGGCAGGCGCCAAAGCCGTGCGGTCCGGTTTCGTAATTGCCGCGCACCCAACAGTGGCCGGTATGAAATCCGGTCATCAAACTGGCACGCGAGGGAGCGCATACGGTAGAGCCGGCATAAAAATCGGTAAAGATCAAACCTTCGCTTGCCATTTGGTCTAAATTTGGCGTTTGGAATTTTGTCTGGCCGAAACAGCTCAAATCGCCATAGCCGAGATCGTCGGCAAGGATAAAGATGACGTTGGGTTTGGTTGTTTCAGTCGAACAGCGTGACAGTAATCCGCTTGCTCCGACAGCTACGGAGCTGGCTGCAATAGATTTTAGAAATTGGCGTCGTTTCATGAGGATGTCCTGTTTGATTTTGATTTTAAAATGGTAGTGTTGAGGGGTAAAGATACGAAAAAATTGGCAGAGGAAAAAGGGGATTTGTAATAGTCGTTCTTGGCGGACAGAATGTTACTTTGAATCAGCATCGCTCGGACAGATGTCCGAATGCATTGCGCGTCCGGGATAAATATCCCGGACGATCTGCGATCGGACGCAGATTGGCTCGGCATAGTGTTGCCGAATCCACATAAACACTTGCTCTATTTTCCAGTACGGAATACACATCCGAAACGATCATCGATATCTCAATTTTCAACGCTTAAGTATCATATTCCGTGTCTCAACATTGTTGCCATTTTCCAATTTGCTTAAATAGAAACCGCTTGGCAAATCCTTCCCATAAAATTGAACCGTGTGGCGGCCGGATTCCACAAATCCCTTTTGCAGAGTCGTCACTTTTTGTCCCCGCGCATTATATACCGCTAGTGTAATCTCGGCATTGTTTTCGAGGTAGAACGGAATGGTCGTTGTGGGATTGAAAGGATTGGGGTAATTTTGTCCCAGCTTGAATAGTTGGGGCGATGTGTTTTCGCGCTCACCGATATCGGTCGTCGATTTCGCATCGCGCACCAGCCGCACAAAATTATAAATGCGGATGACATCGCCCTGCGGGCCAAATCCGTGCGGATAATCGTTCGGATCGCCGGATTTCGGATCGCTGCGTTGGCAGCCGGCGCCGTGGACATCCAGCAAATTGTAGCCGGTCGGCGATTGCATCCATCCCAGGCCTTCACCAAACGCAACATACGCGGCATTGGCGCCGTTGCGCATGTTGGCATGCGTGGTGCTGCTCCAGTAAAACGGATAGTTATTGTCGCCGCCCTCATCGGTAATGGCGGTGCACTGAAAAAGCGGATCGATGGCCGGGGAATTTGTGGTTTGCGGCGAGCGCGTATAATCGACAATACTTTGCAGCTCTTTGACATTGGGCAAGCGCCAGTCGCTATAGCCCAAATAGGTTTCGGCATTTTTTTGCTGAACCCAGGCCAACGCCTCCTGCCAAGTGAGACCAGTGCCATTATCGGATTGCGTCCACATCAAACCTGTGGCTCGATCGGTGATCGTTCCGTCTTTGTTGTCATCAAAATCATTCATACCGTATTCCGAATTGCCCCGCACAAATAGAACATAAAACGACTTGTCTTCAGCGAAGCGTGCTTTTGAAGGCGCAGGCGGCCGGCGTCGGCCACTTGGAATCGTGGCGCCTTGAAAATGGGCCATAGATACGAGTCCATAACCCTTAATGCGGCCATCGGCAAAGTTGACGCCAAACAGCGTTTCGTCTCCGGCCATGGTCGTACCGACGTAAAGCGTAGAGCTGGCAAACTGGGCATCGATCAAACGTTCACCAGCATTCGTGTCGCCGTAGCCAAAATCAAAATAATCTGTATTAATGAACGGAACCAGTCCGTCTGTAGAGGTACCGGTATAGCCGCTGGGATCCTGACCGTAAAACATGATGAGCGAATAGAGTTCTTTGATGCTCGGCAGCCGCCAGTCGCTGTAACCGGCAAGTTCAAGCGCTTGCGCGCGGGACAGGGCATTGGAGTACGAAAGCTTGTCATTGGCATCGATGTCGCCATCACCGTCCTGGTCCGGACTTTTTTGCCACATCAAACCTGTGATGTTGTCGGTGATGGTGCCATCGCCATTATCGGTGTGGGACGGTTGATGGCCATTCACCTGCGCATCCTGGCCGTAAAATGCAGCGCTGGCGCTGGGCGCCGAGATTTCAATATGATTATCATAGCAGGATGTCTGATCGGTGTAGACAATCTTGTAGGATTGGGCGGATAGCTGAAAGCTTACAAACGAAAACAGCAGCAGCAAAGAGGTTGATAAACGCATGAGAAATCCTTCCGAATTGTGTTGAAATTGCCAAGGAGTGCTGGTAATATAAAACATTATGAGGAAAAAACTGGGCCGATTTTTGGGATCAGCCATTCTGCAGTTAGTAAAGCAGATCAAATTCCACACGCCTCTCGAACTCGTTTTGCCACCTCCCGTATCTCTTCTTCTGATGTATGAATACTGATCCCAAATCCCGCACCCAAACCCGCGTCCACCACGCCGACGCTGATGTTGATAGCGCGGCTCAAAATGTCGTCGGTTTTCGGGTAGGCGCCTTTTCCGTGTTGCAGGTTGTGTTCGGCGAGCCAGCGGTTGAGGTGCTCCATGTTGGCGTACACGTGCCAGCCGCTGTGCTCGACCGTGGTGGTGTCTAAGGTTTTGGCAACGTGCGCGGCTTTTTGCGCATTCTCAAACAATACGGTGCACAGCGTGGCGCATTCGCCTTCCGGATCGGGCAAGGTGCGAAAGCGGAGGCCGGGAATGTCGGCAAGCTGGGATTTGAGTGTTTGCTTTTTCTGGCGCAACACGGCCAAAATATCATCCAGTTTGCGCAATTGCGCCAGGGCTACGGCGCCGGTTAACTCGTTGACGCGAAAATTTAATCCCAAAATACTGCGCGCCCCGACTTCCACTCCGGCGCGGTTGGGAAGGTGTCCCTGATCGTGAAAGGCAAAAGCACGGGTATACAACTCGGTGTCATTGGTAATCAGCGCACCGCCGTCACCAGAGGTGATGGTTTTGAAAATGTTGAGCGAAAAGACACCCATGTTCCCCAAAGAGCCGAGCGCCTTGCCATGGTAGGTGCCGCCATTGGCCTGACAGGCGTCTTCAATAACGACCAAATTATGCCGATCAGCAATGTCCAGAATCGCGTCCATATCGCACGCATTGCCGAGCATGTGCACCGGCATAATGACGCGGGTTTTCGGCGTGATGCGCTTTTCAATATCCGCCGGATCGATATTCAAACTCTCATTGATTTCCGCGAGCACGGGCACGCCGCCGCAAAAGATAATCGAGCTGAACGTGGCGATAAATGTATACGCAGGCACAATCACCTCCTGACCCGGCTGCAAGTCGATGGCTTTGAGCGCGCAAATCAGCGCCGCACTGCCGGAGCTGACCGCCAGCGCGTGTTTAACACCGCAACGTTGCGCCAATTCCTGCTCAAACGTATAGACTTTGTGCTGAAAGGAGGGATCGTTCAAATCGCCGTAACGAAACAAATAACCGGTTTGCATCACCTCGGTCACTTGCTGCAGCTCTTCTGTTCCGATGAGTTCATGTCCGGGACCTGGCATAAACACTCCTTGATTTTAACTCACGAGGATTTGTCTGATTTTATCGAATTCAAAAGCTGAATGAGCGAATCGATTTCCTCATCCGCGATTGAGAAATCGAGGTGCTGACTATACAGATGCCGCAGTGCCACACATGTACACCCGGCCGCTTTGGCGGATTGAATGCCGCTTAACGAGTCTTCGATGACCAGGCACTCTTGCGGCCGCACCTGCAGATTGTGCGCAGCCGTTAAATACGGCTCCGGGTGCGGTTTTCTGTTGTTCACGCTGTCACCGGTAACCACAGTCTGAAAAATCGAAAACGGATCGAACGATGGTGTTTTGACCACATTGAATATGGTGTTTACCTGTTGTCGCGTGGAGGTGGTACACAACCCGCGTTTCAGATGATGGTGTTGAGCCAGTTGCACAATCTCCTTGACGCCATCCTGAACATCCAGCTCGGAGGTGGTCAACACTTTTTCATACGTGGAATCAAATTGAATTCGCATGGCCTCGGCATCGAACTCGATGTCAAAATCCTGACGAATATCCTCAAGATTACTGCTAAACGGTTGGCCGATGAATTTGTATTGATATTCATCCGGCAAGTCGATGTTGTACGGTTCAAATACCTTGCGAAAAATATCAAAGACCAGGACTTCGGTGTCCATAAAGACGCCGTCCATGTCGAAAATGATGGCAGAAAAATCGTTAATTTTCACATGTCCTTCCAATGTTTATTGTTAAATCGGGCTTGTGCGCTAAGAATCTCGTTCCACGCTCCGCGCGGGAATGCAGCATGGAGTTTCTGCATCCAGAAAAAAGCCAAAATCTCGGACGCAGAGCGTCCTCTCCTGCATTATGCCGTAGAACGGCGGAACGAGAACTCTTTAGACGAACGTAGAACGTGATCACAAACCTATTCGTTTCTACTCCACTGTCAAAATTCCTTCCAGCCGAATATCGGATGACGATGCACCTACCATCACACGAAATTCACCCGGTTCAACCAGGCGCTCCATGTGCCGATTGTACAGCGCCAAATGCTCCGGCCCCAGCTCAAACGTGACGGTTTGGCTCTCGCCCGGCTGCAGCTCAATTTTATTAAACCCGCGCAGCTCCTGCACCGGCGTTTCCACGCTGGCGAAAAGGTCTTCAATATAAAGCTGAACGGTTTCCTTGCCGACTCGCTTGCCCGAATTTTTGATATCCACCGAGAGTTTAGCCGTGGCGCCGGGGCCGATGTGGTTCTTGTCAAACTTGAGATTGCTGTATTCAAACGTCGTATAACTTAACCCATGCCCAAACGAATACAGAGGTCTGGGATCGAGGTCCACATACGCAACACCCCAGCCGTGTTCGAGCCAGTGGCGCTTGGATTTGGGATAGTTGTAATAGACCGGCAATTGTCCGGCATGGCGCGGCACCGTGACCGTAAGTTTGCCGCTGG
>CAYPZM010000366.1:0-5557 GCA_964414825.1 uncultured Cytophagia bacterium | reverse complement strand
CTGCGTGCCGAAGAAATCAAGGAAAATGAAAAAAAGATTTTCGGCTGGGTGGATGAAGGCAGATCTGTAAAAGACATTACCGATCGCGGCGGCTATTTCTAAACGGTCACATATATCTCTTCCCCGATTCCAATGCTCTCTCTTGCTCCAAAGGTTCAACTTTGGAGCAGGAGAAGCAGAGGAAGCAAAATGAATATCTAAATCAATTCTGCTTGAATACCGGAGCCAATCCATGAAACTTTCAATGCTGTTACCCCCCCAATATGATGAGCGCAAATGGTCACTGGCCCGGCAGGTGGGCGTCAATTATGCCATCACCAAGGCCATGCCCAGCCTGTCGGGTCGCAATGCGCCTTATGATATAAAGGCATTAAAAGCGATCAAAAGCGATTTCAACCAGGCCGGCTTTTTTTTGTATGGTCTGGAGGGTGATCAGTTCGACATGTCGCCGATAAAATTGGGATTGCCGGGGCGCGACGAACTCATCGAAAAATACCAGCACATGATACGCAATATGGCCGCGCTCGACATTCCCATGTTATGCTACAATTTTATGGCATCGGTGGGATGGTATCGCACCCGTATCGACATTCCTGAACGCGGCGGTGCCATTACCAGCGAATTTAATGTCGAGGACATTCGCGACAAACGGGTTCCCGAAGCGCAGCGTATTAGTGAGAACAAGCTGTGGGACAATCTATTTTACTTTTTGGATGCCATCGTACCTGTAGCAGAAAGCGAGGGCATTCAGCTAGCTCTGCATCCCGATGATCCGCCGATCAGTCCGTTTATGGGGGTCGGGCGCATATTAACCAATGCAGCGAATTTTGAAAAGCTTTTCAATGGCTATCCATCGGCCGCGAACGGCGTCGCCTTTTGCCAGGCCACCTTCAAAACCATGGGTGAGGATATAAAGGCGGTTTCTGCCAATTGGCTTAAAGACAACAGAATTTTTTTCATTCACCTGCGCGATGTTAAAGGTGACAAACACAATTTTCGCGAGACCTTTCACGACAACGGTCCTACCCCCATGGCGGAAATGCTGCAGCATTATCATGAGCACGGCTTTGACGGCCCTATCCGTCTCGATCACGCACCGACCATGTACGGCGAGATTCAAAAAGATTTTTCCGGCGGCATCTCGGTGGGCTATGAGATACTGGGCAAGCTGTTTGCGGTTGGATATTTAAAAGGTATTTGTGAAGCATTAAATATTCGGTTGGAGTAAACGAATGTCATATTCTACAATAAGATGGGTTTTCTATAGCTTTTTTGCCGTGATAATTATGAATTCGGTGTCAGCGCAGGAAAGCCCGGATACGATTCGCGTTTACAAAGCCATTGGACCCAACGAACTGCTGGCGCGCATCTTTTATCCTGCCGGTTTCAGAGCTGGCGACCAACGGCCGGCCATCGTGTTCTTTTTTGGCGGCGGCTGGAACAAGGCGCACCCCTTGCAATTCTATCCGCATAGCGAATACCTGGCTTCCAGAGGAATGGTTGCAATTTGTGCCGATTACCGGACAAAAACTACTCATAACACGACTCCCATTGAATGCGTAAGGGACGGCAAATCTGCCATCCGTTGGATTCGGAGACATGCTGCGGACCTCGGAATCGATCCCCACAAACTGGCCGCCGGCGGTGGCTCGGCTGGTGCCCATGTGGCAGCGGCAACAGCAATGCTCAATGGCTTTGATGAAGCAGGGGAAGATACAACAATAAGCGCTAGGCCCAATGCCCTTGTCTTGTTTAATCCAGTCATCGATACAGGACCAGAAGGGTATGGATACAACCGAGTAAAAGACTTTTGGCGCTCTTTTTCGCCGTTACATAATGTCAATGAAATGACACCTCCCTGCATAATTCTATTGGGCACAAATGATCAGGTCGTTCCGGTGGCTACGGCTGAAACATTCAAGATCCGGATGGAAAATGCAGGCGGACGCTGTGATTTACAGCTATGGGAAGGGTATGGACATGGTTTCTATCTGGAGAAAAAATATGTCGAAACCTTGCTCGAGGTTGATAATTTTCTCCATTCGTTAGGATATCTTGAAGGAGAAGCGACGCTGTCGAAATATTGATATCCGACTGGTTTTGTTAAACTCAAAAGTCCATTTAAACATGAAGAAAAATTAAAATTTATTGTTTTCAAGGTGGGATAGATATGAACCGTCGCCAGGGATATGACATTACCCGATTTTATGGTGGATGGTCCCGTGACCCGACAGTGTATGATCGAACACGGCGCCGAAGTTCTGCAGCTCGATGAACAGGTCGGTGCCGTCGACCAACTGTTGGATGAAATGAATATTCGTAAAAACACGGTATTGATGTTTCTCAGTGAACAAGGCATGGCCATGCCCAATGGAAAGTGGTCGGTGTATGATTTTGGCTGCCGAGCACTCGCTGTTGTGCGCTGGCCGAATGTGATAAAAGCAAACACAAAAACGGATGCCGTCGCCATGTATTGCGATATCCTGCCGACCATGATCGAACTGGCCGGCGGCAAAGTCCCCGATATCGACGGCCGCAGTCTCGTTGATGTGTGGCTGGACAAAAAAACAAACCACCGCGATTTTGCATTATTGTACGGGCAAAAATATCTCTGGCAGCGAGCCATTCGTACGGCCACGCACAAGTTGATCTGGTCGCCCAGGGGAAATACGTATCATCAGCCCCGATTGATGGAGCCGCAGTATGACAAGAGGTTTTGTGAGGCGTGGGTCGAATGGAAGGAAAAAGCTGAAACGGATGAATCCGCAAAAGACAAGCTGGACCATGTGATTTTGCATCCGGAATTTGAATTGTATGATATGAGAAATGATCCGTTCGAAACAAATAATCTTTCGGAATTGCCGGAATATGAGGAGTTGAAAGAACATCTGTTCACCCGGCTAAAACATGCCTTGAAAGAAATGGGTGAAGAAATTTAGAGAGGAGAAAAGAATGCGCACATGGAGTCTGATAGTATTACTTTTTGGTTTGACGTTAACAATCGCGAAGGCTCAAGAGGGGATTCCCTTTAAAAAACTCGGCCAGGTTCAACCTCGCCATGCCAAAGAGATCAAAGCATCCAACTGGTCTGTGGGGGCCGAAACCATGGACCGCGATTACACGATATATGAAAACTGGAAAGAGTATCTTGGGCCGCTCGGCATCAAAAAAGCGCGACTGCAAGCGGGCTGGGCCAAGACCGAAAAAGAAAAAGGCGTTTATTATTTTGACTGGCTGGATACTATCGTCTTTGACATGGTCGATCAAGGCGTAGAGCCTTGGATGTGTTTGTGTTACGGCAATCCCTTGTACTCGCCAAGCGGCATCCGTTTGGGCGCGGCGCTGCCCACAGATGAAGCTACGCTGCAAGCCTGGGAGCACTGGGTGCGCCTGGTTGTGGTTCGCTACAAGGATGTCATTGATGAATGGGAAGTGTGGAACGAGCCCAACAACAAAAAGAATCCGCCCGAGGTGTATGCGGATTTGCTGATTCGCACGGCCGAGGCCATTCGCAGGATTCAGCCGGATGCGAAAATATTGGCCATGTCCCTGGCTGGTGTGGGAATCGAATGGCCGGAAAAAGTACTGCAAAATGTACAAAAAGCCGGCAAGCTGTGCATGATCGATCAGATCACTTATCATCCCTACAAACACAATCCGGACGAAAGTTATGACCAGGTCGCCCAACTGCGCGCCATGATTGGCAAGTATTCGGACGACATCATCATTCGGCAAGGCGAAAACGGCGCACCGTCCGCCCGGCGGCAATCCAAGGCGCTTCGCAATTATGACTGGACCGAATTGTCCCAGGCTAAATGGGCGCTTCGTCGGATGCTCGGTGATCTGGGGCGCGATATCCCGACTTCTTACTTTTCCATCATGGACATGAAATACCCGGATGAAATCAATGTAAAAGGATTGCTGAAATCCCGCGAAGATCAGACCGTCGAATACCGCAAGCCGTCTTATTATGCCGTGCAGGCGCTGGCGTCGATTTTTGATAACACGCTGGAACGCATTTCCCATTACATGTACGAAACGAATACGAATCGATCATTGTCGCTGTTCGGCTATGAAAATGTGTATTCGGGCGCACAGGTAGCCACCATTTGGTTTGATGATGAAATTCCATCGGACTCGAACGAGAAAAGCAAGGTCGATATTACGTTTTATGCCGGTCAGTTCGAAAATCCGGTTTATGTGGATTTACGTACCGCGGCCGTGTATGAGATTCCTGCGAAAAATTGGTCAAAACAGGGTTCGGTATACTCCTTTAAAAATATTCCGGTATATGATTCACCTGTGCTGATAGCGGATAAAAGTGTGGTTATGATTGAAAAATGAGGCGCACTACTGTACAACACAAAGCCATTATGGTTTCCTTGATGCATACCTGCTTTCTGATTATGGCAACAGGATTGGTATGCGCGAAGCCGCTAACCACGGCGCCACTCGATACTCTGTTTTTTGAATCCCAAGCGGTTGATTTTATACAAATCCCATCCACGATAACTCGCAATGTCAAGTTTGCCATAGTGGTTTTCAAACCGGAAAAACCATCGCCGGTGTTACTTTTAGCGCATGGTTGGCACGGACATGCAAAACGGCCCAAACCGACAACCGCCAATCCATATCCCGGGTATTTAACGGTCCAAGTGGATATGCGTGGGAGGAAGTTTTCAACCGGCAAACCAGACGCCAATGGTTACGAGCTGTATGATTATTATGATGCTTATCAATATGTCATAGAAAATTACAAGCAATATATTTCTAATCCTGATCTGGTTTATTTTTTAGGTGGAAGCGGAGGCGGTGGCAACGGCTATGGATTACTGGGTAAATTTCCCGATCTCTTTGCCAGCGCAGTTATTTATTGCGGAATCAGTGATTATGCATTATGGTTTCGTCAAGATTTTCTTGGCGAGTTTCGTGATGAAATGCGGCCCTGGATAGGCAGCGCCCCCAGTTCCAACCTGGAAGCGTATAATTCCCGTAGCGGTATAACCACGGTGAAAAATCTGCAAACCCCGGTTTTTATCGTGCATGGTGAAACCGACGAAAGGGTGCCGGTATCCCACGCGCGTAATTATTATCAACAGGCAAAAACGTATAATAAAACAATAGAGTATCTGGAATTAAGGAATGTTGGCACGCGAGCTCATTGGGGAAATATCACCCGGGAGCAGATGGATAAAAAATTAGCATTTACCGAGAGAGCGCTAACTCACTATAAACGCATGCCCGAGTTGCCAACACAAGGTGAGTTGACCGTAGCCGGATATGTTGTGACCCGACACTTTTCAGTTTTTCTGGATTCGATAGACATGATTGGGCGGGTCACGTATGATCTGAATTCCAGGCAAATCCACTTTGAACAAGGCTCGGGTCAAGTTACCTGGCGATAAGACTAGAGTTTTCTCACGGTGTATCCAAATTCTTTTGAAAGGAATTAAATGCTTAAAATCATCTCTACATCCGTTCTTTTTTTACTTGTAATGTTTTTCCAAACCGCATTTGCGGGTGATTCAATTTCATACCCATTGCTTGGAAAGGTGCA
>CAYPZM010000365.1:0-5560 GCA_964414825.1 uncultured Cytophagia bacterium | reverse complement strand
TTGCGCTGGTTCATCTGGTGCGGTTAAAACGGCTGATTTAAGTGTTATGTGTAATTCAAAATAATCGCCCCCTTCAAAACACGTATTATACGCTTCTGTTTTTGCCCACTCTGGAGTTTAAACTATTTTTTTAAAAATCGAATACATGCAAATATTTTGATAGCAGTTGAATTCAACTTTTGCGATATTGGCTGGAATGAAAATCCCTACGAAAAAGTTATGTTAGCGGAAGGTTTAATAGAATTTTTGTGCGATGTATCAGGTACCAAAATTGGGAGGATCCATGAAAGCGCATGCATACGGCATTTTGTTTTTGATTGTTACTTTAATTTGGATATCTTGTAGTACCGTGCCAATTACAGGGCGACAGCAATTAAATCTCATTTCCGATTCCGAAATGATGGCTATGAGCTATCAGCAATACGATCAGTTTTTGAACGAATCCAATGTCGTTACCGGCACTGCTGAAGCGGAAATGGTCACGCGCTGCGGCCACAACATCCAAAGAGCCGTTGAACAGTACTTTTCTGAAAAGGATATGAGCAATTACCTGGACGGCTATCGCTGGGAGTTTAATCTCATTGCCAGCGATCAAGTAAACGCATGGTGTATGCCCGGGGGGAAAGTGGTGATTTACAGTGGTATTCTACCCGTAGCGCAAGGTGAAACCGGTTTGGCCGTTGTAATGGGGCATGAAGTGGCGCACGCTGTCGCTGAGCATGGCAATGAGCGCATGAGCCAGGCCATGCTGCAGCAGCTAGGCGCCAATGCGTTAGCCGTGGCGTTACAAGAAAAGCCGGAGAAAACCCAACAATTATGGATGGCCGCGTATGGCGTCACCACCCAAGTTGGCGCAATATTGCCGTACAGCCGACTGCATGAAACAGAAGCAGACAAATTGGGCCTCATATTTATGGCCATGGCCGGTTACAATCCGCGTGCGGCTGTGAATTTTTGGCAGCGCATGTCCGAGAAAGGCGGGCAGGCGCCGCCCGAATTTCTTAGTACGCACCCTGCGGGTAAAACACGAATCGAAAATATCAAAAAATACCTGCCGACGGCACTAGAATATTATAAGGAATAAAAAGGTTCTCACCTCTACCCTCAAAAAGGCGGCTCTTGGGTCGCCTTTTTTTATTGATTTGAGATGAAATTTCTCTTATGTTTAATAAAAAAAACGAACAGACTTGTCGCTTATGCGTCTATCTTTCTTGTTTTTGCTGATTTTTATATACGGCTTGACTGCTGCTCCACACCAAGGAACCATAATGGGTATCGTTCGGGATGCACAATCTCATGAACCCTTGGCATTCACTAATGTTTTTCTGGCCAATACAACATTGGGAGATGCGGCTAACCAACGTGGCGAATTCGTGCTGGAGCAGGTTCCGGCTGGTACTTATCAATTGGTTATTTCGCGCATTGGTTATGAGATTTATGTGGCCGATGTTACTGTGCTCGCCGGAAAAACTACGACTTTACAGGCCAAGTTAACGATCAAAACAATCGAAGGCGAGGAAATCTCGGTTGTTGCACAGAATATGCGCGATTGGCGACGTGACTTTAAAGCATTCAAACGGCAATTTTTGGGCGAAACCGCCAATGCGCAAGAATGCAAAATTCTTAATCCCAAAGTGCTAACATTTGAGCGCGAAGGCATCGCCAACATGTTGCGAGCCAAAGCAGACAGTACCTTGGTTATTGAAAATCATGCGTTGGGATACCGAATTGAACTTATTCTAGAGCAATTCCAATGGTCGGATTATGGAGGTCGTTACTATGTTTATCCGAAATATTCGGAATTGAACTCCAAGTCGGATAAAGAAACGAAAAAATGGCAACTACAACGGCTCTCAACATTTCGATCCGGCATACGGCATTTTTTCGTCATGCTGGCAAAAGGCGAGTTCGATTCCTATCAACTGGTTAAATTTGTGGATACACCATCTGGCATTCCCAGCCGCGGTGTGGTGATCGACAGTCTGGCAATCACATTGGATGATTCATCTCGAGGAACATATCGGCTCAGCTACGATGGTGCCATGCAAGTGCAAAATAAAAATGGCCAGGTGTCCAATCTCTTTTTTAATTACGGATTTATTGATTTTGATGAGAGAGGCAATATTTATCCGCCTGATGGCATTAGAATTCGCGGCTATTGGGGACGGCATCGAATTGCGGACAGTTTGCCGTTCGACTACTGGCCGAAAACTGACTAGATATTAATTATGAAAATTCTCGTTTTATATCATCTATTTTTCTTTTTTACAGTTTTTGGAATCGCTCAAGATGCATCCATCACCGGTGTAATCCGCGATGCAGACACTGATGAGGTGTTGCCATTTGTGAATGTGTTTCTCGAAAACACTACAATTGGAGATGCATCGGACGATTCCGGCAGGTATGTACTCGAAGCCGTTCCTCCCGGCTTTTATAATTTGGTCGTTTCCCATATTGGCTATGAAATGCGACTGCTGGCCATTCGATTACAGCCGGGAGAGAAACGGGAATTGGATATCAAGTTAATACCCAAGCCGCTTGAGGGAGAAGAGATTGAGGTGGAAGCGCCTTCACCGGAAGAGTGGGAAAAAATGTTTGCAACGTTTCGGGACATTTTTATCGGGCAAACATCCAATGCCAAAGAATGCCGAATTTTGAATCCGTATGTGCTAGATCTGGAACGTCATCCAAAAACACGCACGCTATATGCCTCCACAGATTCCACAATTCGGCTGCAAAATGATGCGCTCGGTTATCAGATAAACATAATTCTCGATCATTTTCATTGGCTCGAGGATAGCGGTTCCTACACGGTTCATCCGCGATTCATAGAGATGGAAAGCGAAAATAAACGGCAACAAAAGCAGTGGCAAAAGGCGCGCAATGATTTGTACAAGCGTTCGCTGCGACAATTTCTGGCCTACATTGCGCAAGACAATCTGCCGGTTGGGTATACCGTCTTTATGTACGCCACCAAACCCATGCCGTCTTACAAAGAGCTCAGTCATATTGATTTAAATTTGATGCGCGAGCCGGTTATTGGACAACCCGATGCCGTTCGGCTTGAAGCACCACTGCCGCTAAAAATCACGCACCAGGTGTACAATCTGCCGTCGTTTTTAGAGCTGCGTTATGGCTATATCATCATTAATAATTCTGGCGCCTATTATCCTATTGATGGTATTGTGCTCACCGGTTATTGGTCCACCCTTCGAATGGCCGATACTTTGCCACGCGATTTTGTCCCCGATTAGCATGCGAGTAAGGCGTTTTCTTCCAGTGTTTCATAAGAATAGTACAAATTGACGCGAATAGCAAAGGTACACCAACTCGTACCTCAATGAGAATTTGCTGAAATGCACTGTGAATTTTGATGGAAAATCACTAAATTCCATTCATTTTTAAAATCTTATAAATCGCGCAAGCTGTCAAGGTTTTCTAGCAAGCTAAATCGGGTGATCAAACACTTGTTCTCTTTGAGGCTTTGCAGCTATACACGAAGCATTTTCGGATATGACATATTCAAAAGTGCAACATTGTCAAATATTGAATTTATCACTATAAACGGAGATGGAGCATGGACCTCGAATTTGGCAAACGCGTCTGGCAAGATGCTCAAGAGTTGCTGGCGTCGGGCCGGGATGCAAATCAATCGGCAAAAATATTATTTGACAAAGATCCGCAGGGTGTTAATTACGGTATCGGCATAATTTTGGATGGAGACGGCAAGCCGGTGCCCAGCTCGCAAACGTTGACTGACTATGTGCGCGCCGAGTTGGAAACGTGCGGCACCGGCACGTATATGAATTCGGCAAAACTATTGGAGCAAGTGAAGGAAAATGTTCTTCGATGGCAACAAATCCCGGAAACGTACTGGTCCTCGTTCAAATTGGCGCTCCCGTCGGATGCCGGAACCGGCGCGGTAAAGTCTGCTGTCGAGCTGCTGCTGTTGTTGAATCCTACTTTGAATATATTGGGCGTGGAAGCCCTCGGCTGGCCAGCGCACAAAGCCATTGCTAAAATGGCGCGCGTGGCTGTTAAAGAATTTCCGGAAGACGGCGTGATGCAGGGGGAGGGAATACTGCCGCTGTATCAAGCCGGCCCCATGAACACCACCGGACTGGTACAAACCGAAGAGACTATTCGAGCCCGCGCTCAATCCGCTGCCGACTCCGGAGTTCCCGTAGTCTTGGATCGCGCCTATTCGGGATTCGAATTTGCGCGTTTGACTAACGAGCTTGCTTACGAAAAGATGATGCAAAAAAGTTACGAGCTGCAGCTCAAACCATTTATTGAGGCTGGTGTGCCGTTCTGCACCGCGATCAGTCCGACCAAAGCGTTTGTAACATTTGCGTTTCGTCCGTGCGGATTTTTATTGGTGTACACGCCGGATTCCAAAAACAACAAGCAGGTGACCACGGCCTTAAACTCGACCATCCGCGCACGCGGCTCTTCATTTGAACACCCGATTACCCGTGCGTTTGCAAAAGCCATGGCGCACGATCGAGAGCGTTTGCAAAAGGAGCATATTGGCGCTTTGAAACGATTGGAAGAAGCCGAAGCTCTGTGGCGAAAATTGGTTCAAGGCACATCGATTGAATCGATTTTTTCGGAACGATACGCCGGATTGTTTCGGAATCCACCCGCCAAAGAAGAGGCACCGGCGGCGATTTACGGCTCGCATTTGTATCCCGTCTTTTCGCAGGGTCGCTGTCGCTTAAATGCAACAGGATTGCCGGCCGATGAAGAGTTGGCACGAAAGCATGTGGCGGTATTTGCAGAATATTGTTTGGGGAGTTGATAAAGCAATGGTAGTCCAAACTTGCATTGGACTTGTTTGGTTCTTCTGGTTTTTGGGTAATATATTGTGAATATGAATTCGCAGAGATAATTTGGGGTGTATGGCTTTTGTTAGGGGAGATAGTCGGGGCGTATTGCTATACGCCCCGACAATGGATAAACTTGTTTTAGTAGACAAGTCGCTACAATTGCCAAGCCAGCCAAGGAGGGGAACCATGACAAAATACAATCCTGAAATCCACCACCGCAGGTCAATTCGATTAAAGGGTTACGATTATTCGCAACCTGGTTTGTATTTCATTACCATTTGTACAAAAGACCGGCAACATCTATTTGGCAGCATCGAAAATGGCAGAATGATAAACAATCCATTCGGTGAAATTGCCCACAATGAATGGATCAAAACGGCAGAAATCCGGGACAAAGTGGAAATTTTGGAATTTGTGATTATGCCCAACCATATGCATGGGATTATTTTGCTTGAAGGGGCGTATGGCAATACGCCCCCACTAGCACAATTCAAATCCCCATCCAAAACCATTGGTGCGATTGTGCGGGGCTACAAAGCCACCGTAGCCAAACAAATCAATACCCTTCGGCAAATGCCCGGTGTTCCTGTTTGGCAACGAAATTATTATGAACACATCATCCGCAATGAGATATCATATCATCGAATCGCCGAATATATTATTAATAACCCCTTAAAATTGTCAAAGTCCACATCAATTCCCCACCCAAAAGCAAATCAGGGCCATCTTAT
>CAYPZM010000364.1:0-5576 GCA_964414825.1 uncultured Cytophagia bacterium | reverse complement strand
CGTACCGAAATTGAATTTGATCATCAAACCCAAATCAACACCCAGCCCCGATGCCGAGGCATCGCCCAATTTTTGCCGCAAGAGCTTAAAATTGAGTCCAAACGGTATAGTGACCGGCAAATCTCCATACCACCAGCCGAGTGGAAGTATGGATTCCAAAGTTTTGGCGAACGAAAAATAAAATACATCTTCGAGGTCTTGGATATAACCCAGTGTGGAGCCATCCGGCCGCAAACCAAGGTTGCTGTTGCGCTCGGCAAAGGATTTGCCTTTGAGCTCCGGATAGAGCGGTATGTCATCCACAGCAAAGCGCGTCCAATTGATGGCAATGGTGCCGCCAGCGGGCATGGGATAGGCCGCGCCAATGTAATTGTACGATGCCAGCGGTGCCGACAAGCTGCCAAACGTGGGCGCGTACATTAAATTGATGTGCGTTTTTTTCAGCAAACCCAACGACGCCGGATTGTAATAAAAGGTTTCTCCCGTGTTTTGCATAGCAGCAGCGGCGCCGCCTAATGCCAAGGGCCGTGCGCCCACACCCAGCTCCATGGACGCTCCGGCATAACGACCGTCGGCGTGCAAACGTATGCTGATCAACAGAACTATAATTGAAAGGATGTAAATCGTTTTTCTCAAAATATCACTTTATTTTTGCCAATTTTCCGGTTACGGTTTTGCTTTTGCCATCCGACTTGGCGGAAAGGCGATAAAAATAGACACCATTTGCGATTTCAAACCCCTCGCTGTCGCGACCATCCCAAAAAACCTCGTGATAGTCGGCGCTCAGAGGATTCGGATCGTCTATCACATCCTGCGGTTCGATAGTGCGGATCAAACGTCCCGATGCGGTAAAAATTTTCAAAGACATGTCTTCAGATGGCGCGGTAAATAGATAGACAAAACGGATTTCCTGTTCAAAGGGATTGGGGTAGGTGCCCAGCATTTGAATGTCAAATTCGTGCGCTACGCGAAAAACAAAGTCCAGCTCTTGAGTTTGATTTTGGTTGCAGTCCGTAGCTTGAACCGTCAACACATGCTCGCCGGGTAGCAACTGCGGATTGTAATTGATAATGATTTGATTTCCATCCACAATGGAATCCGGCAACGCAACATCCGCATCGACACGTTTACCATCCAGTGAGAGGCGAGTTTTTTCCGGCGAAATATCGATGCCGTTTTCGTCCTGAAGACGAATGCTGATGCGCGGTTCGTTGCTGGTCCATTTTCGCGACACATGCGGCTGGCCGTCCATAGAGATTTGAACATCGGGCGGCGATGTATCTTGAACCTGTAACAATGCGATCTGGCCAAATACCGGCAGCGAGGCGATTAATAGCTTGTCCTGCCGCCGCGAATCACAGCGCAGCCATTTTTTTGTTTGGTTTGAAAATCGGTACAGAAATAGTTGATTTAACAATGTATCTGCAGCCGTGCTATCCGGGTGCGAATTTAGAGACACTGATGCCGATTTTTCTAAATAAATTAGCGGCGTAATAAAACGCAAGTCATATGTTGGCGTGGTTTCGATATGATGATAATCGGGTTGCTGGATGATATTAACTGTTTGCGCCGGCGCAATCATCAACACGGCTTCGCCGGTTATTGCGGCCTGAGGCAACTCGACCGATAATTTGTCATCATAGTTCAGCACCGTTGTAAACTGATCGTTTAGCCAAAAACCCTTGGGCGTAGCTTGGAACAGCAGCGGCGTGAGCTGACGCGTCACTCTATTATTCATCTTGTTATCTTCGTTGATAGTGCTGTCGGGATCCAAGGTGACGCGAACCGATAATCGTCCTGGCGCAGGAGAATAGCGTATGCGGCTTTCGGCGGACGTGTATGCCAAAATATCCACAGTATCGCGGCCAATCACCTGCCACGAGGTATCCGTGGCTTGGATTTCAAACAGCACAGGGAGCTGTAGCACCTCGTTACTGCTGTTATTGTTGAGGGTTGCTTGCAAATATACGCGTTCCGTTCCGACAAATCGCACATCCGTTTCATTCACAGCAACATCAACATTTAGGTTGATATAAAACTTGAACAGTCCACTCTTATAGTGCTGTTTTTCCGAATCCCAGGCGCCAAAATAATAGGAAAATTGAAATCCGGTCCAAACCACAGTAACAGCGCGTTCGGAACGATACCAATTATTCTGCGTCGGCAGCATCTTTATCGAATCGTTCAAGGCATAGCACCACACCTCATTCAATTGACCGCGGCTGGTAATGCGCGTATAAAAATAGAGGCTATCTTCCGGAGTGCGCTGGACATAGGCAGAATCAAACACGACTCCTTTGAGAGAAATCGATGCGGCTCCATGAGCGCGCGTGCGGCCAAAATCATCCGCGCCGTAAAATCGGATAACGCCGGATTCGCCGGCAAATTTATCATCTATTTTTAGAGTGCTGCTCGTTCGAGAATTGTTGACCAACACCGGTTTTTCGTCCACTATTGATCTCAAGCTATCCTCAAGATCAAACGATCCCGTCCCTTGAGAAAATGGCAAATCACTGCTAACCCGAACCGAATCTCCACGAAGAAGAATCGGTTCATCCAGTTCGACCGTAACGTAATGCTGTGGCAACACCAAACGCGTAGCCGGATCGCCAAGTAGATGATATTGGTTGACCTGGCTTACGGCCTGGGCCGTTTTGTAATGCGCCAAGTAGGAGATTTTGCCGGCAGCAATCATTTCCCCCAAGGTCCAATCCTTGTTGATGTAAATTTGTTTTAGCAGCTCGGTTTGTAAAAAATAATCGTTCCAGGTCCAGCCCACTCCACTGGCGCCCAATATGGCTACGGCGCTTTCGGTTTCTGTGAATAGCAGGGCATCGGCAAGCGATTCGCGGGTGGGCGATTCGAACGAACCGGTAAAACAGGTCATGCTGAGAAAAAAAGGCATCTTTTTTTGTGTGTAAATTCGGCTAACATCTTCCAAACGCAACAAACCATTGTCCGCCCAAATGGCGCCGCCGCCATGCCCGTGAAAGGTGACCACGCTGCAGCCCAAATCGAGATAGTCCAACAAGTCCGAAGTCCCGCCAAAGTAAGGATCAGTTTCCGCGGATTGGTCTTTCAAAGTAAACAACAACCGCGTTTCAAATTGTGGAGGAATTGTGTTAGCGAGTGAAAGCCCTTGCGAGCGAAAATCCGAACTGTTGCCGCCAATGACCAGAATGCGGTTTGGCCACTCGCCCGAAGGTGGAGATGTTTCATACTCGATCAGTTTGTTGATATACAAGTCCAGCTCATCAACATTGCGCGCCGGCAGCCTCCCGATGTAGAGCTCGGGAATTTCATCATTACCGGAAAGCAACGAGTACCAATAATCCGACGCTGCCGCGCCGTACACCAAAGTTTGCCGCATATGGGTTGGCACCAGGTCGAGCGTATCGCCCTGGGCGTCATAGCGCACATAACTGCCATCGCCCACCAATAGAACGTATTTTAATTTTGGCGCCTGCCAATGGCTAACTGCATGTTTGAGAAAATCTTTAATTGCGAATGAGCTGGGATGGCCTGCATTAAATTCGTCGTAAATATCTTGAACATCAACACTGAGAACAGAGTAACCTTGAGACTGCCGCAGTTCCAGCAATTCTTGCAGCGCGGTCGAAGGGGCAAAACGTCGATGCGTTATAACCAGATAATTGGCGGCAAGATCGGTACTTGCGAGGGTACTGGGATTGTCTTTTTCAATGAGTAGCGGTTTTAGTTTTGCGGAACCGGATACAGCGACAAATTCCACATCCGGCGAAAACACATCATTTTGAAAGCTGATTTGGATTGATGTTACATTATTAAAATCAGTGATCTCCTCGATCACCCCGCCAACAATCTTGCTTTGATGCAATTTATAAACGTGAATATCAGAACGAGAAAATCCGTCGATACGAAACAAAAATTTGCCCTGTTTGGCATCGGGCGGGATTGTAAATTTGATCAAATCGTTGTGGGCGCGGTACAATCGCGGATAAGTGATTTCGAACCAATTGAGCATCACAAAGTCATAGGTTTGTGGCCCAACGTTATTCACGACGCTGAGGCGATTTTCTCCGTCATTCAAGTCCGCACCATTGATAGAGGCGCCGGCACCGCTATAAAGGTCGGCAATGTTTTGACCAAACCATTGGTGAGATACCAGATAACTGTCGTTTAAATACACGGAAACATCGTGCGGGATGTTGACGACCGTTGTGCGACCGCTGAACATAATGCGCGCCGAGACAGGCAACTGCGATTGGTCGTCCGGATGCGCCAGCATAAACGGATAATCCACTTTTTTGCCCGAGCTGATACCCGTATCCCAAAACCAGTGGTCGCGCAGGGTGTCTCCGGTAACATTGCTCAAACGATCATAATAATGATCCTTTTCAAAATGCACGGTTTCGAGAAACGAATAGGGTCGGGTGTATTCGCCGGGTTGAAGATTACCAAATTGCCCGGATTCCTCGGCCATCCACAGGCCGCGTTTTTCCCAGGAGAGCCAATAGATGCGCGTGGCGGTAAAGGGGTCCTCATATAAATCCGGCGACGTGTCTGAAAATCGTTGTCGATTGTATTGGCCCCAAAATTCAATATAATCCTGGCGATTAAACTGTCCATCGCGCCAGCCCACGGGAAACAGAGCAATATCACGATCATAACTGGTAAGGCGGATATTTCTAAAATCAATATCCAAAAGATTAATCCCGGCGGCTTCCAGATCGGCACCGGTTATGCGATATAGACCGTCGCGATTCACTAAAATTTTCCAGCGTTCTCCTGTTTCTGCCACAGGCTTGCTCAAAGAAACGGTGGATGCGGCTTGATATGGAGTGGCGGAAATGGCTCCCATCTTTTTGAGAAAATTCCGATCCGATTCTTGAATCGGAATTGTGGCGCCAGCGGTATTGCCGGAAATAATGTCAAAAACAATCGTTTCCAACACGACCAATTCGCCGGTCTGGGGATCGTAACGATAGGGAAACACCTGTGCATTCCACAAGTTGTGCTGTCGATAGTTTCCCAGATAGTCAATATCCACAATGTTTTCAGGCGAATAAGATGGTTCCAGTTTTTTTATCTCTGTAGAGTTTGACGAATCCCCAATTGCAGTTTCCTCATACAAATTAGGCGGTGGCATGGGAATTCGGGTTTCCGAAACTGAGATCAAACGGATTTGAGCTTGGGAATTGGCCAAATGCAACAAGACGGGCCGATACGGCAGTTGGAAACCTTGGGCGTCCACATAAAGCGGCCACTCTTTTATTCTAAGGACAGAAACAGGCTGACCGTTCAAAGAAAGAATGCGCGGAGAAGGAATGTCAGCAACCACTTGCAACCGAATACGATTGTTCGTTTGCTCGACAATGTGCACGTTCGCGGGCAGCGAACCGCGGACTGCTTGTGCTGCGAAAAACAGTAGCAGAAAAATTTTAAATGGATGCTTCAATATCGAAATGCCACGCGTGTTAAAATTCATTCGGTTCAAGAGCTGAGGTGCTATTAGTTCACTAAAGATAGGGTAAAATTAGAGAAATTGCGAAAATTATTTTCCAGGCTGGAAAAGGAAAAAACCCTGTCAGAGCTTA
>CAYPZM010000363.1:0-5586 GCA_964414825.1 uncultured Cytophagia bacterium | reverse complement strand
GCGGGAGCGGCGGAATGCAGTATAGGACGCTCTGCGTCCGAAACTCGCAACAAGTGCTGGACGCCGAGCGTCCATGCTGCAATTCCCCCGCAGAGCGGGGGAACGAGAGAGTGTCGTTTGAATCTGCAACGCTCTGGAAGGCGGGAGTCAATTTTTATAGGAGTTATGGATACCTGCCTCCCAGGCATGACTTTGCTTCGAGCTTTTCCGACAGCCTCGACAAGTTAGTTGTCAATCTCAATCACATCAAGTATTAAATCTCGTGGTTCCGGTTTGGAAGATTCAATCTCAAAGGCATCCAGCAACGATTCGCTCACTCGTTGCACAACATGTTCTCGATCGGTGTGAATCGTAGCCATGATGTCGCCCTTTTTTACGGAATCCCCAACCTTGCGCGTCAGAACAATTCCGGCTTTGTAATCGATTTGGTCTTCCATCACTTGCCGGCCGCCGCCCAAATCCACAACACAAAGCCCCACTGTGAGGGCGTTAATTTCGTTAACGAATCCATCTTGCGGCGCGGTGAGGTCTTGAATAATTTTCGCAGAATCATACGTTTCCGGATCATGAATGAACGACACATCGCCGCCTTGAGCTTTAACAATATCGCAAAACTTTTCAAACGCGGCACCGCTTTTTAAAAGGTCATTCAGGAGATCAAAAGCTTTGTCAACGGTATCTGCTTTATTTGCCATCAGCAGCATGCGTGCGCTCAGGGCTAGGGTGATTTCCATCAAATCGGGCGGCCCATTGCCGCGCAGGCAATCGATGCATTCACGCGTCTCCAGCCAATTGCCGGCCGCATAACCGAGCGGTTGATCCATGCGCGTAATCAGCGCCGTGGTCTGTAGTCCATGTTTTGCTGCGGTTTTGACCAGACTGTCCGCAAGTGCCCGGGCATCATCCAATTCTTTCATAAAGGCGCCGGCACCCGTTTTTACATCCAACACCAGGCCGTCGATGCCTTCTGCCAATTTTTTGCTGAGGATGCTTGCCGTAATGAGCGGAATCGATTCGATGGTAGCCGTAGAGTCGCGCAGAGCGTATATTTTTTTATCAGCCGGACAGATACGCTCGGTTTGACCGATCATAGATACCCCAATCCGCTCAATTTGCTGATAAAATTCATCCACCGACAGTTGAGTACGAAAGCCGGGAATGGCATCCAGCTTGTCCAGCGTGCCGCCGCTGTGGCTCAAACCGCGGCCGGAAATCATCGGCACCTGGACGCCTGCTGCCGCCACCAATGGTGCCAGAATCAGCGACACCTTGTCGCCGACGCCGCCAGTGCTGTGTTTGTCTATTTTAAATCCCGGGATCTCTTTAAAATTCATACGAATCCCCGAGTGCAGCATAGAGCGCGTCAGGATTGCGGTTTCGTTAAAATCCATTCCATTCAAATAAATGGCCATTAGCAGCGCCGACATTTGATAGTCCGGGATTTTATTTTGCGCATAGCCTTGAATAAAATAGTCAATCTCGTCTTCGCTCAAGCGGCGTCCATCGCGTTTTTTTGAAATAATGCTAAAAACGTTCATATCTGTTGAAATTCGTCCATTGTTTATGTATGTTCTTTTTAAACAAAAGTTCGGCTAACATTTTTATAATGTACAATTTTCATCATGAATTTTAAAGAGAAACCTCACACCTCGTTGCGTTCGCGTTTGCACGAAATCATTTTTGAGGCGGATACGCCAGCGGGTAAAATATTTGATATTGCGTTGATCTTTAGCATTTTGATCAGCGTAATCGCCGTTATGCTGGACAGCATAGAACCCATCCACCTGAAATATTATGAACTGCTGGTGGGCATCGAATGGTTTTTCACGCTGTTGTTCACGGGGGAATACGGCTTGCGGCTGTACAGCGTGAAACGCCCCATGATGTACGCCCGCAGCTTTTACGGCATTGTGGATTTGCTGGCAATTTTACCGAGCTATCTGAGCCTGATTGTACCGGTGAGCCGTTATTTGCTGATCATTCGCATTTTGCGGCTGCTGCGGGTGTTTCGTGTGCTCAAACTGGTACAATATCTTGAAGAATCGGAAAACCTGTTGCAGGCCTTGCGCGCTAGCCGTCGCAAAATCACCGTGTTTTTGTTTACCGTGCTTACGCTGGTGACAATTTTTGGCTGTCTCCTCTACGTCATCGAAGGTGAAGAGCACGGCTTTACCAGCATTCCGCGCAGCATGTATTGGGCAATTGTGACGCTCACTACGGTGGGCTATGGCGATATTTCACCGCAAACCGTGCTGGGACAAACCATTGCCGCGATGATTATGATTTTTGGTTATGCCATCATTGCGGTACCCACGGGGATAGTTACAGTAGAATTATCTCGCGTGCAACCGCATGCCGTGTCCACGCAATCGTGTCCCAACTGCAGCGCCGAGGGGCACGATGCGGATGCCAAGTTTTGCAAATATTGCGGGGCGTCAATGGAGCATGAGGTATGATTTGGAGTGAATTGACATAGTGAATGTACAAATTAGGTGGTAAATTTGTAGTACACCTTTTCAGGTGTGCTACAAATCAAAAGCAATTAGATTTGGTTTTTATGAGACAATCTTTCTTGCAACCAGTTCCGCTCCATCAGTTCGAATATCTTTCCAATTCAACTGTTTAGCAAACAGCCGATCAAACGCCCCTTGCCAATTCCCGGCAAAAAAGTCCTTTTGCGAAACCTCCTCACAAACGGCATACTCTTGCAAGCCTCGAATCAATTCGGCATCTTCTAAAAAATCATTTCTCGGTACATATACAATCGGTGTTTGGTTGACGATCACTTCGGAGACCATGCTGTATCCGGGTTTGGAGAGCACGGCATCGCAGGCATTCAGTACGTCTTCAAAGGGCAAATCGCCTTCTTTTAAATGAATACAGTTTTTTAGATGGATATCGCGCGACACCGCTATAAAAGTGATGTCATAAAGTGCACCGACTTTATGCCAATCTACGTTCGCCAGATCGGCAGCACGCAATCCCAGCAATACATATTTAGAGTGCGATGGATCAGAAATTCCCAGTTGCCGGCGCACCTCACCTCCGGGCATCGCAGCGCTTCGGCCAATGAGTGGGACATTTTCGATAGTGGGGAACGCCGACATATCGCCATAAAACGGGATGCGCCACAAAGAGTCGGCCTTGGCATAGGAATTCTTAATATCGTTGATGATTCGCTCGAACTGCGGCATGTCGTTGAGAAAGCCGCTGTAAATCCAGTCCCAGGAAAAATTACCGATGCCGATAGCGGGTAGACCATAGTCCGCCGCCGCATCAAAGGCAAAGGGCGTGATGTCGGAGAGAATAACATCCGGTTGCACGGTAATTAGAAATTGGACTTCCTCTTGGATCAACTTTTCCTTTACTGCGATTAATGCAGCATAACCATTATAGGTAGATAGAACATCGGCGCTAAAACTGTTTTTTTGCCGCACGCCAAAATCGAGCTCGCGCTCGTGGTAAAAAATTCGGTTGCTCAACAGCGGTTCAAACAACCATTTTGGCGCTTTGGTGCGGATATGAATCTCAACATCAGGCTTTCTGGCTCGTAGCGTTTTAATTATTTCGATATCGCGAACGGCATGGCCATAGCCATGGCCGGAGATGTAAAAGATGAGTTTCACAAGCACTCCATTCGGTTGAGGCTCATCCGGGAATTCCATCACTGGACGCAAAATCGAAAAAGGCCAAGCCCGGTTTGGTACCAAAAGGCCAAATCTGTTTCGCGTACAAGATGAAATCTTGAACGAACTTTTTGACAAAAAAAAGAGCCGGCGTAAACCGGCTCAAAAGTTACACTATTTAATAAAGTGTCTATTCAACTTTGGCCTTTTTCGCATCCACATACATGTACAGGCAGACCAATAGGAATAGTCCCAATCCCAAAAGCTGGCCGCCATCGGCTTCAGCCCAGTGTTCGGTGATGATGGGAGAGATAAAGGCAAGCTCATCAAATTTAACGAATTTTAAAAACGCAGACAATACGCCCATAATAGCACCGCCGGCAATAAATCCCGATGCGATCAACGTACCGCGCTCGCGGCGTTTGGCAGAAAGCTTTTCGTCGGAGGTGCTTCTGATAACCAGATGCGAAATGATGCCGCCGGCCAAAATCGGCGTATTCAGCTCCAATGGAATGTACATGCCCAGTGCAAAGGCCAATGGCGGAATGCCGATCATTTCCAAAATGAGCGCAAAAATACCGCCGACAATATAAAGCATCCACGGCGCCGGTTGGTTGGACATGAGCGGTTCGATGACCGCGGCCATGGCATTGGCTTGCGGGGCGACCAGCGCGCCCTCGCCAACAAAACCATAGGTTTCGTTCAACATCATAATCACCAGCCCAACCGAGGCGGCAGCGACCAGTGTGCCGAGAAATTTATAGCGCTGTTGATTGATCGGGGTTGTACCGAGCCAGTAACCGATTTTCAAATCCGTGATAAAACCGCCAGCCATGGAGAGCGCCGTGCAGACCACGCCGCCGATGAGCAAGGCGGAGACCATGCCGGTCGGGCCGGACAGGCCGACGCGGGTGAGGATGACGGAGGACAAAATCAACGTCATCAAGGTCATGCCGGAGACCGGATTGGTCCCGACAATGGCGATGGCGCGTGCCGCCACGGTGGTGAACAAAAAGGATATTACCAGAACGATGAGCAGACCAACAATAGCGTGCACCACATTGTTGACGACACCGAACCAGAAAAAGATAAAAATCAATACGGCGAGCAATCCAATTAAACCGCCAACCAGGCCCATGGGCAAATCGCGATCGGTGCGGATTTGCTGGCCTTTTTGTTGCAAGCCCTTGCCGCCAATAATCTCGACCCAGGCCAATTTCATGGCGCCGCCAATAATTTTCGACGATTTCAAAATCCCCAAAATACCGGCAATGGCAATGCCGCCAATACCGATGTGGCGTACATAGGTGCCGAAAATTTCCTCGGCAGACATTTGCGAAATCAGCATATCCGCTGTGCTGCCAACGATCGTGGTCAAATCCTGGCCAAAATAATTCACCATGGGCACCAGCACAAACCAGGAGACAAAGGAGCCGGCGGCAATTATGGCGGCGTATTTCAGTCCGACAATATAACCGAGCCCCATAACCGCAGCGCCAACGTTGAGGCTAAACAGCAGTTTCGCATCCTGGGCCAGACCTTTCATAAATGGTACGGCGCGGGATGTAAAGACCTCAGCCCACCAGTGAAAGGTGCCGATGATAAAATCGTAAATACCGCCCACGGCCATGGCTTTGAGCAATATTTTCGCCTGGTCGCCACCGGATTCGCCAGCGACCAACACCTCGGTCGTAGCCGTCGCTTCGGGAAACGGGAACTGGCCATGCATTTCTCTGACAAAATAACGGCGGAACGGGATGAGAAATAAAATTCCCAAAAAGCCGCCAAATAACGAGGAGAGAAAAATCTGGAAAAATTTGGCATCCAAGTTCAGGATATAAATTGCAGGTATCGTAAAAATGGCCCCGGCAACCACCACGCCGGACGCCGCGCCAATGGACTGGATCATCACATTTTCCGAAAGCGCATTTTTGCGTCCAAAAAACACAGACAGGCCAAC
>CAYPZM010000362.1:0-5593 GCA_964414825.1 uncultured Cytophagia bacterium | reverse complement strand
TGCTACCCCCCACTCGGAGACGGTCCTTCTCCCCGCCTGGCCGAGGACAAGGTGGTGATGGTGATTGTCATGCACCATATCATCTCGGACGGCTGGTCGGTTAATGTGCTCATCAGCGAGCTTTCGACTCTATATGAACAACTGTACAGCAATTTAAATCCCGAATTGCCGGATTTGCCCATTCAATATGTCGATTTTGCGGCTTGGCAGCGCCAATGGTTGGCCGGAGAGCGTTTGCAAGCTCAAATCGATTACTGGCGCAATCACCTCGAAGGATTGCCACCGGTTCTCGAATTGCCTACGGATCGCCCACGTCCGGCTGTGGTAACGCACAATGGCCGTGATCTCATTTTTCGAATTTCACCCAAAGTGAGCCAGCAGATTAAAACATTTGCGCGCGAATACCATGTCACCGACTTTATGACCTTAATGGCGGCCTTTCAAGTGCTGCTGGCGCGCTACGCCAACCAAACCGATATTGCGGTCGGTACGCCCATTGCTAACCGAACTCGTAACGAGGTTGAACCGCTAATTGGATTTTTTGTCAACACGTTGGTCATCCGCGGCGATCTAACGGCAAATCCAAGTTTTCAAGAATTTGCTGCGCAGCTCAAAACCACGGCCACCGATGCCTATCAGCATCAGGAGGTCCCGTTTGAAAAACTTGTCGACGTGCTGCACCCGGAGCGCAATACCAACCACACACCGCTTTTTCAGGTGATGTTTGCATTCCAGGACTCGGCGCTCGAGCAAATCAAATTGTCGGCCATGAATCTCTCGGTATTCCAAATATCCAGTGGCGCTTCCAAATTCGATTTGTCCGTGAGTATGGTCGAACGCAACGGTCAATTTCGTGGTCAATTCGAATTCAATGCCGACCTGTTTGATGGCTCGACCATCTTTCGAATGGTTCGATTGTACGAACAGATATTAGACGAATTGACCCGACATCCGGAACAACGGGTGCTGAATGTGAATTTGCTGCCCGACTCGTTCAAAGAGCAAATCGTATCCGGATTCAATCGCACTCAAATCGACTTGCCTGAGATCGTGACCTTGGCGCAGGTTTTTGAACAGCAGGTAAACGCGACCCTGCAGGCCCCAGCCGTATCGGATGGACATCAGGAACTCACCTATCAGCAATTGAACGAACGCGCCAATCAAGTAGCTCATTATTTGATGTCGCAAGGAGTAAGGTCGGAAACGTTCGTTGGGATTTGTATGTCACGTTCTGTCGAATCCATTGTGGCGATTTTGGCGGTGCTTAAAGCTGGCGGCACTTATTTGCCGCTCGATCCCGATTATCCGCGCGAGCGTTTAGAGTTTATTTTTCAGGATACGGGGCTCGAATATCTAATGACTCAACAGTCCATCATGGATCAGTTGCCCGTTTCCAATCAACACGTTTTATGTATGGACTCGGATTGGCCTCTTGTGGAATCTTTGTCCAAGAAAAATCCGGAGATTCCGGTTTTTCCAGACCAAACTGCGTATGTGATTTATACATCCGGTTCCACAGGTCGCCCCAAAGGCGTGATGATTTCTCACCGTTCAGCTTACAACCTGTTGGTCGGGCTCGAAACATCCATTTACAGCCATTTGGAAAAACGGCCGCTACGCACGAGCCTTAACGCTCCGCTCTTGTTCGACGCCTCGGTACAAGAGCTGGTGACGCTGTTGCGCGGGCACCATCTCTGCATTATTCCCGCGGATGTTCGTACGGATGGCGCGGCGCTGTTAGACTATATCACTGAGCAGCGCATTGATGTGCTGGATTGTGTACCGTCTCAATTGAAATTGTTGCTGCAAGCCGGTTTGTTCGAGTCTTCCGAATGGGTTCCGCAAGCCTTGTTGCCCGGTGGTGAGGCCATTGATGAGGCGACCTGGGCGAAACTGCGCGAGAATCCCAAAGCCCAAGTTTTTAATATGTATGGCCCCACCGAATGTACGGTGGATGCCACAACATGCTGGATTAACCAAAGCGAGCAGCAACCCAATATTGGCAGTCCATTGGCCAATGCTCGGATTTATATTCTGGATCGCTTTCAGCAGCCGGTTCCGGTAGGTGTGGTGGGCGAAATTTGCATTAGCGGCGCTGGCGTGGCGCGCGGCTATCTCAATCGACCGGAGCTTACGGCTGAAAAATTTATCCCCAATCCATTTGGAGAGCCGGGGAGTCGAATGTATCGCACCGGTGATTTGGGTCGGTTTTTAACCAATGGTCAGATTGAATATGTTGGGCGCCTCGACTTCCAAGTCAAACTCCGCGGCTATCGTATGGAGCTCGGCGAGATTGAGGCAAATTTAAGTCGACACGAATCGGTCAAGGAAAGTCTTGTTACAGTACGCGAAGATTCACCGGGAGACAAAAAACTGGTGGCCTATTATGTTCCTGTTGCTGAAAAAGCTACGGTTTCCGATTTGCGTGATTTTCTCCTGGAACGTTTACCGGATTATATGGTACCGGCATTTTTTGTCGCGCTCGAAACCTTTCCACTGACTCCCAACGGAAAACTGGACCGCAAAGCTTTGCCCGCACCGCAAGTAGATCGTGAGGATTTGGGATATGAATTCGCTCGCGCCAATACCGAACATGAAAAAGTTTTGGTGGACATTTGGCGACAGGTGTTGGGTGTGGAAGAGGTTGGCATTGATGATAACTTTTTCGCTTTGGGCGGCGATTCCATTCTCAGCATTCAAGTCATTGCCCGTGCCAAACAGCGCGGCCTGTCTTTGTCGCCCAAAGATATTTTTGAGCAGCCTTTCATACGTGGATTGGCATCGCGCGCCGGCACCGCACCGGTCATTCGTGCCGAGCAGGGGATAGTGTCGGGCGAGGTGTCGCTCACACCTATTCAGCATGCCTTTTTTGAACGTCAGTTGGCAAATCCGCATCACTTTAATCAGTCGTTGTTGCTGCAAGTCGGCCAGCCTCTTAATGCTGAGCTGCTGAAACAAACCGTGTTGCTCATTCTGGAGCATCACGACGTCTTGCGTATGCGGTTTTCATTTACAAAAGAGAAATGGAAAGCGAGTATAGCAGCGGAGATCGATGTTTTGCCATTTGAGTATGTTGACCTTTCGCATGGGAGTAAAGATGTCGATTCACAGGTCGCTTCAGTTGTCAACAAAGCCCAGGAAGCCCTGCATATCGAGCGCGGTCCGCTTTTTCGTTTGACCTATTTCCATTTGCCGAAATCTGCCGGCGGTGATCGGCTTCACCTTGTCTGTCACCATCTCGTGATCGACGGCGTGTCGTGGCGCATTTTGCTGGAAGACATTCACAGCGTTTATACAGCCTTGTCTCAAGGACAAACGCCTCAGCTTCCGCCCAAGACCACATCGGTTCTGGAATGGTCGAGCGCGTTGCAAGAGTACAGCACTTTGGAAGCTTTGCGTTCCGAACAGTCCTACTGGCAAACATTGGCTCAACAGCCATTTACTTTATTGCCCAGGAATTTTGAAAAGGGTTCAAACAAAGAGTCGGATAGCGCACAAACCTCTGTAACTCTTGATGAGGAACAGACCGACCTCCTGTTGCGGCATGTGCCGGCTGCGTACGACTTGCAACTCATCGAGGTGCTTTTGACTGCGTTGAGCTTGGGTTTAAAAGAGTGGACCGGTCAGGATCAATTTTGGATTCAAATGGAGGGCCACGGTCGCGAACCTATTGCGGAAAATCTGGATACATCCCGTACGGTGGGCTGGTTCACTACGATGTATCCCCTTGTTCTGAACGTTAACAAGGCTCGGACGATCGAGGAAGCGGCAAGTGTGGTTAAGAATCAAGTTCGGGATGTGCCTAACAAAGGATTCGGATTCGGTGTGTTGCGCTACCTGGCGGACGAGTCTACGCGCGACACAATGGCTCAGGTTTCCAAACCCGAACTTGTGTTTAATTATTTGGGTCAGTTTGATAGCGCGCAGGGACAAGGAGCGTTTGTCATCAGGCCTGCGCACGAGGCCGGAGCTGAACGGGCGGCGGACAATGAACGCGAGTTTCTGCTCGAAACAAGTGCCAGCGTTGTCCAGGGCCGTTTTAATTTTGTTGTGATGTATGACAAAAATACGTTCGATTCCAAAACGATAAACAAGCTGGGCCATGCATTTAAAAATGCGCTAGATACGTTTATCGATAATGCAAAATCTGCGGGGCAAAACGGAATAGATTTGGATAAACATACGGAATTAGATCAAGAGGAGTTGAGAGGAATTTTATCCGAACTTGATGGGGAGTAGCATGGCGGATATTTCGAGCCGATTAGCCAGATTATCGCCGAAACAACGAGAGATATTTCTAAAAAAATTAAAAGAGACCGGAGCCCTTAAAGAGCGGGCAAAAATAACCAAACGTCCGGATGGGGATGCTTTGCCGCTTTCGGTTCAACAACAGCAATTGTGGTTTCTACAGCGGCTCGAGCCAAAAAGTCCATTTTACAATATGCCGTTTGCGGTGCGTTTAAAAGGACAATTAAATTACGATGCGCTCGAAAAATCCGTATCCGCTATTGTACAGCGGCACGATGTGCTACGCTCCTATTTTCCCACGGCCTCCGGCATCCCACAACAAAAGGTTCTGCAAAATTTACCCCCCGTGATTGTATCTGTTCCTGCAACTACATTGAGCGAGTCAGAGTTTTCTGCCCTCGTCTTGGAAGAAATACGCAAGCCCCTTGAGCTGTCGGTGCCGCCATTGCTTCGCATTACGCTCTACCGGCGTGCATCGGATGAGTATATACTTCTAGTCGTCCTGCATCATATTATCGCGGATGGATGGTCTATTGGGGTGTTTATTGCGGATTTTGCTCATTTTTACTCAGCCTTTCAAAAAGCCACACAGCCCCTTCTTTCCAAACTTTCGATCCAATATGCGGATTATGCGGCGTGGCAGCAGCAGTGGTTGAATAGCACACACAAGCAGAATCAATTGAACTATTGGACCCGGCAACTCGCGCACTTGCCACCGCTGTTCGAATTGCCGTACGACTTTCCGCGACAATCGGTTCAAACATTTTCCGGGGCGCACATACCGTTTGATATTCCGCAAAACCTTTTGAAAAAACTCCGCAACCTGAACTCGAAATATGGCACCACATTATTCATGTCGTTGATGGCGGCGTTTCAGTCCTTTTTGTATATATATACCGGGCAGGAGGACATCCCCGTTGGCACCACCGTTGCAAATCGTGAGCGGCCTGAATTAAAGCACATGATTGGATTTCTCATCAATACGCTGATCATTCGTGGTGAATTGAACGGCACGGCGAGTTTCGGGGAAATACTGCAACAAACCAAACAAACCGTTTTGAACGCATTTGAGCATCAAGAATTGCCGTTTGAAAGACTAGTGGAGGAATTACAACCGCAACGGAATCTCTCCTATTCGCCTTTGTTTCAGGTGCTGTTTGTGATGCAAAATACGCCCAAAGGAAAGCTCGAATTGCCGGATTTGCAGGTCTCGGTTTACGAAACTCAATTCGGGTCGATAAAATGTGATATGACCCTGATTCTGGAAGAAAAGGAAAATGGCGTTCAGGGACTGTGGGGATACAATACCGATCTTTTCAAAGCCGCTACCATCGAACGCTTTATT